>JALRIS010000125.1 GCA_023255335.1 Flavobacteriales bacterium | reverse complement strand
TACTATATTGTTTAAGTATTTGCATTTCCCGATTCTAATTCCTGATTTTGTTGCTAATGCGCGTTTGTTATAAACCCGAATGGCACTTGAATTTGACCCGCTTTTTTCTATGTTTATCACTCGAGGTTTTCCATTATGCTCAATTGCCTTAATCAAAAAACTTTGGGCTGACATACGCTGTCTTCTTTTGGTCAATAGAAAGTCTACTGTATTTCCTTGCTTGTCAACGGCTCGATACAAATAACGCCACTCTCCTTTAACTTTGATATAGGTTTCATCCATTCGCCAACTCATACCTACTCGCTTCTTTCGTTTTCTAAATTCCTTGTCCAGAATAGGAGTGAATTTAAACACCCAACGTTGAATTGTTGCATGATCTACTTTTACACCACGTATTTCCATCAGTTCTTCTACATCTCGATAGCTTAAACTAAAACGTAATTTAAAATAAACAGCCTGTAAAATGATCGATTTTGGAAAACAATGGTGCTTGAACATAATGATTGGTTTTGATCAAATCTTACTATTTTATGTAAATTAAAAAACAGATGCGACAGAACCTATTATTGTGGCATTTAGGGCAAGTTGGGTCAATTTTTAGGTCTAATGGGATAATCTTATTATCTTTCGTTATGGGTAAAAGAAAGGAAATAGATGGGAATCCTCATGTAGAATTCAAACAGAAGATAGTGCGCGAAAACATAGAACAAGCAGCACAAGAATATTATGAAATGATGGATTCGAGAAGAAGCATCAGGGATTTTTCTGAGAAAAAACTACCAAGATCTGTTGTCGAAACTGTCATAAAAACTGCTGCCACAGCACCCAGCGGAGCACATAAGCAACCTTGGACATTTTGTGTGGTAGAGTCACCAGAGCTCAAATCTCAAATAAGAATAGCAGCCGAAGAGGAAGAAAAGAAAAGTTACGAGGGCAGGATGAGTAAAGAATGGCTGAATGATCTAAAACCTCTGGGAACCAATCATCTAAAGCCTTTTTTGGAGACTGCACCATATTTGATTATCGTGTTCAAAAAGCCGTATGATCTGGATGAAAACGGAAATAAATTGCAAAATTATTACGTAAATGAATCGGTAGGAATTGCCTGCGGAATGCTTATTTCTGCGATTCATCAAGTTGGTTTGGTTACGCTCACGCACACTCCCAGTCCCATGAATTTTCTGACTAAACTATTGAAACGACCCAGCAACGAACGCGCCTTCTTACTTTTGCCTGTTGGGTATCCCGCAGAAGAAACTTTTGTGCCCGACATTCATCGAAAGAAACTTTCAGAGGTCATGGAGTTCTATTAGTGCTTGATTAATTTTAGGTAAGAATTACTTCCTTTTTCCTTAAGAAAATAAATCCCTTGGGAGAGATGAGAGACGTCTATTTGTTGTCGTTTTCCCAAATATTGCCACTCTTTGGCTATTTTTCCGTCTGCGGTGATGAGTTGAAATACCGAATTACCTCCAGATGATTTTTGAATGGTAAGGGTTGAATGAAAGGGATTTGGGTAGCATACAACTTCATCGTGGTTTTCGGCAATACTTACGGAATTCACCAACACAGAATCAGACAACTGAGAACATCCGTTGGAATCAGTAACTAGCACTTGGTAATATCCATTTTGATAAATTGGCAAGGTTCGTAGACTGTCGCCTGGCAAATTCACTCCGTTTAGTTTCCATTGATAGTGCTCGCCTTGTGACGAAGTGAGAAACCACGTTACCGTGATGTTAGGTTTTGGAAAATAAGACACTCTGGTTTTTAGGTATGTTTTGCATCCCGAAGAGGAAGCAGAAGAATCTAGATAATTTCCTTCATTTAAAAGTAGTTTTCCGTTTACCCAGACGGAATCTGACGGACAAATCACCAATGCATAATTGACTGTGTCTGCATTGCAAGGAGCTAAGATTCCTTTGTGGTAATTAGAAAATGCCGGAATGTGAAATTGGTTGTAAGGAGCTGGGTTTCCTGCAAAAGGAAAAGTAGCTAAAGGATCCCAAAACAAGGGTTTGATGGTGGGTAAGTAAAGAGAATGAATAGAATTGGCGTTTGTGGATGGAGGAGAGATAGTGCCCCGAAGTTTATTTCCATAATCAAAATGTCCATTTCCCGCGAGATTTTTCATTCCAATAAGTGTATTTGTTATCTCGTTTCCCACAAAATTTTGAGAGTCGGAGGCGGGACTAGTATTCATAAAAATCCCATAAAGTTGAGCTCTGTTTCTCAAAAAAGTATTGAACTTTCCATTGATTCCATGAGAATTGTCAATGACAATGTTCTGACAAATATTGCCCTCAAACAAATTCATGTACGGGTAGTTTCCGTGCAGAACCATATCTCCGGCAGAGTTAGAGGGAAGAAACACTCCTGTCCAATATGGATCGAGGGAGTAATTGTAGCTAATTACGTTCCCGTTGGAGCTGGATTGTAATAGAACCGAATGACGCAAATGTTCGAATTGATTATTTTCTATTAAGCAATTTCCTGAAGTAGATTGGAGTACAACCCCATATCCTTTTCCACCGCCTCCATAGTCATGAGCGTTCTTAAAATAACAATGAGTGACCGAAATATTGGTAGAATTGGAAATAGAGATGTGCGAAAAATTGCAGGAATCACTTCTTATTCCTCGAAACTCACAATTTGCTGCGTAGTTCAAATCAAAATTTTTTGATTGTGAGGTAGTGGCATCCAATCTCTTCACAGCAAAACACTCGAAACTAACCTCGCTTATGGGTGATATTTTACTAATTCGAGGGAATAAACTGCTCGTGTACTTTTGCCTCAGAGGCTTATCGAGATACAACCAATTCCCCGAAATTTTCACAATTTTCACAATTTGTCCTATGCTGTTGTTTGCCCAGCTTGAATAGATTCTTCCTCCGTCATTTTCTACCAATTTCAACAGATTACCGGGTAGGTACAAAGAACTATTTGTTACCAACACAGAATCTGATCCAAAACTGTAACCACCAATGAGCGTATCCTTTGTGCTGGAAATGGTTCCGTTTATCCGAAACAAATGTCCCGACCCAGATAAGTTGTGAATGAACTGGGTGTTGGAAGCCCCTTTGCCTTTTACCCTGATGCCACTAGCCAAAGCGAGAGAGGAGGAAAAGTAGTAATCTCCTTCGCCAAACTGAATGGTTCCTCCTTGCGAACCCAAGGCAGCCTGCGCAAGAGAAAAAGCAAGAGAATTATCGGTGCTGCCGGTACTGTCTCCGCCAAAATCTCTGAGATAAACCGTTGTGTCACGAATTGTTACGCACGATCCAGGGTTACTCCAATCAGTTTTTCTGTTGGTTGGGATTTGCTGCCCAATCAGAGGGAGAACCAAAAACAGCTGAAAAAAGGTAAGAATACATTTCATGCTGTAAATTTAACTAATTCCCCGGACAAGCTCGAGTGTAGTTTCATAGGTTTCTTTGCCTAGCATTTTAGCCTTTAAGTATGCCAAAAAGCTCAGAACATAAATGTCTTCTTGGAGCCTAGGTTTCTTTTCTACTGAATTAAAAAAAGTAGATTTAAACTCTTCCGTCTGAACTTTGCTTGGATGCTGGTAACTAATTTTCAAAAATTGCAAATAGGTTTTCGCTCTTTCGTCATGGTTGAGGTACTCCTCATGTTTGTTCAAAAAACTCTCTAATCGACTGTCAACATAATCGAGGTTCTCTAGTTCTATGTGGGTTAATATTTCGATAAGATTTTTATTCATTAGCCAATTCACCCCCATTTTTTTGATGTACCAAGTGTCGGTTGCTCGCAGTTTACTGTATATAGACTTTACTTTTTTATAGTTTTTTTGGTGAAAGTATATCATGGAGCTTACAACCATCGCGTCCAAATAATCTTTTGAGGTTTCACCTTTTGAGTGTAGGGCTTGTTCAATAATTTTTTCTGCCGCAGAATTGTTGCCTTGATAATTGGTGTTGAGGGCTTGCAGTACGAGAATTTTGGTTTCGAAGACTTTTTGATAACTCGTGTGAGCGGAAAGTAACTTCTCCATGTTGGATAAGAATTGATTGCTTTCTTCAAATCTTTTCTCTCGAAACAACACGTTAGCGATGAAGTACAATAATTTTACATGGAAGAAAACATACCTATTTTGCTCCTCCTCTTTTTGGCTTATTTTAGAATATCTTTCTAGCACAAAGGGAGCCACCATGTGATACTCTTTGGTTACATTGGCATTGGCTGCCACTATTTGTACCAATTGATACAAGGTTTTAAAATTGTTTCCCGATTCTTCAGAAATTTGAAAACGGTGAAACACGTACGACAATATTTCATCAAAATTTACTTCTATCCCTTTTTGGTGATAGGTATGAAAAATTTCTTTTACCGAAGCATAAGCCATGTTTAGATTGGATTCCTCAATCATTAACACTCTATTTCGTTCCAGTTTTTTTATTGTAATTTTTAGGTCTATCTCTGGGTTGTAGTGCGAGAATTGGATGAGGAGGTTGTAAATTTCATTCAACGATTCGCTGTCGCTTTCTGCAATAGATTTTTCCTCAGCTTTGCAGAGCAACTTGAAACCAGAAGCATAATTTTTGTTTATGATAAGGTGCTTTCCTGCCAAAATGAGTTGAGTGATTTCTAGCAGTTGCTCTTCTTCAGAGTTGAACCGTTCGAGTGCAATAAACTTTATTAAGTCGTCAAAAAGCCGTTTTCTTAGTTGGTGGTAGGCCACTTTATTTTCTTTTCCGTAAATTCTTTTTGGAAATTCTCGAGCTGGGAATTTCTCATCCAAAATAAGTTTGAAAAGTTCATATTTCCTGGACTGTTTTGATTTACCACTTTTCTTTATAAAATTTGAGAACTTGGCTTGTTCCTCTTTGCTTAGCTTGTGTATGATATCTGTAAGAGGAATCATAGGTTACATAATTTTCCAGCCAAACCCTGCCGAGACTAGCACTGGGCTGTATTTAAATTCTGTTAAGTCAAGAAGATCCAATCCTTTTTTTAGTTTCCATCTTGGATTGGATACATCCCATTGCTTTTCGATTCGGGCAGTGAGAGAAAACTTAGGCCCAATTCTTACGCGCAATTCGCTGGTTACTCGAGGGGCGAAAACGAAGTTTTTGTATTTCACATTTCGGTCGATACGAACTTTTTTACTACCCATGTTTAGTCCGCCAGTTACCAGTAAATCAACGAATTTTACTTTGGGTAATAAGTTGAGCCCAACAAGGTCAAACCCAAACAAATTTCCCGAGTAACGAGAATTGGATGTATCGCTTGCAAAAGTGGGATAAAAGTATTTGAAAGTCATGGCGCCTCCTGTTTTGAAATAAGAAGAGTCCAACGATTCATAATCTACGGAACTTAGTCCAATCTCAATGAACGTAAAGTTGTTTTCATAAAGACTTTTAGGTGAAAAATTATGGGTAGCAGCAAATCCTCGTTCGGCAGCATCAAAGGCTACTCCAGCGGTGACGCTAAAGTCAATGTCTGCCTGAGAGATTGATTGAGTCCTGGCAGATGCTGCCAAAAGCGTAAAGCAAATTGCAATAAGTGTGGTCTTTTTCATAGCTCGTGTATAAGTTAATCCTCGGGTTTATCTGAAAGTACAAAAATATTAAGATTCTCTCTCTTTGTAAAGCGAACAATGTTTGTTTTTAGCTATTGGATAAAAATACTTGGAGAGTTCTTCTTTTTTTTCTTTCCCACAGGAATCCGTTGAATTGTCTATGTTTCCCAAGATTAATAGGTATATTTTTCCCATTTGTTCTTGATTGAGGTAGGAGGATTTTCCGAGGCATCTGAAATCATTAATAGACATGTGAGAGTACAAGTCTTCATCCAAAGACTCCCATTTCCAGCGGGTAGCAAAGTAATCGTTTATGGCTTCGTAATTATCTAAGATGACTAGAGGTTTTTCAATTCCCAGATAGTTAGAAAAATGGCCCGTTACCCAATTATCTGAGTAGTTTAGCGGTATTACCACACTGTTTTCCTTCACAAACTCTTCCATTTCATGGCAATTTACTGCAATTTCATTCATGTTTTTTATACAATGCGAATAGTAATCCACCAATTGATAATGTGAAAATACTACCACAATAATCGCAGGAATTACTAGCTTGTTGGAAAGGTGTTGAGCGCCAATCCACAAGATGATGAATAAATAAAAAACTAAAGCCACTCTTGTATTAATAAACCCTCCCAAACTATTGGAATCGGGTAAAATAAAGTAGGCCAAAGCCAGTAGAATAGATAAAATAAGCCAGCTATCATTCTTTAAGTTTGATTTACTCCTGCCTCTAGCTCTGGAAACAAGGGTAACGACAATCAAATAAATGATAACGCAACCAACTAAAGCCAAAAATATGCCTTCTCTTCCTCGGCTGTAAGAAACAAGAGGGTTAAGGGTAACGATGTCTTCGGCTAGTTGTGAGAATGAATTGTGAACCGAATTGTGAGCAGCTGGTCGGGAGGCAAAATAAAAGACAAACAACCCCAAAGAAAGACTACTTGAAAGGAAAAACTCAGTGAGTTTTCGGCTGGCAGAAATTGGTGATGCTGACTGGAAGAAGGAAAAAAAGAGACGCCCAGAAACAATTAGAATAAAAACCGCAAACACAAAGACATGTGAAAAGAAAGTCAAAGTGAAAAGCAGAAATAGAGCGAACAACTCACTAACTTTGAGAGTATTGGTTTCTTTCTTAATCCAATAGTACAATCCCCATAAAAGAAAGACAAGTCCCAAAGAAAAGTTGTAAAATCCCAATGCAAAAACGAAGGAAAAAATAATCGGAAATCCAAGGTAGGATAACCAAACACCTTTGGGGTTTTGCACCAGAACAAGTCTTCTAAAGAAGAAGGAAAAGCCGATTACATAAAAGATCAACATAACTTTTTCGGCTACAAAAGCCGGAAAAATCAGGAGAAGTGCACTCAGAATAACATGTCCAGTGAGGTTGGGGTTTGGCGAATTGGTAAGGGAATAAAACTTGGAAATGAAGTCATTGTCAGAAAGCAACTCGAGAATGAGGTTTGCATTGTACAGGTGAGCTGGACCATCCAAAGAAGGAACGAATGTAACGCCCAAAAAAGGGGAAATTGAAAGAAGAACAACAAGTCCAAACAAGTATTTTTCTTTCAGAAACCCAAGTTTATTCATTCGTTCGAGTATTTTCATACAAGCTTAATGTCTCTCAAATTAAGTTGGAGTTTGGTGTTTCCATTCCAAGTATTTTCTTCAATTACAAAAGCAATATCAAATAATTGGCCTTGATTTATCTGGTTAAAATAATCTGCCAATCCAAAACCAATACAATCGTAAAGATCGTCTGAATGTTCTTCCTGATACACTGAAAGTTTCAGGTGAGTATCACCAACTACTTTTGGGTACTTAGCTTTTACGCCTGTTGCGACAAATATTGGATGCATATTTTTGGGGCCGAATGGGGCAAATTGTTTGATTATTCGATAAAACTTTGGAAATTGAGCTCCAGGTTCCGGAGCTAATTTAGATAATTCTATTTCTGAATCGATTCTGATTTCTGGAACCAGTTGTTCTTCGGTAATTGTCTGAGAAACGACTTCATCAAACTTCTTTCTAAATGCCTCAATATTTTCAATCGGCATGGTCATTCCAGCCGCGTACATGTGCCCTCCAAACTGCTCTACCAAATCAGAACAGGCATCAATCGCATTGTACACATCAAACCCTTGAACAGAACGAGCCGAACCAGCCGCTTTTCCGTTACTTTCGGTGAGTATGATGGTAGGTTTATAATGCGTTTCAATTACTCTTGAGGCTACAATTCCAATCACGCCTTTGTGCCATCCTTCGCTGTACAATACGGTGGATTTGGCCTCTTGAAACTCTTTGTTTTCGTCAATCATGTTGAGAGCTTCCTGTGTAATTGATTTGTCGAAATTTTTTCTTTGCTTATTTTCTCCTTCAATGAATGCTCCCAATTCTTTAGCCGTTTCATCGTCTCCCGACACCAATAATTTCACCGCATTCATCCCCGATTTCATTCGCCCAGCAGCATTGATTCTGGGCCCTACGATAAATACCACATCGGTAATGTTTAGTTCTCTTTTGAGTGCCGATAGTTTCAGAATTTCGGCAATCCCTTTTCTTGGGCTGTGGTTTATTTTCTTTAATCCAAAATAGGCTAACACACGGTTTTCGCCAGTTACAGGAACAATATCTGCCCCGATACTCACAACCAATAAATCAAAATATTCTTCTAACACTTCAAATTCAAACCCTAATTCTTGGTTTAGCGCTTGAACCAATTTAAATCCCACTCCACATCCACACAATTCGTCATACGGATAGGTACAATCTTTTCTTTTTGGGTCCAATACAGCCACAGCTTTGGGTATGTCATCTCCGGGGCGGTGGTGGTCGCAGATAATAAAATAAACTCCTTTTTCTGTTGCGTAATCTACTTTTTCTATGGCTTTTATTCCACAATCAAGTGCGATGATGAGTTTAAAATCATTGTCAGCCGCATAGTCAATTCCTTGGTACGAAACTCCGTAGCCTTCGGTATATCTGTCTGGAATATAAAACTCTACATTTGGGTAATGTTTGATAAGGAAAGTGTACATCAGCGAAACGGCTGTGGTGCCATCCACGTCATAATCTCCGTACACCAGTATTTTTTCTTCTTTTTCAAAAGCTTTTAAGACTCGAGCTACTGCTTTGTCCATGTCTTTCATCAAAAAAGGATCGTGAATGTCCTCCAATTGCGGGCGAAAAAACGTTTGTGCTTCCTCAAAAGTAGTCACACCTCGCTGGTGAAGTAGCTCTACCAATTCTTTGCTCAACCCTAGTTTTTCTTCCAATTCTTTGGTAGATTTTTCAGATTTAGGAGTGTATGTCCAGCGTTTTTGTTGCATGTTTTATGTTAACTATTTTTTCATTCTACTTTTCATCAGTCGTCCTGATCTTGATTCAGAATCTCACAAAGCCTATTTCACAAATCAACTTTTCAACAGTCATTCTGGACTTGATCCAAAATCTAAGGTTCTACATTGAATAATGTAAATCATAAGATCCCAAATCAAGTTTGGGATGACCCGTATTAGGTTTTAGTTTTATAGGTTAAGTTGGGCTTTCCCGAATTCTCGGGACAGGCGAACAAATCTTTTCCTCTAAAATCCGAACTCAGCCCGCAGATTGCTGTAAACCCGAACCCTGAGTGTCCCGATTTTAATCGGGATGTATCAGCCTGTCCCGAGAATTCGGGAAAGGGTGGCTTTATCAAGTAATCTCTACATACTCTGATCAATCTTCCTCACCATGGTCAGAATGGTAGCAATTGCCACTGTCTCACCAGTTTGGTCATACACATCTACCAAGAATTTCACTATTCCTTTTGCAATGTCTTCTTCGTCTCGTTTTTCGCCCTCTACTTTTTCTTTTACTGTGAATTTTACTCCAATGGTAGTTCCTACGTACACTGGCTTTACAAATCGCGCTTCTTCCAATCCGTAATTCAACAGTACTGGGCCTTTTGCTGGATCCACAAACAAACCTGCCGCTTTGGATAAGATAAAATATCCGTGAGCTACACGCTCCTCAAAAATGGTTCCTTCCAATGAAGTGACATCCATGTGTGCATAAAAATTATCGCCACTCACATTCGCAAAATTTACGATATCGGTTTCGGTAACGGTATGTTTGGCAGTCATCCAAGTTTCCCCAATTTCGAGTTCTTCAAAGTGCTTTCGGAAAGGATGAACCCTATCAAATTTGAATTCACCTCCGGTTTGGTATTGGTTGGTAATGGCTGTAAGCATGGTTGGCGAACCTTGGATAGCTGTTCGTTGCAAGTAATGTTTCACTCCTCGCATTCCGCCCATTTCTTCTCCACCTCCAGCTCTTCCTGGACCTCCATGAGTAAGCATTGGCATAGGCGAACCATGTCCTGTGCTTTCTTTGGCACACTCTGCATTCAGCACCAATATTCTTCCGTGCATGCAAGCCGCTCCTAGCACAAATTCTTTGGCAATCTTGTCGTCTGCAGTCACAATGGAACAAACCAACGAGCCTTTCCCCATTTTGGCAAGTTCTATGGCTTCGTCAATGGTTTTGTAAGGCAAAATAGTAGATACAGGACCAAAAGCTTCAATGTTGTGGCAATCCGTTTTGTTAAACGGATCATTGTTCAAAAACAAAATAGGAGACAAGAAAGCACCTTTGTTTTTATCGGCTCCCGTTACCTCAAAATCTGTCAAACTTCCGTACACAATCTCCTGAGTTTCGGCCAATTTATTTACTTGAGTTGTCACTTCTTCTACTTGTTCTTTTCCTGCAAGAGCACCCATTCGCACGCCTTCTTGGCTCGGGTCACCTATTACGGTCTTTGCCAATCGTTGTCCAAGAGCAATTTGTACATCTTCTACCAATTTTTCTGGAACCAAAACCCTACGAATTGCCGTACATTTTTGCCCCGCTTTTACGGTCATTTCTCGCTGCACTTCTTTGATGAATAAATCAAATTCGGGCGTACCGGGAACTGCGTCTTCTCCCAAAACCGAGCAGTTCAGCGAATCTGCCTCCATATTAAACGGAACAGATTCTTCCACCAATCTTGGGTGAGCTTTTAGCATTTGACCCGTACTAGCCGAACCAGTAAATGTCACAATGTCTTGGCTTTCTACATGGTCCAAAATTCCACGAGCCGATCCACAAATTAGCTGCAACGAACCTTCAGGCAAAATTCCTGAGGCTACAATTTCTCTTACCACAGCTTCTGTTAAATAGGAAGTTACGGTGGCAGGTTTGACGATAGCAGGAACACCAGCCAGTAAATTTACGGCTATCTTTTCTAGCATTCCCCAAACCGGAAAGTTGAACGCATTGATGTGAATGGCAACTCCTTGTTTGGGAGTAAGGATGTGATGCCCAATAAAAGTTCCGCCTTTTGAAAGTGGAGCAACTTCGCCATCGAGAGCAAACGTTTCGTTTGGGAATTGTTTTCTGAGGGAGGCGTTTGAGAATAAATTCCCGATTCCACCTTCAATATCAATCCAAGAATCTACACGTGTTGCCCCAGTGTAGGCACTTATTTTATAAAATTCTTCTTTTTTTTCTAGCAAATGAAAAGCCAGAGCTTTCAGCATTCTTCCTCTTTCGTGAAACGTTAATTTACGCAAATTGGGCGAACCAACTTCACGAGCGTATATCATCATGTCGCCAAAATCTAGTCCATTGGAGGTTGCTTCCGCTACTTTTTCACCTGTAATCGCATTCACCAATTCTTGTCCTTCACCTTCTCCGTTCACCCATTTTCCTTGGGCATAGTTTTGTAATTTCATAGTTATGTTGAGCTAATTTTTTGTAAAATTTTAAGAAAGTAAATATAAGGAATGGTTTAGGAAAATGCTAATGACTGATGATAATCCTAAATGTAATTGTCATTCCGCACTTGATGCGGAATCTTATTCATTGAAATGTTACCAAAGCTAAAGTGAAAAATTCTATATGAGCTTCATGATTGGAGTTGAGGATGACAATGTGAAATATACTTTACCAGATTCCAAAACAAGTTTGGAATAACAGCAAAGAAAGAGCTCTGAGTCTAATTGTTTTCTTGCGGCAGTTTCAGAGTAAAATCATTTGAATCTATTATTCAGTTATTTTTTTTCCTTCTCTGAGGAAGAAAAAAGCGAAGCAAAAAACTTCTTTAAAATATCGAGAAAACCTCCTTTAATTTCGTCATTTAACTTTGCCATCTTACTATTGTTTTCGGTTGATAAAATTAAATATAACAAAAAAGCCCGAGATTGAATTCAATCTCGGGCTTTGTCTTTCTAGGTCGATATGTTATTGAGCGTAAAATAGTTTGATGAACTCTTCTTGGTTCACTTCTTTTTCTTGAACTTTTACATTGTTCTTGAAATACTCAGAAACTTTGTTTTTGTATAGATAATCAAAGATTTTCTTTGTCTCGTCTTGGTTTTGCAATACTTGCATTGCATTCGCTTCTAAAGCCTCGTCTTCCGGGGTAGGCATGCCGTACTGCGCGTATTGCTGTACTAACATTCCTTTCACGTAATCCTTTACTTCTTCTACCTCTACTTTGATTTCGTTTTCTTGAATAACTTTGTTTTCAATTAACTGCCATTTTAATTGGTCAGAGTATTGTGGGTATTCTTTTTCAATTTCTTCCATCGATACTTCTTTTTCGTTGGAAGCTTGGATCCACTCTTTTAGAAATTCGTCAGGTAAGGACAATTTCATTTTTTTCACGAAGTGGTCAGCCAAGGTTTTTTGAAACAATCTCTCGCTGTCGTTTACGAAAGCAACACTCAATTCTTCTTCTATTTTAGCTCTAAATTCTTTTTCGTCTTTCACCGTATCCTTTCCGTGAATTTTGTCGAACAATTCTTGGTCTAATGGAGCTGGCTCAAGTCTTTTCACTTCTTCTACCGTAAATGAGAAGTTGCCAGTTGCTTGACTTAATTCATCTTTTTTGATGTGAAGCATGGCTGCCATGTCAGCATCCCCTTTGGATACAGTTTTAGGATCTATAACTAAAGAATCTCCTTTTTTCAGTCCGACAAATTTCTTTTGAATTTTTTCGTCTTCAATCATTGGGATAGAAACCGTAGATTTCGCTGTAATTCCTTCAGTCAAAGGTTTGTCTTTGTCATCTAGTTGCACGAATTCACCAAATACCATGTCTCCTTTTTCAGATTTGTCAGCTTCTTTCATCTGACCATATCTCTTTTGGAAATCCTCAATTTGCTTATCAATAGTTTCTTTATCTACTTTTATTTTGTGAAAAGTTACTTTGTCTTTCGAAGAAGGCTTTACCTCAAAATCTGGCGCTAGTCCAATCTTGTATCCAAATTCAAAATCGCTTCCTGCTTCCCATTTATCAAAAGTGGTATGAGCATCAGAAGGAAGTGGGTTCCCTAACACATTCAATTTATTTTCTTGAATATGAGTGTACAGTTTGTCGTTGATGATTTTGTTCAATTCGTCTGCCAAGATAGATTGACCATACTTTTTCTTCACCATTCCCATTGGCACTTTCCCAGGTCTAAAACCCGGTTCAGTCATTTGTTTTCTTGCTTCAGCAATTTTTTTCTCATATTGCTCTGTGTAATCTTCTGGAGTCAATTTGATTTTGATGATTGCGTTTAAGTCATCTACTTTTTCTTCTGTAATGTTCATCGTTTTCAGAATTTATGTATTAAAAAATATCAACATATTTGATACAAAAAAGGCATCCCGACAAGTCGGGACGCCTTAGTTATTTGTGCGGGCGGAGAGACTCGAACTCTCACACCTTGCGGCACTAGATCCTAAGTCTAGCGCGTCTACCAATTCCGCCACGCCCGCTAATATTTCTTGAAATATCGGATGCAAAGATAAGTTTTTTATTTAAAAAGTCCTAACTATCTGAGAAAAGTAGATGATTTTTTTTTGAGAAAAAAATCCTACCTACATTTGAGAGAAATTAAAA
Source organism: Flavobacteriales bacterium (assembly GCA_023255335.1). Taxonomy (GTDB): domain Bacteria; phylum Bacteroidota; class Bacteroidia; order Flavobacteriales_D; family CAJJDF01; genus CAJJDF01. The sequence continues at coordinate 9,592 of JALRIS010000125.1, read as the reverse complement.
CCTAGAATAATTGCCGAAAATTAACAATAAAACATTGATATTCATTGGTTTGCTATTGTTGCTGCTAGCAGATTTTGGGTATTCCTTTTGGCAGCATCAGGCGAAAGCACTTGATGGTGATATGGCTTGGAATTCAATTCCGGACGATGATTTGATTCCAGTGTTAGAGAATCCCTTTGGCACAAAGGCTATTCTCGAAGGAGATACTTATGTCAATCCCAACAAGTTTTTTTGTCATTGGTTTAATTAGTTTTACCTCTTGCGAGCTCCTTTGTGTCTACAGCAATGGTTTTCACCTATTGAGAGTGTGTACATGGCAATGGGAATAGCACGAACCCTCATTCAAATAGCGCTTGTTATCCTGCTCGCCATGTTTATTTCAAAGTCCTATCGATTTTGGACAATCCAGGGACTGACTGCGATGTTCTTGGTGGTCTCCCTTTTTCAAACCAACGGTTATTACAGGCAGATGGCAATTATTGATGAATCCACAACGTATGTTTTCTTTTACGCTCTTCCCTTCGTGTTTTTATTGATTTACATTCTTCCTTTTGTTCGTCAGACGTATTGGAAGAGAGGTGGCACTATGCCTATTTTGGTGAAAATTACTTAGATTCCTTTGGCGTTTGTAGTGTGTCTAAGTGGTCCTCTCAATCCGGGAGTGGCACTTGTTTTTGTGGTATTAGTTGTCCTGAAGCACATAATAGAAACTGGTAAAAACCAGCTGAGTGAAACAGGCAGAATTACCATTCGGAGGGTAATAAGTTCAGTCCCAAGTCATTTCTTCTTTTACCTGCTTCCGCTGGTAATGTTAGCTATTTACTCGTTGTATCTGGGAAGTTATAATTCTTTATCTATACAGAGCAAACAGCCATTTGGTGCGTTGTACCAAAAAATAGCTGCGGGAATCTATCCTATTTTTCTCTCCACGCCTGCTTTTCTGGTGTTGTTTTCTTTTATTGGTCTCAATCTGCTTTTGCTATTGAAGAAAATCAAGTAATCTGTATTCTTTCAGATTTGTTGAATTATTTATGTGGCTACTGCTTTTTGTGTTACTTACATTGTTTTGTTGCCGTTTGGCGGATACCGAGACTATCGCCCTTTTGTAATTAGGAACGATACATTACTTCCTGTAACCATGATGTTCATTTATTATTTTGGGGCTTCTACTTTTTACCTCGTTCGAGAACTGGCAAAAGGAAGGATTCTCTATTTACTCCTGGTAGGTGGATTTATTTTCTTTTACACCAAAATGGACAACGAAAATTTTGATAAAAATGAATGTGAAAAATGGGCGTTGTATAAGATGGCAGAGTCAACTGAGTTTGCCGTTAACTTGAATGATAATTGTGCACCACTCGGTTGGTTTCTTTCTAGAGATTTAGAAGAATCAAAGCTCAATGCGAAGCTTCTCAAGCATTGGAATATCACCACCAAGGAAGTCTTATATTGCAACAGTTGTTTGCCGCAATAAATCAATGATTTTCAATCCTTTCTTTGGCGGAAGACCCGTGTCCCAATACCTGTATTGGGTTTACGTTATAAACATCAATCAGTTTATTACTCCCGCTCAATAGATTTACTTCTGGCTTTATTTTAATTATTTTCGGAGATTGAGAATCTATGCTAAAGAATCTCGTTAACTTATATATCAATCTAACACTTAAAATAACCAACTTATGTTCGACTCAAAAGAATTTGAAAAATATGCAACTAAGCATGCAGGAATTAATAGCAATGTACTAAACGGTTATGTGAATAACGTTACTCCTTATATCATTGAAGAAAGACAATTAAACGTAGCTCAAATGGACGTTTTTTCTAGATTAATGATGGATAGAATTATCTTCTTAGGAACAGGGATTAATGATCAAGTAGCAAATATTATCCAGGCGCAGTTACTGTTTTTACAATCTGTAGATGCTAAAAAAGATATTCAGATATACATCAACTCGCCAGGAGGTTCTGTGTATGCAGGATTGGGAATTTACGATACCATGCAATACATTCAGCCAGATGTGGCAACAATTTGTACTGGAATGGCCGCCTCAATGGGAGCTGTCTTATTGTGTGCCGGAGCCGATGGAAAAAGATCAGCGTTGAGACACTCAAGAGTAATGATTCACCAACCATTGGGTGGAGCCCAAGGACAAGCAAGCGACATGGAAATTACCTTGAAAGAGATAATGAAATTAAAAAAAGAACTTTACACTATTATAGCCGATCACTCCAAGCAAGATTACGACAAAGTGTGGGCAGACAGTGATAGAGACTACTGGATGACTTCTGGAGAAGCGAAAGACTATGGAATGATTGACGAAGTGTTGACAGGAACACCAAAAAAATAAAACTATGAGAAAGGTAATTCGTTCCCTGGTTGTGTTGACTGGGATTGTTCTTGTTGCAAATTCATCTTGGGCTCAGCTAACTGAGACCTATACGGATAAATACAAAGCCTACCGCGATGGCCTCGAGCTCTACGACAAAGGAGCTTTTGGAGCGGCACAAGAAAAGTTCAGCGTGATTGTTGAGCAAATAGACGATGAGCAAGATGAGATTCAAATTAGCGCAGAATACCTGCATGCTGTTTGTGCTCTGGAGTTGTTTCATAAAGATGCTCAATACTTGCTGTCTCAATTTGCATTAAAACATCCAGATTCACCCAAAACAAAAAAAATATTCTTTTTGTTGGGGAATGATTTTTACCGGAAAAAGAAGTTCAAAGATGCCATAGAATGGTATGAAAAAGTGGATAAATACGATTTGTCTCAAGATGAAAAGACAGAGTACTTTTTTAAACTAGGCTACAGCTATTTCAACAAAGATAAGTTTGCTGAGGCAAAGCAAGCTTTTTATGAAATAAAGGATGTAAAGGAATCGGACTATTACGGACCTTCTCAATATTATTATGCTCATCTATCTTATCAGGATGAAAAGTATCAAACCGCTCTCGAGGGGTTTAGAAACATAGAGAAAGACCCAGGGTTTAGTCCAATTGTGCCGTATTATATTTCTCAAATTTTATTTAAACAAAAGAAATACGACAAAGCCATAGAATATATTCCTTCGGCATTAGCGGGAGAAGGGATTAAGAGAGAGGCGGAGATTAAGGGTATTTTGGGGTCCTCTTATTTTAAACTGAAGCAATACGAAAAAGCGATTCCTTACCTGACTGAATACTTTTCCAAAACAGCAAAAAAATCCGTTGACGATTACTACCAATTAGGATACTCATATTACAAAACAAAGGCCTATGAAGAGGCGATAAAGTATCTAGGCAGAGTTGCCTCTAGAGAAACGGAAAGAGCACAAGTTTGTAATTTTTTGCTGGCAGAATGTTACATAAAAACAGACCAAAAACAATTCGCAAAGACGGCATTTAAGCGTGCCTACGATCTTGGACAAGACGAGCAACTTACCGAGGACGCGCTCTTTGGATATGCCAAAACTACCTACGAATTGAGTTATAACCCTTATGATGAAGCTACCGAAATCTTTCATGAATTTCTCAATGAGTATCCCAAATCAACCAAGACCGATGAAGTGTACGAATATTTATTGGATGTGTACACAACCACCAAAAACTACGAAGCAGCGCTTCAATCGATTAACCGAATTGAAAACAAGAACTACAAAATAAAGGAGGCTTATCAAAAATTGAGTTACAACAGAGCCACTGAATTATTTTATAAAAGGAATTACAAGAAGGCAATTGAACATTACCAAGATGTGAATAAATACCCGGTAAATACTCAACTTACTTCTCAAAGTAAATTTTGGATTGCTGAGGCTCAGTACAAACAAAAAAAATTTGCTGAGGCAATTGAAGGATATCAAGCATATCGATCTATGCCGGGTGCTGTAAATTCAGAACTAGCCAAATCAGTTGACTACAATATTGGATATGCCTACTTTGAACAAAAAAAGTATGACGCAAGTATTTTGGCCTTCAGGAATTTTATTAAATCTTCCGCGGATAAAGAAAAAATGAGCGAGGCAAACTTGCGTTTGGGTGATGCATACTTCCTGACTCAAAACGATGAGGAGGCAGTAAAGTACTATCAAACTGCGATAGATTTGGATCAACAAAACGTAGATTACGCTCTCTATCAAAAATCGGTTAGTAGTGGGTACTTAGCAAATTATCCAGAAAAAGAAAGGTTGCTAAATCTGCTGCTCACGAATTACCCAAATTCTAATTATGCAACCAATACAGTATTTGAATTAGCCAATAATTATCGGATACAAAATAAAAATGAGTTGGCTCTTAAATTTTATAATCAAATCCTGCAAACCAAAGAAGGGACTTACCAAGAGCGAAAGTCAAGATTAGAAATTGGGGGGATTTATCTAAGAAACAAACAATATGGACAGGCTGAATCAGCGTTCAAAACACTGATTCAAAAATACCCAAAATCTGTAGAAGGAGAAGCCGCTGTAAACGAACTAGAAAAATCGTATTTGGCGCAAAACAAGATTGCCGAATTCCCAGATTTATTAACCTCGCTGGGAGTTGAATATTCTCAGTCTAAACTAGACTCTACTCTGTGGTATCCGGCCAACCAAGCCTATCTCAATGCGGATTGCGACAACGCAATTAATGGGCTGTCTGCTTATTTGAGTAAGATTGAGAGTCCGAGAAATTACGTGACAGCTCACCTCTATATAGCGGAATGCAATTACTTGAACAAAGAGTATGAAACTGCTTTGTTTCATTACAACAAAGTAATTGAGAAAGACGAAAAACACATGGTAGAAGCCCTCTTTCATGCAGCTAACATCAACTTCCGTCTGAAGAATATTGAACAAGCTAATGCGTATTATGCGCAGCTGGAGAAAATAAATACAGACGAGCTCAAAATCCCTGTGATGAACAAAGGACTGATGTTGACTCATTATCAGTTAAAAAATTATCCGGAGGCTGTCGCATACTCAACCAAAGTATTGGCAAAAAGTCAATTGAATAAGAGTGAAAAAGAAGAGGCTTCCATGATTCAGGCAAACTCCTATTACAAGCTTGGAAATTATGCTGATGCAGCGATTTGGTTCAAGAAAGTGGTAGCGCTCTCTACGGATATAGACAAAGCTGAGGCGGGTTACAAATTGTGTGAAATTCGCTTTATCAATAACGAATACAAGCAAGCCGAGGCCGAGATATTTAGTTACCTCAAACAAAAGCCCTCATATGATTATTGGTTGGCCAAAGGATATATTTTGTTGGCAGATGTGTACGTTAAGCTGGAAGACAATTTTCAGGCTAAAGCCACTCTCCAGAGTGTAATAGACTATTACAAAGGGGAGGACGATATCAAAACAATTGCACAATCAAAATTAGATGCAATAAAAGCCGCAGAGGAGGCCAAAGACAATAAGGAGGAGGAGACAATTGAAATAGAAATTACAGAGTAAAAGTTAAGTATGAAAAAATTATCTTACATAGTAGCCGTTGTTTTTTTATCGATGTACTCGTTCCAAAGTTTTGCTCAGAACGACACCATAATTGAAGAAATAGATGCAATTGGGAAGGGGAAAAGAAGTATAAAACCAACACCAAAAGCTAGTTTAGTTCCTGATTTGGTAGAAGACACGTCTAAAACTCAAATACAATCGGAGTTTGTGTTTTATGAATATACTGCTCCTTCCGAATTACAATTACAGCCCATATCTCCCGCAAAACTGAAAGTGATTCAGCCGTTGGATAAATTAAAACGTGGGTATATTAAGGGAGGTATAGGAATGTACACCACTCCATTGGCAGAAATCTATTACAATTCGTTGAGGTCAAGAAATAGCAGTTGGGGGATTCAAGGAAGGCATATTTCGTCCAATTCCTCTTTGGAGAATACTGGCTTTAGTGGGCTTAGCGAAAACAAAGCTTCTGCTTATTACCAGCATTTTACCAAAAAAAGCTACTGGAAAGGAGAGGTAAATTACCAGCGAGATGCCAATCATTTCTATGGGTTTAATGCAGAAGACACCACCATTGATCGAGAGCTAATTCACCAGGCGTTCAACACTATTGGCGGGAGAGTTTCTACTTCCAGTTTTGACAATGATACAGGAGAATTAAATTACTCTGGTTCGTTGGCATATTACAATTATTCGGATAAATACAGCGCTCAAGAAAACAATGTAGTTCTAGACTTCAATGCCAAGAAATTAATTAATTCGGAACAGTATTCTCTTGATTTTGGGGTAGATTTTAATAACTACGCAAGCCAAGCAGATTTTTCTAATACTCCCTCTCTTTCTTCTATCGTGTCTGAGCCAGTTACTGTTAACAACACCATAGTGAAAGTAATTCCTTCTGTTATTACCTCAGGAAAGAAATGGTATGTAAAGGCAGGAATTGGTATTTTTGCTGATATTCAAGACAAAACAAGGTTTCATTTTAGACCAAATATTGAGGCAAAATATAACTTCCTCGATATTTTTATTCCTTACGTTGGAATAAAAGGAGGATTGAAAAGGAATTCGTTTAAGTCGTTTACTACCGAAAACCCATTTTTACTTTCTCAGGTTTCGTTAGCAAACACCGATACGAGATACGACATTTATGCGGGAGTAAGGGGAAGTATTTCTAGTACACTTTCGTTCAACTTACAAGCCTCGAGAAAAAGTGTTTACGGTCAGGCTTTGTTCGTAACGGACACTGCTTATTCAATTGGTAACAGGATGGACGTAGTATATGACTCGCTCGATATTACCGAAATTTCTGCTCAAGTGATGTACGACAAAAACGAAAAACTACGTGTTTTTCTAAAGGGTAAATACAACTTCTTTTCACCGCTCAACCAGGCTCACGTGTGGAATATTCCAGCACTCGATATTACCTTAGGTGGAGTGTATGACTTGGCAGATAAAATTTTGGTGCGATCGGAAATTTATTTTGTAGGAGAACGAAAAGCTAGAGTCTTCGCTCCGGGAGAGGATGTGTCGTTGGAAACGGACGGCTCATATTCCGTCAATCTGAAAGCTTTTGTTGATTTCAACTTAGGGTTTGAATACCGCTATAGCAAAACGATTTCGGCTTATGTAAATTTCAACAACATCATAAGCCAACGGTATCTCATGTATTACCAATATCCGGTACAAGGAATCAATATTATGGGAGGAGCAACTTTTAGGTTTTAATTAATCAAAAATTTCATCACTCAATTCCTCGCTAGTTTCTTGTACCTCTTGGCTTACCTCCACAGTTACCTCTTGATCAGATTCGGTTTCGATAATGCTGGGCTTGGCAAGAATTATAACAATGCCAGTAACTAAGATTACAACTACGGCTAAAATAAATTTTTTAGATTTTTTCATGGGTGTTTCTCATTGTTTCTATTCTAAATTAATAAAATTTCTTTGAATTCTACCCGCCATTTTTTGGAAGATTGTTGTTCTCCCTAATTTTGTTCATGGCACTGTTGCAGTTCCTTCCTTAATTTGCTCCATGATGTAAGATTATCTTGTAACTTTGTATCCAACTAATGAGTAGCAAAGCGTGACTGTCGTTATGACCCAATTTCATGCTGTGTTGGTCACCATTTATTTTTTAAATTCTCATCAATTGATTTATGATTTCAGTAAAAAAATTCACTTTCAATCCTTTTCAAGAAAACACCTATTTGCTCCATGATGAGACTAAGCAGTGTGTGATAATTGACCCTGGTTGTTACGAGCCGCACGAAGAAGAAGAGTTAAGTGATTTTGTAAAAGACAATGGCTTGACTGTGAGCAAACTTTTGTCCACCCACAGCCACATTGACCATGTATTGGGAAATAAGTTCGTGATGGAGAAGTTTGGAGTTGAGTTGTCTCTACATCCTAAAGATTTGGAAACATTAACATCCGTAGAAACTTATGCAGCTACCTACGGCTTTATGAATTATAAGCCGTGTGCTGCTCCCACGCATTTTTTGAAAGAAGGTGAAACAGTTTCCTTCGGGAACTCTGAGTTAGAAATTAGGTTTGTTCCGGGGCATGCACCTGGACATGTTGTGTTTGTGGCGCATCAAGAAAAATTTGTTATAAATGGTGATTGTTTGTTTCATGGAAGTATAGGAAGGACTGATTTGCCGGGTGGTGATCACCAAACCTTGCTCGATAGTATACAACGAGAGTTGTTCACTTTACCCTCAGAGTACGTGGTATATTGCGGACACGGTCCAGAAACCACTATAGGGAATGAAAAGCTACACAATCCATTTTTAAAGTAATTCATGTATCTATGATAGACAAGAATAAAAAAATAGAGTATCTCGAAGAAAAAGCCTTACTTGTGGGGGTGATAACTCAAATGCAAGGAGAAGAAGATGTAAAAGAATATCTGGATGAGTTAGCTTTTTTGGCCGAAACGGCTGGTGCAATTACTCACGGTAGATTCACCCAAAAAGTAGACTATCCAAATCCTAAAACCTTTGTAGGTAAAGGAAAGTTGGAGGAGATAAAAAGGTACGTAAAATCAAATTCGATTGATTTAGTGATTTTTGATGATGAACTTTCGCCATCGCAGCTACGAAATATAGAGCGAGAATTGGAGGTGAAAATCATGGATCGAAGTGGATTGATTTTGGATATTTTTGCAAGCAGAGCACAAACGGCTCATGCCAAAACCCAGGTAGAACTTGCTCAATATCAGTACTTATTGCCTCGATTGACCAAAATGTGGACTCACCTCGATAGACAAAAAGGGGGAATTGGGATGAGAGGACCTGGAGAAACGGAAATTGAAACAGATAGGCGAATTATTGGGGATAAAATCTCGTTGTTGAAGAAAAAATTAGAGAAAATCGACAAGCAAAAATTTACCCAAAGACAAAACAGAGGAAAGCTCGTGAGAGTGGCTTTGGTGGGATATACCAATGTAGGAAAATCAACAATTTTGAACTTGTTAGGTAAGGAAAAGGTATTTGCCGAGAACAAGTTGTTTGCCACCTTGGACACAACCGTGCGTAAAATTGTATTCCAAAACATTCCATTTTTGTTGGCCGACACCGTTGGGTTTATCAGAAAATTGCCTCACCAGCTGGTCGAGTCATTTAAGTCTACTCTCGATGAGGTGAGAGAAGCAGATTTACTGCTTCATGTGGTAGATATTTCTCATCCAGCTTTCGAAGACCATTACAATACAGTAAACGAAACGCTCAAGGAAATTGAAGCAATTGACAAGCCCACAATACTTGTTTTCAATAAAATAGATGCTTTTACGTATGTAAAGAAAGCCGAAGATGACTTGACTCCGGTTCTCAAAGAGAATATTTCGCTGGATGAACTCAGGAAATCATGGATGAACAGAATGAATGAGGATAATTGTATATTTATATCAGCTCACGAAAAACTAAATATTGAAGAGCTAAGAGAGAAAATGTATGCTCAAGTAAAGAAAATCCATATCACAAGATTCCCCTACAACGATTTCTTGTATCAGAATTATGAGGAGCAGTAGAGGTTAAGTCACCCTTCGAGACATTTCGTCCCGAGAAATCGGAACGAAACCCTCAGGGTTCAGAATACTACAAGATTGCGGGCTGAGTGTTTTTTCGAAGAAAAAATGATAAAAGAAAAAGCAACTGGAGAAATGTATTCATCTAAAAAAGCAATG
>JALRIS010000120.1 GCA_023255335.1 Flavobacteriales bacterium | reverse complement strand
TTTGTAAAGAAATTATTAACTCAACCATGAAAGAGAAAAATGTAGTAATGCTGGTTTACAATTATTTCGAAAACGATTCGAGAGTATTGAAAGAGGCAAACAGCTTAAGTAAGAACGGGTATAAAGTAATTTTATATGCGTTGTGGAAAGAGGGATTGGCTAGAGAAGAGAAGATTAACGATTTTCTGGTAAAGAGAATAGAAATCAAGCCTATTCATAAAAAGATTTTAAGAAAAAGTGGTTTTAAGTGGTTAAAAGGATTGGTATTCGGAGAAAGACAAATTCTTAAACCTGACGTTGTGCAAAAAGTACCAGACAGTGATAAAAAAATCAGTTTTGACAGAAAAAAAATGTCAAAATTGAAATTTCTTTTTAGTGTGGTCAACAAAGCATTTTCTTACCAAAGTTTTTATTCAGGAGTACAGAAAGACATAATAAAAAACAACTTCGTTTTTGACTTTATTCATAATCATGATATGAGTACCCTTCAACTTGCATATAAACTAAATCAAAAATATAAAAAACCTTTTATTTACGATTCTCACGAACTATTTATTGAAAGAGATAAACCTTATGTCACTCCAAATTGGTACAAATTTCTTCAAAAGAAATTTGAAAAGAAAAGAATTAAAAAAGCAAATGGAGTAATTACAGTTAGCAACTCGATAGCCAATGAATTTGTGAGGAGATATAAGATAAATTATCCCACGTTAATTTACAATACTCCTTATTTCACTGAAACTACTCAATCCATATCTATTAGAGAGAAATTACAGCTGACTGAGGATATAAAAATAGTCATGTATTCCGGAGGATTCACCATTGGAAGAGGTTTAGAGAAGCTTGTTGAAGCGCTAAAATTTGTGCCGAGTAATTATCATTTCGTATTTTTAGGATTTGGTAAACCAAGCTTTGTCACTAAGCTCAATTCCATTGCACAATTGGCAGGTGTAACTGATAGGTTTACCATTTATGGTCCTGTTCAAAGCCACGAAGTACCACTCTATTTAAGTTCCGCGAACCTATGTATTTCTCCAATACAAAATGTGGCACTTAATAATTATTTCTCCTGCCCAAACAAAGTGTTTGAATATATACAAGCAAGAGTTCCCATGGCTTTAAGTAATTTTCCAGAACTACAGCGAATTATTGATGAAGAAAAAATAGGCGTCACATTTAATCCTGAAAAACCGGAAAATATAGCCAATTCCATTATTCAATTTTTAGAAAACAAAGAAGAGTACCAAAAGGCTCAAAAAAATATAGAGAAAAGTGCAATTAAATATAATTGGGAAAATGAAGAAAAAAAATTACTAGCTTTATACAACCAAATAACTCACCCATAAATGAAGGATTTGTTTCAATTAATCCAAAGCTTATTCTCAAGAAAAGACCTCGCAAAATTCTTAATGAAAAGCGACTTAAAGGTTCGATACAAAAACAAGGCTCTTGGATTTTTGTGGGCGGTGTTAGACCCCTTTTTTATGATGTTAATTTACATCATTTTAGTAAGTTTTGTGTTTAAGAGAGGGGGCGAACAATATCCCATTTTGTTGTTCTCTGCTTTGCTCTCCTACAGATGGTTTACTTTCTCTACTGGAAATAACGTGACAGTTCTGGTGAAAAATTCAAAACTATTGCAAACAGTAAAATTTCCATTTGCCATATTGGTTTTCAACGAGGTAAATATTGGGCTATTCAATTACCTTCTAGGTTTGTTGGTCTTGGCTCCCATGCTATTTATTTTCAATGCCACTTTCTCTCTAAACCTTCTCTGGTTACCTCTTATTATCTTAGCACAATACTTATTTACCACGGGCATAGGCTTGTTGGTGAGCGTTGCTGGACTTTACTTCAGAGACCTTCAGCATATTTTAATGTTCGTGTTACGAATTATTTTGTATCTGTCACCCGCTCTCTATGAACTTTCGCTCATTCCAGAAAAGTTCCAGAAAATTTATTTGTACCTCAACCCTTTTGCCTCTCTATTTGATACGTACAAGAATATACTTGTAAAAGGACAAGCGCCCAACGGGTACTTTCTCGTATTCTTAGGATTCACTCTTGTCTCATTGGTGTGGGGGAGTTATTATTTTACTAAAAAAGAAAATAATTTTGCCAAGGATGTCTAAAAAATCAATCATACAAGCAAATAATCTGGGTATCAAATACAAGATTAGCAAATTCAAAAGAAGTTCGGTCAAAGATCTATTGAAAGTGGTAGGCACAAGAAACTCCCTAAAATCAGATAGCGAGTTTTGGGCGCTTAAAAATCTAAATTTTTCAGTAGAACCAGGAGATATTCTGGGTGTACTTGGGAAAAACGGATCTGGAAAAAGTACGCTTTTGCGAACTATCGCTGGAATCTATTTACCCGATGAAGGAAGCCTCACCGTGAACGGAACAGTTTCTTCCATGCTTACTTTGTCTTCGGGGTTTAAGGAGGATTTATCTGGGGTAGAAAACATTTATCTTATCGGTGTTATTACCGGCTTTACAGAAAAAGAAATCAAAAGCAAATTCGAAGAAATAGTAAATTTCTCGGAACTAGGGGACTTTATTTACCAACCTGTTAAATCGTATTCTTCTGGGATGAAAGCGAGATTGGGATTTTCTATTGCCACTTCTCTCAAAAGAGACATCATGCTCGTAGACGAAATTCTGGGTGTGGGTGACTTTAAATTCAGAGAGAAGAGTAGAAAAAAAATGATTGAACTTATCAATAGTGACATCACTGTAATACTCGTAAGTCATGATGCCGAAACTATCCGAGAATATTCGAACAAATGTATCTGGATACACGAAGGAGAATTAAAAGCCGCAGGAAATACCGAGGAGGTTATGACTCAATACATGAATTCGTAATTGTCAGTTTTTTAGTCAAACAACTCTTTTCCTTCTAACAACGCCCGAATGCTATTCGTGGTAATTTGTCGTAGCTTTTCACCATCCTTTCCTTCAAAACCCTTGGAACACCAAGTATTTGAACCCATATTAATGAGAACCCCAGATTGAGGCGATTTTTGGAAAAATGCAAAAACTCCATAGTTATTTGTTATCCTGAAAGAGCGATCGCTTTTTTATCAGCAGTTCCGTTCAAATAAACCTCAATTGTTTCATCAGGAAAATAAGAGATTTTATCGGTGTAGCCGTCAACAACTTTTGTACAGTTGGCACAAAGAAAGCCAAGAAAAATGGCCCATAGGTATTTTGTCATTAGATAGTTCTATAGTAATTCGGTTACAATATGAACGGATGCATTTCCATTTCCATACAAATTGACATCAAAATTCGATGATTTGTTTAACATCGTTCGAGTCGATTCTACCAATTTCTTTTTATCCGCGCCTATCAATACGTTCACACCGTTTTCAATCAATTCTACCCATTCGGTTTGGTCACGCATAGTCACACAGTTTTTGCGGAAGAAAAAAGCCTCTTTCTGCAGTCCTCCGCTATCGGTCATTACTAATGCGCAATTTTTGAGTAGTTCTATCATGTCGAAATAACCCACGGGATCTATTAGTTTTACTTTGAGTTCCAATCCATGAGCTGCCAATTTGGCTTTTGTTCTGGGGTGAAGTGGTAAGACAACAGGACAAATCGTTTCATGTATTTCGTTTAGTCCTTCGACCAATTGAGACAACCTCTCTTTGGAATCGGTATTCTCCGCTCGATGCAAAGTTGCCAAGGCGAATTTTTGTAACCCGAGCTGCGAAATAATGGTCGATTTTTCTTTAGATTTCTGAGCGTAAAAGAGTGCTGCGTCTTGCATTACGTCTCCAGTTCTTACAATAGTTGCATCTAGGCTGTCGTACCCTTCTTTCTTGAGGTTATTCACTGCCGAATCTGTTGGACAAAACAAATAATCCGAAATTCTATCGGTTAGTATTCTGTTTATTTCCTCAGGCATTTCCATGTTAAAACTTCTCAATCCTGCCTCTACGTGCGCTACCTTTATGTGTAGTTTTTTTGCAGCCAAGGCTCCTGCTATCGTGGAGTTTGTGTCGCCATACACGAGCAACAAATCGGGTTTTTCATTCAACAAAATCTCTTCTATTCCCTCAATCATTCTGCCGGTCATGGCTCCGTGAGACAAACTATTGATTTCAAGATTATAACTAGGCTTAGGAATTTCCATTTCTTCAAAAAACACTTCGCTCATATTGGCATCAAAGTGCTGACCCGTGTGGACTATAATTTCTTCAATATGCTCGTGCTTCGCAAACTCTCTGCTCAAGGCAGCTGCTTTTATAAATTGGGGCCTCGCTCCTATTACCGTAATTATTTTCATTTGTTTTGGTTTATTAAAAATTCTTTAAAATCATGTGCTATCACTTTTCTATCAAAGTGGTTCTCCACGTATCTCAGTCCGTTTTCGCCTAATTCCTTTAATTTGTGTTTGTTTTCCATCAAGTAATTCACTTGATGAGCCAATTCTTGTTCATTTTCTGGCTCAAAATACAATCCACACTTTCCTTCTCTGATAAATAAGTCTCTCGATTCGCCATCTACTCCCAAAAGAAGCGCTTTTTTCATCGCCAAATTTTCAAAAATTTTGGATGGAATTGCACCCAAAAACAATTCAAGTTTTCGCAAGGGAACAACCACAGAATCCACCGATTGAATGACTTTCACTATTTCTTTCTTAGGAATCGAATCATAAAAACTAACATTGGTAATGCCTAGTTTCTCTTTTAACTCTACTAATTCTTTTTTTACCGGTCCATCTCCTACCAATACAAACTTCACAGAAGGGTTCTGTATGAGTTGTGCAGCCTTCAGAATCACTTCCAATCCTTGTGCATGACCAATAATTCCGGCATACAAAAACAATACATCTGAGGGATGAAATCCATGAGTTTCTCTCCACGAAAGATCTGGCTGCTGCTCCGAATCAAAAAAATCTAAATCTACTCCATTGGGCAACCAGTAGGGAGTTGTAGCAGGAAATCGGCTCTTTATATCTTTCACAATTCCTTTTGTTTGCCCAGTAATAAGAGTCGCTTTTTTATACAAAAAAGCTTCTAATTGGTAAGCAAGTCTCAAAAAGAATTTATTAGAAACTAGCTCGAGTTTTTCCGCACTCTCTGGCCACAAGTCCGACACATTGAAAATCATTTTTGCCCCTTTCAGTTTACACAACAAAAAGGTGGTAATTCCGAGAAAAAGAGGAGGGCTTTCGCACAGAATATAATCGTACTTCTTGGTTTTGAACCATCCAATCCAAAAGGAAGAAAACACAAAGGAAAAATAATTGAGTAACCTCAAAAAAATACGTTTGCTTTGGGAAACAAAAATCCATGACCTCACTACTTCAATCCCTTCTATTGATTCTTTTTTGTACCATTTGTTTCTGTATCCTTCGTGAATTTTCATGGCAGGATAATTAGGCATGGCTGTAAGTACCTCCACTTCTATATCCAGTTTCTGAAGACGCACTGCCAAATCGTGCAACCTATTTTGAGGCGCACCAATCTCTGGAGGGTAATATTGTGTGTGAATCAGAATTCTCATCTATTCGCTTTGTTTATTTAATTCCTCAATGGCTTGGCTGTACGTTACAAACTCAAATCCTTCTTTCTTCAAGTAAACAATCAACCACTCGTACCAGTTTTTCCAGGTAGCAAAACTAGAGTGATAGTATCTATCATGAAACAAAATGTTCAGGTATTCTAGGTTCAAAGATTTCGCTTTTTCTATTTCTTTCAGAGTAATTTCTTTGGCTTGCTCTAGATGTACAGATTGATGTCTTTTTCCTTGATAAAACACCCATCCCTCCATAATCTGAAGAGGAAACTCCCACATTTGTCCAATTTTGTAGGGATTTTTGAATCCACTCTCCGAAGCATCAAACCGATATCCCGACTTTTCCATGTACTCAAAAGTGTGTTGGTTCTGCCTCAAGTAGTGCATTCTTATACCAAAATCTGTCGTATTACTTATCTCCGAAAAAGTATCAAACTCTGCTTGTACTTTTTCAATCGTGTCATATTCTATTCCGTGCACACCTACTTCAAACCCTTGTTTTGTGATTCTCGGAACCCATTTTTTTACGTGTTTGAGCGAATAATTCAATCCCACTCCATTGTTCACGCCAATAAAAAAATTAGACCGTATGCCTTGGCTTTGGTTAAAATCCATGATTTCTTGTATTCTTTGCCATTTGTTCTTTCCAAAATCTGCCCAACGCATTGCATACTCCTTGAACGAAATGGTTCCTTTGAAAAGCTCTAGGTGGTTTCTCATCACGTACTTCGGTAAAATAAGGTCCTTGGTATGTTCCCAAACCGTCATGTGGTCGATATCGTGAGAGATAATTACTTTCATGTTGCTCCTTTTGGCGATTAAAACCTTGTTCGTTCTTTTGTTTTTAATAAAACTTCCACAAGATAACTAGATTTAGTTACTTGGTAAAACGGAACCAACTCTCCGCCAAAACCTCGGAAGTATTTTTCTATCTGGGGAATCATGGATCCTTCAAAATCAAAAATAGCCACCCTTCTTTTCTTGGCCAACTGGATGCTTCTCCATAGCGCCAATGCACCTGCTCCTTCGTGCTTATGTTCGGTAGCATATCCTCCAAACAAATAAGTAGCTTTTCTCGCATCTGTCAAACAAAAATTACATGCCAAAGGACGATTTTCAGTGTCGTAAGTCATTGTTGCCAACAGGTTTTCCTTCTTACTTTCAAACAAGATTTTTTGAACAATGTGTCGGTTTACGGGTATGTTTTGCCTTTTGAAGGTGCTCAATATCATTTCCAACATTACGGTATTGGGTTCAATTTCTTTGGTAGTCAATTGGTCGTTTTGAGCTTTTGTGATGTTCTTTCTTCTTTCTGAGGTCAAATTTACGAGTAGTTCTTCTTCCGAAATACTCAAATCCAATTGATACGTGTACCGTGTAGTTACTTTGAATTTATTCCAAACAAAGGGCTGAAAATCAATCCAAGTTTCTGGAAATGAAACCGAAACTATGGAATTTCCTAGACTTTCTACATAATGAGATATGGCTTCCATTACATTCTTGAGCTCGCTGTTTTTTTTCGCTGGATTCTTCGCTGAACATACATAAGTTAGTTGGCAATTAGGCATGTTCCGTGGAGTTGCTAAGGATTTCAAAAATTTCATCCTAAGCAAAGATTCAGTAAAAAAAAACCCTTTTTGTTGTCCATCTTTGGCAAATATCCCATGAATCTCTATTCCTGGCTGAGTCAAAAATGAGTCTTGTACAAAGGCATTCTCCAAGTTGTTCTTTTCAACAAACTGAATCAATTCACTTCTATGGATTGGGTGTATCTTCACTGTATTTAGAACTGTTGTTTCATTGATAATTTCAGTAAACTCTCTATCACAAACGGGGCTTTGTTGACCGTACTATACGGAATTAGCTTTCCGCCAAAAGAACGAAAATAGCTCTCAACATTGGGAATCATTGAACCTTCGAAATCGAATATCGAAATGCCTTTTTGTTTCGCAAAACGAATACTTTGATATACCCCAAGTGGTCCGGCACTCGCATGAGAATTTCCTTTGTTATATCCGCCAAGCAAGTAGTAACACTTTTGGTTATCCATCACACAAAATGTAATGGCTAGCACTTGGGTATCTTGCTTCACAACAAAAGAAAACGAATTGGTTTCATTAGCAAATCGAAACAAAATATTATTAAGTATACTTTCATTCACTGCCACCCCCTTTCGGTTCATTGTTTGCATCACAATAGATTTCACCAAATTCATGTCGGTATTTTTTTCTACTGTCAAGCCATCTTTCTCGGCTTTTTTTATCAAATTTCGCGTTTTAGGATCCATTTGCGCGGTCAGTTCCCGGATCGAATGAGCCAAATCAAGCTGGTACGTGTAGTTGGGTATTACTTTGAAATCATTCCAATAAAACGATTGAGTATCTCCCAACGAAGGCGGAAAAGCCAGCGTAACAATAGAATGCTTGTAATGCGTTTGCAAATACTCCGAAATGGCTTTCGTTATTTTCTTGTTTTCTCCGTGTTTCTTGGCAGGATTAGTGGCAAAGTTTTGATAAAATAATCCACAATGAGGAGTGTAAGGGGGTGAAGATAATTGAGTTAAAATTTTGGCTCTTTTTCTTTTGTAAAGATAAAAACAACCTATTAATTCGCCATTTGCATTATGAATCCCGAGTAATTCCAATCCCTCGTCATAGACAGAAATCCATTCTATTGAGTTGAACACGGAAGAGGTGGACAAACTACCTAACTCATTTATCGAAATTGGCTGAATCTGCATAGAATACAAAGATAGAGGATAAAGAAAGTTATACCAAGCTTTTGTATAATTCAACTAACTTTTTTGATTCCGCTTCCCACGAATATTTTTCTAGTACGGCCTTTCTTCCGTTTTCTCCCATTTTTTTCGCTACTGCTGGATTTGAAAGAAGAAATTCTAATTGATTTTGAATATCTGTTGGTGAACAAGGATCGACAAAAGATGCGTAAGTGGCAAAAGCCTCCTCCCAGTAGGGAAAATTCGACATAATTATCGGCAGTTGACAAGCCATGTATTCAAAAGCCTTAATGGGGTAACTATTCAAATAATTCTTTTCTGGATACAATGTCGCTAGCCCAATATCTGCAACTTTCATCATCGGATAAATATCTTCCATAGGAAACAAACCTAAATATTTCACTTTATTCTTATCAATTCCCAAACATGATTGTTTGTATTGTTCACATTCCCATGACCCCGCCAATTGTAGCTCGATATCCATCTTTGAGTTGTGAACTGCCCAACAAGCCTCTTCAATACCTCTGATCTTTGAAAGTCCTCCCGCATAAAAAACAACTTTCTTTCCTTCTTTAGGTTTATTTGCTTTGGCTTCATCTATAAGCGAGATTATCGGAAAATTTCTCACTAACAGCCCTTTCTTCTTAGACAAAAACGAGACAATTTCGGGAGTAACTGAAATAACCGAAGAAAAAAACGCAATACAAATTCGCTCTAAAACTCGATATGATTTTGAAACCAAAATTCTAAAAAATTTGGGTTTAATGTAAGATTTACTTTCAATTTGTTTTGATACATTCTCATGAGAATCATACACTACTTTTTTTCCTAATAAAGACAAAAGCAAGCCGACAAACATTAGTTCTGGGTCATGAAAATGATAAATTTTAGATTTTGTTCTTAACGAGCGGTAAAAAGCAAAATGAGACTTAACAATCATCCTATGAATTCTACCTTTACTAACGGGTAATGGAATTATTTTCACTCCATTCACTGTTTCTTTTTTGTCGTGAGTTACCACTAGAGAAACATCAAATCCGGCATTGACTAATGATCGACATTCTTTATGAAAAATTCTGTCATCAAAAGGTTTATGGACGGTGGATATATGACATACTTTAGTTTTCATATTTCTAATCGTTTTACGAGGTATTTTACCGGAAAATAAGAAGAAATCAATCCTACCGAGACGATGGTAAGCAGTACATACAGTATATCCATTCCTTCCACTTCCATGGGTTGAGACTCGATGATGGAATCTTGGATAGGCACAAACCCATACCATATTTGCAAATAACAAATAAACACACCCAAGACCAAGCCTACAATCCCGCCCAACAAATTGATTAACAACCCTTCATAAAAAAACAATCTCCGTACGTCCTTTTTGGTAAATCCTACCGAGTAGAGGGTAAATACGTCTTTTCGCTTTTCCAAAATGAGCATCGTAAGCGAGGCCACCATCGAAAATGCCGCAATCACCAGCACAAAACACAGGATGATAAACACGGCTATTTTTTCGCTTTTGGTAGCCGAAAAAATAAGGGCATGCTGCTCTTCGCGGGTTTCTACTTTGAACTTATCTCCCAGTATTTCTTTAATTTTTGTTTGCAATCGCACCAGCTCTCTCCCCGAAATCGGCTTGGTAAATACATCTATTCCGGTGGCTTCGCGGTTGTAATCCAGCAGTTTTTCGGCAAACCCCAGCGACACAAACACATACTTGGCGTCATTGGCATAAATTCCGGTCATGAATACGCCACCCACAGGTATTTTTTTTTGGTTGAATGGCTGGCTTGTCATCGATATTTTTTTGTCGCGCAGCATGCCATTGATTGTCAATTGGTTTTGGTACCGAGGATCGGAAGTAAACCCCAATCGGCTTTGCAACACCGCCCCTGGGATACAATAATTTACTCCTTCGTATTCCAAATCCGACAACCCTTCTACGAGCAATGTATCGAGGTAAGTAGAATCAAAATAAGGCAAATCCACTCCTTTTAGTTTGCAGGTTTCAAACTTGTCTTCGTTTTGTAAAATAATGGTTTCTTCGATGACCAAACTCGCAAACCTTACTCCTTCTAGTTGGTTTATTCTGTCAAGGTCAATGTTTTGGGTATGAAAGGTTTTCCCTTCTTCCAGGGTTACTTTGAGGTCTGGATCGAAAGAATTGTACATGTCTGACACGATTTTTTCGATGCCATTGAAACCCGACAACACAATCACCATGGCCATGGTGCTCACCGCAATTCCGATGACCGAAATCATGCTCACCACATTGATGATGTTTTGCGATTTTTTGGCAAATAAATACCGCTTGGCTATGTGAAATGGGAGATTCAAACAATCAGCGGATTATCTCAACAATTCGTCAATTTTCATGGCATAATCCAACGAATCATCCACATAAAACTGCAATTCTGGGGTTTTTCTCAATTGGTTTTTCACAATTTTTGCTAATTCGGCTCTTATCTGCCCCGAGTGTTTTACCACTTCCTTAAACGATTCTTGGTTGTCTTTTCCGCCAAAAATACTGAGGTACACTTTTGCCATCGACAAGTCTTTGGTTACTCGCACGATTGTCACAGTGACCATTGCTCCCTTGCAATACCCTGCCGCATTTTGCTGAAAAATCATACTCAATTCTCTTTTCAACAACTCTGCTATTTTATTTTGCCTAATACTCGCCATGATTCCTTCCTTTTTGGGTTCGGGTAAAATTACAGAAATTATTACTTTTAATCCCCAAAACGAACTCAATTCAATTCAATTGTCCCGATATTCGAGTACCTTTGAGAAGCCAAACCCATTTATGAAGAATTTTTTTACCATAATCTCCCTTGCCAAAGATTACAAATCGAGTTTGAGACTCAATGTATTTTTCAATCTGCTGGCAGTCATTTTCGGATTGTTTTCTTTTGTGCTGTTCATGCCTTTTTTGGAAGCACTATTTAGCCCCGACAAATTAGAAAACCTAGCCAACCAACCAGCGCCTGCTCCACTCCAATTCAACAACGAAAGCCTGCAAGAACATGGCAATTACTGGATGGCGCAGTTTCTTCAATCTCATTCCAAATTTGAGCTCCTGTTGGTTCTCTGCGGAATAATTATCGCCATGATTTTGGCCAAAAACTTTGCTCGCTATGCCGCCTTGTATTTTATGGCAGGTGTCCGAAATGGCATTGTGCGCGATTACCGAAACAAAATCTACAACAAAGTATTGTCTTTGCCCATTTCTTATTTTTCGGGCGAAAGAAAAGGAGACATCATTAGCAAAATGACCAACGATGTGAAAGAAATAGAATGGTCGGTGCTGCGCTCACTCGAGGCGGTGTATCGCGATCCTATCGCCATTGCTATTACGATCAGTTGGCTTATTTTTCAGAGTCCCAAAATGTCATTGTTTATCCTTCTACTGATTCCCATTGTGGTAGTGATTGCGCTTATCACACGGAAACTCCGAAAATCCTCTGCCAATTCTCAAAGCCTTATTGGCGATATGATCGCGACCACCGAAGAAACCCTCTCGGGACTCAAAATAATCAAAGGATTCAATGGAGAAAAGATAAAAAAAGACCAGTTTGAAGCCGAAAACGAGCGCTACACCCAGCAAATGACCAAAATGTTTAGACGAATAGATTTGGCCTCACCACTCAGCGAGTTTTTGGGAGTTTCGGTCATTATTTCTACCATGTTGTATGGCGGAAACTTAGTGTTTGAAGGCGAAATGACTGGCAGCTCACTCATTGGGTATCTCGCTATTTTCTATACCGTAATTGCTCCTGCCAAGTCGCTCACCGATGCCGTATCCAATGCCCAGCGAGGAATCGCCTCAATGGACCGAATAAACCAAATACTAGAGGCAGACGACAAAATTACCAACCCCAAAAATCCTGTGACAATTGAGAGTCTGAAAGAGTCGGTAAGGTTCGAGAACATCAATTTTAGGTACGCAGAAGAAAACGTGCTCAAGGACGTGAATTTTGACATACCACGTGGAAAATCAGTCGCACTGGTAGGACAATCGGGCTCGGGAAAAAGCACCATCGCCAATTTGCTTCCCAGATTTTACGACCTCGAAGAAGGCGAAATTACGCTAGACGGTGTAAACATAAAACACACAACCCTCCAAAACCTCAGAAACCTCCTAGGCGTGGTGACCCAAGAAGCGATCTTGTTCAACGATACCATTGCCAACAACATCTCGTTTGGAATAGCTGATGCCACCCCACAAAAAATAGAAGAAGCTGCCAAAATTGCCAATGCACATGAGTTTATCCTGCAGCTGCCACAAGGGTACCAAACCAATATTGGCGATGGCGGAGGCAAGCTTTCGGGCGGACAAAAACAGCGAATCAGCATTGCACGTGCGGTACTCAAAAACCCCGACATTCTGGTGCTTGATGAAGCCACCTCAGCCCTCGATACCGAAAGCGAAAAACTGGTACAAGATGCCC
>JALRIS010000240.1 GCA_023255335.1 Flavobacteriales bacterium | reverse complement strand
GCAACGACATGGTCGGTTGCATCGTAGACATCGTCAGCGGTGACATCAGCACCGGTGAGATCGTGCTTCAACACGAAGGCCAACTCAACTTCGATCTTCGGGTCAACGTGGTTCGCCACCACCAGCGACCCGCCATTCGGGTAGTAATTAAACCAATATCCATTGGGTTTTCCATCTTTTAAAAAACCTTTGCTTGCAACTACTCCATTTTCGTAGTAAAAAACATTAAATCCATTGGGGTTTGTTTCTTGTGAAAAAATCGCTAGTGGGAAAAAAAAGGACGCCAGCAAGAGTTTGATATTTTGTTTGAGTATTTCCATGGATTTCGATTACCCAAAGATAAATTAAAATCCTCAATTTTATTCTTTCCATTTTTCTACCTCTTTCTCTATTCATTATAAATAAATAGTTTTTAAACTTTATATGTTATTATTATTATAAGTGTTAATTCTGTGTACAAAAAATCCAAAGTATTTTTGGTTTAATCACTTGTTAAAACTTATAAACAAATGATACACAGAGTAAATTTACTGCATTTTATATTTTATAAGAAGTTGTATATGAATAGTTTATTAATATGCTTTTAAGGAATTTATTCAAGGTATTTTAGGTGAGGTTATTTTTATTTTAACAATTCAATTTGTTAATTAAATTTTAGAATTTACTCTATCTTTACCTATTGATAAAATGGGAATAAATAGGAAGTAAATAAATTAGGAAATGAACACTATAATTCCTCTTGTAATTTTTTTGGATTTATCCTATTAGTTTTGTGAGAAGCTATCAAGACCATTTATTCTTATACACGATTTGAATGTTCATAAATAGATATTTCAACTTATTGATTTATAAATAATTAAAATACAATATTACTTTATTGTTAATAAGTGTAATTTCTATGTTAAGAAGGTATATAATAAACTAATAAACAACACATTGCTATGAAAATTGCGTTAGGTTCGGATCATGCAGGTTACGAATTAAAGGAGAAAATTAAAGAAGTATTAAGAGAACGAAACATCGGTTTTCAGGATTTTGGACCATTCTCAACAGAGAGTGTAGATTATCCAGATTTTGGTCATAAGGTAGGAGAAACTGTGAACTCAGGTCAGTTCGAAAGAGGAATTACTATTTGTGGTAGTGGAAACGGTATAAATATGACTGTAAATAAATACAAAAATGTGAGAGCAGCTCTTTGTTGGACAAATGAGATTTGTGAATTGGCTCGTCAACACAATGATGCCAATGTACTCTCTATTCCCGCTAGATTTATTTCTGAGGAGGCAGCATTAGAAATAGTTTCTACTTATATAGATACAGTATTTGAAGGGGGAAGACACGAAAGACGAGTCAATAAAATTTAAGAAAACACACACCTATGAAATTAGTTATCTCCTTCGTAAGTATTACGATAGTACTTTCTTGTTCGGTAATAAAACCTGCTTATAAGGTTGGAAAAACGAAATACGCAGAAAAGTACGCTTCTACCATTACTCAAGAAGAATTAAAAAAACACCTTGAAATAATCGCTTCTGATGAATATGAAGGAAGAGAAACAGGAAAGAAGGGACAAAAAATGACTGCTGAATACTTGAAAAATCAATTAACGAGTTATGGTGTTGCTCCCGGAAATAAAGGAAGTAATTTTCAATATTTTCCTTTAATAGAAACGAATAAACCTCAAGCAAATATATTGTTTCACAACAAGGACTTTAGGTATACAAAGGAATTTTATTTTTATGCAACTATGGCAAATTTTGAACCTTTTGAAGTATGTGCAGATGAGTTGGTGGCTGTGGAGTACGGAATAGTGGAAGGAAAAAGAGATGATTACAAAGGAAAAAATGTAGAGGGAAAAATTGTAGTTATTAAATTGGAGTCTCCAGAGGATTTCTCTAAATGGGATTGGCGAAAAAAACTCAAATTTGCAGAAAGTAAAGGTGCAAAACAAGTGTTTTTCTCTAGTTCTAATTATGCATCAAACCTCGAAAAAGTACACCACTATCTCACAAAATCTTCGATGAGATTGGCAACCGACAAAGTGAATAAGAAAGAGTTGTTTATTCCATTTTTCTTTTTGTCTGATGAATTATTAAGCGAGATATACTTAATGGAAAGACCAGAACAAGAGTTTTTAAATCGTTATCCACAATATGAAACCATTCAATTTCTTTACACTAAAGGTATGGGAAGATTAGAATCTTCCAATGTGGTTGGATTGATTGAAGGAAGTGATTCGGTACTAAAACATGAATACATCATTCTGACTGCTCATTACGATCATCTTGGAATTCAAGAAGGTGAGATATACAATGGTGCAGATGATGATGGAACGGGAACTGTGGCTTTACTCGAAATAGCCCAAGCTTTTCAGAAAGCAAAAGACGAAGGAAATGGTCCAAAAAGAAGTATTGTCATTTTACCTGTGTCTGGTGAAGAAAAAGGATTATTAGGATCTAGGTACTATACAGAAAATCCGATATTCCCACTCGAAAATACGGTGGCAAACCTGAATATTGACATGATTGGGAGGTTGGATCAATTTCATACGAACAAAGAGTATGTGTATGTGATAGGAGCTGATAAGATAAGCAAGGAGTTGCATCAAATAAATGAAGCTACCAACAAAAAATACACGAAACTAGAGCTAGATTATACTTTTAATAAAGACAACGATCCAAACAGGTTTTACTATAGAAGTGATCATTACAATTTTGCAAAAAATGGAATACCTGTAATTTTTTATTTTAGTGGAGTGCATGAAGACTATCATCAGCCAAGTGATGAAGTGGATAAAATACTTTTTGATAAAGTAGAAACGATTTCGCAACTCGTTTTTTTCACCGCCTGGGAATTAGCAAATAAACCTTCCAGATTGAAACTAAATAAGTAAAAGTGAAAAAGGAAATAATCATATTCATTGTTTCCTTCTTTGGAATTGCGATGTGTTATAATTATCCCGCAATTCTGGTAAAAAAAAATGGATCTATTCATCAGTGGAGGCAAGCAGATTGCTTATCCATAACCCAAAACTACTTTAAGGAAGGATTACCTTTTCATACTCCAAAAATTCATCACATGAGTGATGAGACAGGTAAAAGAGGTGTAGCAAGTGAGTTTCCAATCTTATACTTTACGGTAGCTCAAATTTGGAAAATCACAGGGCAAAAAGAATGGATTTTTCGTCTCATAAATGTACTCATTGCATTTCTCGGAATGTTTTATTTATTTAAGTTGTTTTATGCATTGTTCCAACAGATAATTCCTTCTTTATTTCTTACTTTTTTACTGTTTACCTCTCCCATTTACATTTATTACACCAACAACTTTTTGGCAGATGCTACAGCGCTAAATATTGTTTTTATTGGGTGGTACTGGTTCTATAAATTTTATAACTCACAAAAAAACAAAGAGTTAATAGTTGTCTTACTCTTTTTTTTATTGGCTGGTTTGATAAAAATTTCTTCGTTATTTAGTTTTTTTGCTCTGGGAGGAATCGCCTTGTTTGAATGGATGGGTATCTTGAAAATAAAACAGTCAAAGCTTTTTAAACCGATTCATATTCTTTTCTTTTTTGTCCTATTACTTGTGATTGCAGCATGGTATTTTTATGCAATCAAGTACAGTGAAGCGAACGGAAATTCTTATGTTTTTTTGAAAGGAATTTTACCTATTTGGGAGCTAAGTTCTCAAAGAGTGAGTGAGACATTTTCACAGTTTGTATCTGTTCAAGCTCCAAGGATGTTTACCACGGGTATTCACCTCTCCACAGCGGTGTTATTTCTGTGTAATGTTTGGAATAGAAAAAGAATAAATACTCTGATGATTTTGGTCAATATCTTATTATTTTTTGGAGCGGTCTTTTTCTTTTTGTTATTCTATCAAGTATTTGATATTCACGATTATTATTTGATAAACACCTTGATCTTTTATTTGTGTACGTGGGTTACCTTTTTCTACTTTCTTTTCAAAAATACCTCGATAATTTCAAGTCGCTTGTTTTCTTATTCGGCATTGGGAGTTCTCGTTTTTTTGGTGTTTATAGGATCCGTACACAACAGACATCGTTACGATACAAAAGACCCAATAGCCTATGCGGGATACGATTACCTTTCTCAGCACGACAAAGATGTTTTTGGCTGGTATCAATTTGATTATCAAAAGAACCAGCAAGCTTATGAAGAGATTACACCTTACCTAAGGTCTTTAGGCATTAAGAGAGATGACATTGTTATGGTTTTGGGTGATGTAAGTATCAATATCTCTTTGTACAACATGGATCAAGTAGGATTTACGAATTATTGTGATGTCCATGAATTTCCCAATCAAGTAGAATTAGCCAAGTCTTTTGGAGCTAAATATTTGTTCGTAAGCGAATACAAAACGAATGATTTTCCAGAATACGTACCTTACATGAAGAATGAAATTGGTAAATTCAAGAATATATTGATTTATTCTCTTGAACAATGAAAGCTTTTTTAGCCTGTTTATTCCTGATTGCAAGTGTGAGTTTTTCGCAAAAGGATAGCATTGTTGTCTCGCATGAATCTGGGTATTATCCTTCACCATTTTCATTGATTCTTTCTTGCAGTTCGGGAAATAACATCTATTATTCCACCGATGGAAACTACCCTAACACACGGTATAAAGATTCTATAAGAATTGAATCAACTCAATCTATAAGAATACGAACAGAAGGAAGTAAAACCGAAGTAACCAAAAACTATTTATTTACCAAACACTCACTGCCAGTTGTATTTCTTACACTTAGTCCCAGTGATTTGTTTGATTCCTTAACGGGGATGTATGTAAAAGGCCCAAATGCGAAACCAGATCCTCCATATCATGGAGCTAATTATCACAAAAACTGGGAAAGAGCTGCGAACATTGAATTGCTAGGCACAGGTTTCCAATCGGAATTCAATCAGAGGGTGGGAATCAGAATATTTGGTCAATACAGCGCTATGTTGCCTCAAAAATCATTTTCTATTCATGCAAAATCCAAGTATGGAAGTAAAAAGATAAAAGCTAAAGTGTTTAAGGAGTTAGGGTTCAAGAAATACAAATCGTTGATAGTAAGAAATTCTGGTTCAGACTTTTGTAATAGCCATTTTAGGGATGCATTTATGACAAGTTTGGTCAAGGATTTGAATATCGAGACACAAGCGTATAGGTCTTGTGTAGTTTATTTAAATGGTAATTATTGGGGGATTTACCATCTGCGAGAAAAATTAAACGAGCATTATCTGGCTCAACACTACTCAATTGATAAAGATAGTGTGGCGATTTTAAAACATAGAGCCGATGTACAGCATTATGGAAGGCTAAATTATAAATCGATGCTCCGGTTCATTGAGAGAACAGATTTTTCGAAGAATGAGAATATAGATTCCTTGGCGAAATTAATGGATATTGACAACTACTTGGATTACAATATTGCCCAAGTATATTTTAATAATATCGATGCAGGCGGGAATATTCGTTATTGGCGTTCCAGAAAAGAGGGAGGTAAATGGAGATGGATGTTATTCGATACAGATTTTGGATTTGGATTGAGTTCGAGCAACGGCTACGAAGAGAACACGATTCAAGATTATTTTATCAAAAGTTCAAGAAAATGGCCTTACCCAGATTGGTCTACGCTAATCATTAGAAAGCTTCTAGAAAACGAAGGAGTAAAACAGACTTACTTGAGAAAAGTTACTAATTACTTAAATTGGCAATTGAGCGAACAAACGGTTGAAAGTCGTTTGCAACAGTTTGAAACCTCGCTGTCAAATGAGATACCAAGGCATTATAAAAGATGGAAAAGATCGACTGGAATTTGGGAAAAGAATGTAAAGGCAATGAAGGAATTTGGCGCGAATAGACCCGCGTTTTTAAGAAAGTACCTGTGCGACTTCTTTCAATTAGATAGTTTGTATCGAGTCACCATTGATAGTATAGAAAACGGAAGTTTTGTGTTAAATGGAATTGCTTATTCTACCAATTGGAGTGGAGTATTTTTCTCCAATATTAGTTATGAAGCAATGGCACAACCAAGTTTTGGGTATCATTTTAGATATTGGAAAAGTGATACCACAAATACACAACCAGGATATACATTTACTCTGGATCAAGACCGCAATATCACCCCTATTTTTGCAAAGAATAAACAAAGTAGTTATTCGGGTGTTGTAGTCATATCCGAAATATGTAAAAAGGATTCCGTATATGGAAACTACCTAGAATTGTACAATAATTCAAACGAAGAAATTGACTTAGGTGGGTGGCACATTGTCAACGAAAATAACGAGCATTACGTAATCGCTGACGGAGTAAGCATTAAACCAAAAGGATACAGTGTGTTTTACACCAAGAACCCGTCAGAGATGATAAAAGGCGGTTTATTCAATATAAAATCTTGGAGCCTACTAAAGGTGTATTCTAAGAAAGAAGAATTAGTGGAGGAATTGAAGTTATCTAAAAAGTTATTTGACAAAGGAGAGATAATTGAAAAAGTAAATTCAGTTATACGAAAGGGATGGATAGTTTCTCACGTAGGCTCACCTGGAAAAAGAAACGAACGACAAATAGCCTCCGAAAACGAAAATAAATATATCCTAATTGGGTTTGTGGTTGCAATAGTATTGTTATTTTTGTTTGTTCTTTTCTTTAAGAAAAAAACTAGGCCCCGTGGCGCAACTGAATAGCGCATCAGATTTCGGCTCTGAGGGTTACAGGTTTGAATCCTGTCGGGGTCACGAATAAATAAAAAACCAAATTCAACAATGGAAGCAAACTCCATTTCGAATTTGGTTTTTTATTTTAGGAATTAACTGGTTCTCAAGATTTTTTCCATTTTCTTTCGTTTGGCAACCTCGTCAATCAATTTATCCAAATACCTGATGTTGCGGGTTAAAGGTGTTTCTATTTCTTCTATTCGATATCCACAAATTACCCCTTTGATCATAGAGGCATTTGGATTTAGGGAGGCTTGTGCAAAAAACTCTTGAAACGAGATTTGTTGCTCAAGAAACTCTTGGGTTTGTTTACTAGTAAAACCCGTAAGCCATTCAATTACTTGATGAACTTCTTGTTTGGTTCCGCCTTTCTTCTCCACTTTTGTAATATAATGAGGATACACTTCAGCGAACGATAGTGTCGCCATTCTTTTATCATGTTCAGGCGTTACTTTCATACAAGGTTATTATAAGCTAACTAAGTTCAGTGTAAGGTTGAGGTAAGGCATGGGACTCATGTTATTGCTAAATACAAAAGGTTGATCTCCAAAAAAGCCTCTATAAAAATCCTTGTTGTTGTTTGACGCAAGTTCATCTACATTAAAATTGTAATTGAGAATAACTCCAGCCTGAACTCCAATCCATAAAAAGCCAACGAGCTGTCTCTGATAGTCTAGTCTGGCTCTAATCTCACTTCTTCGTAACTCAAGCCCTTGCGTGTTAATTTGTGAATCATAAAGCCTGTATGAGGTGCCTTCCAGCTCATATCCTGCTAACAAAATGTTACGGGGGTTAAACTTTCTTCGGTAATGAGCTTTGGCAGGAAACAATATTTCTGTTCCCCACTTTCTGTTTTCAGAAGTATAATTATACATCACTACCGGTATGTAATTCAGTTCCCCAGCCCTATACGTTCTTGATAATCCTATTCCCCATTGTAATCGGTCGTGGGGCCGTTTTCCGTAAATTAAGGTTCCAGAGTATTTCGTATTGTTTAGGTCAGGAGTAGTTTGTTTCGATTTGAAATCATAGTTTCCATTCATCTCAGCTAAAAGTTGAAGAATAAGAAAGCTATTTTCGTTCAAAGGTTTGAAAAGAGTAGTGTTCAAATTAATACTCGTAAGGTTTCGAGAAATAGCTTCTGAAAGTTGGGTGTGTCCAAGATTTCCTAGTTGTTCATTATCAATAGACATTCGCGATTGATTGATACCCCCTCCTAACTGCCAAACAAATTTGGACAATGAAATAACAGGTATGTTGGCATTGAGCCGCAGTCCTTGATACTTAAGATCGGAACTTTGTGTCCCAAAACCGCTAGAGTCTGGAGCAAATGTTCCTTCATTGGAAGAGGTAAACTCTCCGATTCCAGTAAGATCATATCCCAAAGAAACGAATCTATTTGGACTAAGATCAAAGATTTTAGGACTGCAGTAGGTAACAATGGTTCCCACATCTTCCACGTCATCATACATACTATAATCTTCTTCTTCCTGGTAAGTGGTGTCGGTTTGGGTAAAGCCAATAATTGGAAGAAAAAGAAAGCCAATTAATGCAGTTTTGTAAGTTAAGTGATCCATAGAATTTATTTTTTTTTCTTCAGTTTAATTCTTTTCCAAGTATCTGTTCGTCCTAGTGCTTTTATACCTACATATCCCCTGATGTTAAGAACTTCACCGTCCTTGTTTATTGTGCAGCTATAGGTACTGCCACTTTCGGGATCATAAATAGTTCCTCCAGACCATTCATTGTCGCCAGAATAAACAAAATCTTTGAGCATTCTGTAGCCTCTCAATGGCACATTCCGCAAAGATTCGTCTGGGTTGTTTTTATCGGTTTTTGGTTTGTTAGTTTTAGGATCAATTGGTTCTCGTAGCCAAACAATTTTTCCAAAATATTTGTTCCCAATCTTACTGATTTTGACTCTAGCTTTTCCGCTGCTAGGTTCCCATAGTCCAATTATGGCATCTCCTTCTTCTGCAACAAAGTTGGAGTTAAAACTGGAAAGTGTAACAAGTAAGATTAGAAAAGTGGTAATTGCGATTAGTTGTTTCATGTGTTCTATTTTTTAAAGTTAGTTGTGTCTAATTTACGATTAAGTTTTTAAATGTGAGTATTCTTTTTTACGACATTGTTCAAAGTGCGTACCAAACTTCTAAATTTATACTACACAACAAAAAAAGGCGATTTTAATCGATTTAAGAGAGTTTTGTGGGGCCGCTGAGCAACTATATTAAAAACAAAGAGATCTTCCAAGGAAACCTTCCGCATCAAGCCTAGTTAAAAACCAGGTTAAAAACTTGATTAACAATGTATTAAAGAGATTTTAAGCAAAAATTACTCACGTTCCACGTGGAACGTGAGTGAATTAGATGTTTTGTTCCACGTGGAACAAAAAGAGGGGTTATCTGCCAAGATAAATTAATAAAATGTTGATGTCTGTCGGTTTGATTCCAGAAATACGAGAAGCTTGTCCAATTGTTTTGGGTTTAATAGTGTTCAGTTTTTCTTT
>JALRIS010000233.1 GCA_023255335.1 Flavobacteriales bacterium | reverse complement strand
AGGTGGAGCCGTTGGTACTGTAACCGATTTCATACAAAACGATATTTCAAATTTATCCGGATCTACTGACATCATATCGCGTTGGTCTACTGAACTTTCTTCTTTCCAGGCAACTATTGAAAATGGAGATATAAGTGGAATACAAGCAGTAATTACCGGACCTGACGAAGAAGATTCCCCCTTACTGAAAGACTATGCGAAAGAATTTGGGATGGATTCGGAGGTTATCAAGAAAAAATCTCGATTAATTCTTCAATCTGTGTTGCATAACTACAGTGATTTAAAAATATTGACCATTGATAAATTCACTCATCGTATCATCAGAGCATTTGCCAAAGACTTAAATTTGAGCTCGGATTTTGAAATTGAAATGGACTCAGACGGTATTCTTAAAGAATCTATTGATCTTTTGATTTCTAGAGCTGGAACTGACGAACACCTTTCGCAAATATTGTTGGATTTCTTAAACAGTAAAATAGAAGAAGAAAAAAATTGGAAAATTGAAGAAGACTTGTTTCATTTTGCAAAAGAGTTGCTGAAAGAAGAGAATGACTACTTTTTGGAATCGTTAAAAAATATGACTCCAGAACAACTCTTGCAGTCAAAACAATTTGTGTTGGCAGAGAAAAAGGTTAAGGAAAAAGAACTGAGAGGTTGTGCCAAAAACCAACTAACTCTGCTAGATAGAAATGGCATTGTATCGACCGATTTTTCGAGAGAAACCATTTACAATTATTATAAAAAAATAAGTGAGGGAGAATTTTCTGTGCTTTTAGCCCCTCAAACCAAAACGCTTCAGAAAGCTCTCGAGGAGGACCAATGGCTCGCTTCAAAAGCAAGTTCCTATGCCAAATCTATTATTGGTTCCATCCAAGACGAATTAAAATCGAATCATGCGAAAATGATCGCTTGTTCTTCCGAGTATTTTTTGTTCAATTTATTAGCGGAAAATACCTACACGATATTTCTTATAAAAGAAATAGCGGAATCCATAAACGCGATTAAGGAAGAAGGCAACATATTAATGATTTCGGATTTCAACAAACTTATCAGTGAAGAAATAAAGAACCAAATCGCTCCTTTTATTTATGAAAAAATTGGCGAACGATACAAAAACATCATGATTGATGAATTTCAGGATACAAGTGTGATGCAATGGCACAACCTTATTCCGTTGATAGATAATTCATTATCAATAGGTGAAAAAACTCTCTTGGTAGGCGATGCCAAACAAGCTATTTATCGATTTAGAGGAGGAAAAGTAGAACAGTTTGTAGCTCTCCCCAAGCTCATTGACACGGCAGACGACTTTGTGCTAAAAGAACGTGAAATAGCTCTTATTAATAATCATAAGGCTCAGCAATTAGAGACAAATTATCGATCGCATAAGGAGGTGATCGAGTTTAATAATTGGCTTTTTGAGGGGTTAACCAAATTTTTGCATGAAAAAAACCGAGAAATCTATGCGGCCCATGAACAATTTTCTACCCACAAAAATGAGGGACTTGTAGAAGTATCCTTTTTAGAAGGAGAAAAAGAAGAGTTGGAACAGCTTCATTTTAACAAACTAATAGAAAAAATTGAAGAATGTAAAGTAGATGGGTTTCGATTGAAAGATATTTCTATCTTGGTAGACAGAAATAAATCGGGAACAAAAGTGTCCAATTACCTAATTGAAAAAGGATACGAGGTTCTTACAAGCGAAAGTTTGTTAGTTGCGGAAGACCCGGAAGTTCGGTTTATCGCTAATTTTTTGCGCTTTATCCAAAACAACAAGGACAATAAAGCTAAGATAGAAGTGATAAAATACTTTTATGAACAAGATGAGTTCAGCACTACACTTTTAAAATACAGTGAAAAGATTCATAAAAGAACCGAAATAAAGCTCGCTGAATTGCTGGAATCGATTAGTCCAGGGTTTCGGTTAGAATCACTTTATGAAATGTCTCTTTACGACATGGCCGAAACATTGTCGAGAAAGTTCATTCCCTCGACTGACACGCCAAATTCTTTTCTCATCGAATTTTTCAATATTATTCACTCCTACTCTTCTCGCATTAATGATTTAAAAAGCTTTAACGACTTTTTTCTTTCTAAATCTGATAAGCTCTCCTTGGACACTCCAGACGCTGATGCCATTACAGTAATGACGGTACACAAATCCAAAGGACTTCAGTTTCCTGTGGTAATTTCGGCATTTACAAATTGGGACTTTTACATTGGAAACCATCGCGCTAATGTTTGGGTAGATTTCAAAAATAACTACCCTGAGTTGCCTTTTGGTATTGTGAAATTAAAAAATGACATCAAAGCTACGCAATACGACTATCTCTACGAAGAGGATTACGAAAACATCAAATTAGATAAATTTAACATGTTATATGTAACGCTCACAAGAGCTGAGCAACGATTGTATATATTGGCTGACGGCAAAGTTACCAAATCCTCTGGTGAATATATCCAAACTAAAATAAACCCTTTTCTTTATCAAGTATGCGCCTCTCATCCCTTGTTTTCAGAAAACTCCCTTATCATTGGTAAGAGAAATCAACGAATACAAAAACGACACAATACTGAAACGGTAGAAAAATTGAGCGAAAGTATTTCGACAGAATGGCGCCAAAAAATTCAAATTAGCAAACAATACCAAGATTTGTGGGGTGAAAAAAGCACGGGAGCCAAGATTGCTTACGGTAATTTGATCCATAATATACTTGCTCATGTAACGAGTAAAAAAGACATTTTGGATGCCGTATATATGTTCACAGAACAAGGAATGATTGCTCACCATGAAATTGAATTTTATGAAAATGAAATATAAGACTGGATGGATTTATAGGTATCTACTGCATCGTTATAATAGTTAAATAAATTGCCTGTCGCAACAGCCTTAGAACTATCTGGAGCATTTACTACAATCCCTTCATTTGTTGCTCTGTATTTTATTTGCCTCATCATTTCAAACCAAATAAAATTAAGCAACATTGTTTTCATTCCTTTTGACTTATAAACACAGCTACCATAATCAACCGAAAATGAAT
>JALRIS010000071.1 GCA_023255335.1 Flavobacteriales bacterium | reverse complement strand
GTCAATCTGTGAAGATAATGGGAAACCATCCAACTTCCTATTCAATTTAATTTTTATGTATTTAAAAACGTTTTCATTCTTCTACATCTCTAAATTCCGTATCTTTAATATAAAAACTTCCATGTCTTTTTCCGAAAAATTAGCAAGAATATTTAAGCTGGATAACACCAATTGGATGCGCCACTCAAATCCTTGGAGTGCTTGGACACGAATTCCCATCATAATTCTATTAGCGATAGCCATTTGGAGCAGAGTTTGGATTGGATGGTATTCCGTCATTCCAGTTACGCTCATTGTGGTCTGGACTTTTATCAACCCAAGAGCTTTTAAAGCACCTAAGTCGACCAAAAACTGGACCTCGAGAGCTGTATTTGGCGAACGAGTATGGATAAACAGAAAGAATCATCCTATCGCTTCGCATCACCTTACCATGATTACGATCTTGAATACTGTCAGTTTCTTAGGACTTCCTTTTTACGGGTACGGCTTGTATATATTGGAATTTTGGCCTACTTGCTTCGGAATCACTCTCGTATTAGCGGGCAAAATGTGGTTTCTCGATCGTATGGTTTGGATCTACAACGAAGAAAAAGAAAAAAATGAGGAATACAAGAGCTGGGAATATTAAACAGACCCAATAGCCTAGCGAGGCTATTAGTTCTGCCTAGCACTTACTTACCAAACTCTTCGGTAAAATATTGGTAAAAATAAGGGATTGTTTCTATTCCTTTCAAGTAATTGAAAATCCCGTAATGTTCGTCAGGCGAATGTATGTCGTCAGTGGCAAGCCCAAATCCCATCAACACCGATTTCAACCCTAATTCTGCTTCAAACAAAGAGGTAATGGGAATACTTCCCCCGCTTCTTACAGGAATTGGCTTTACTCCAAAAGTGGTTTCCATTGCTCTACTTGCGGCTTGGTAAGCAGGAAAATCCGTAGGTATCAAGAAAGGTTCTCCTCCATGATGAGGTTTCACCAACACCTTCACGGCCTCAGGTGCTATAGATTCAAAATGTTTTTGAAATTTCTCGGTTATCTCCTCCGAGCTTTGATTTGGAACTAATCTCATAGAGATTTTGGCAAATGCTTTGGAAGGAAGCACCGTTTTAGCTCCTTCGCCAATGTATCCTCCCCAAATTCCATTCACATCCAAGGTAGGTCTGATAGAGGTTCTTTCGTTTGTGGTGAATCCTTTTTCCCCAAATCCTTCTTTTATCCTTAACTCCTTATTGTAGTCCTCTTGATTGAAAGGTGCTCTTGCCATTTCTGCTCGATCCTCTGCCGATACTTCTTGCACATTGTCGTAGAATCCTTCAACTGTAATATGATTGTTTTCATCGGTCAATGACGCAATCATATTACACAAAATATTAATTGGGTTTCCTACAGCTCCACCGTACAATCCCGAATGCAAATCTCTGTTTGGTCCAGTCACCTCTACTTCAAGGTAGCTCAACCCTCGTAATCCCACAGAAATAGAAGGGGTTTCGTTTGAAATCATAGAAGTATCCGAAATCAAAATAGTATCAGCACTTAACTTTTCTTTGTTTGCCTTCACGAACACGCCCAAGTTCTCAGAACCTACTTCCTCTTCTCCCTCAATCATAAACTTCACATTACAAGGAAGAGAATCGGTCTTCATCATGTATTCAAATGCTTTTACGTGCATGTAAAATTGCCCTTTGTCGTCTGCAGCTCCTCGAGCGTAAATGTACCCATCCTTTATCACCGGCTCAAAAGGCGGACTAGTCCACAATTCAATTGGATCTGGTGGTTGTACATCATAATGACCATACACCAATACTGTTGGCAGGGCTGAATCGATAATTTTTTCCCCGTAAACTATGGGATGTCCTGCAGTAGAGCAAATCTCCACGTTGTCTGCTCCCGCATCCAACAAACTTTGTTTTACGTGCTCGGCACATTTGTTCACCTCGGCTTTGTAAGCAGGGTCAGCACTTACCGAAGGAATCTTGAGTAACTCAATTAGTTCTTCTACTAAATGGTCTTTATTCTCGTTTAAATAGTCTTTTATTTTTGACATAATTTGTTT
>JALRIS010000070.1 GCA_023255335.1 Flavobacteriales bacterium | reverse complement strand
TTCGCTTCTCCAACACCTCCATTTGCTGCTCGAGTGTAGTGAGATTCAATTTTTACCTTCAGTGGTTCCGTGTAATAACTTCCTACTGGGCAACCAAATATGATAAATTTATAGGTCTCAGAGGGTCTTATTCCTACGTATTCATCTGTAGCGAACATGAAAGGTCTTAGGTATAATGAATTTGAATCATTGTCTGGAATCCATTTTTCATCTAGTTTTAATAACTGCTCAAGTGCATCCATTACCAGTGCATTCGGTATATTTGGCATACACATTCTGTCGGCAGACTTATTCAATCTTTCAAAATTGTCCTTTGCCCTAAATGTGTAGATTTTATCCTCTTTTCTGTAGGCTTTCATTCCCTCAAAAATAGATTGTCCGTAATGCAATGAAGACATGGCAGGACTAAAATTCAGGTTTTGAAAAGGGATTATTTCAAAATTCTTCCACTCTCCATTCGCGTAGTCCATAGAAAACATATGGTCAGAAAACACTTTTCCAAAAGGAATGTTCTCAAAATCCACCTCATTGATTCTTGAATTAGTCGTTTTTGTAATTTTTATAGTTGAAAAAGTAGTTCCCATAGTGGTTTCAAAAATTCATTAGTACTTAGTTTGTACCTCTAAGTAGTTGTTTGCAATACGATCCTCCTCCAAAACTCCCTCATTTTAATCTGTCGTATGATGGCACAAAGATATTCTTTTTTTGAGTTAATTAAAATACATTTGGTACTTTCGTTTCACCAAAAAGCCAAATATCAGTTAATTTTGTGCTGACAATCAGGAGGTGTTCTTCCTGAGTTCAAAAAAAAACATTAAAAATATAATTACACTATGAAAGGATATGTATTTCCAGGACAAGGAGCCCAATTTGTAGGAATGGGAAAGGAGCTTTACGATAATTCCGAATTGGGAAGAGAGTTATTTGAAAAGGCTAATGAAATTTTGGGGTACCGAATCACAGACATTATGTTTGAGGGAACCTCTGAAGAATTGCAGCAGACCAAAGTAACTCAACCAGCAATTTTCTTACATTCAACAATTTTAGCAAAAGTAGCTGGAGATTCTTTTCAGCCCGAAATGGTGGCGGGGCATTCTTTAGGGGAGTTTTCGGCATTGGTCGCTGCAGAGGCTTTGTCCTTTGAAGAAGGCTTGAAATTAGTGTACACCAGAGCAATGGCTATGCAAAAAGCATGTGAGAAACAACCTTCTACTATGGCTGCTGTACTCGGACTAGACGACAATATAGTGGAGGAGGTTTGTGCCAATATTGAAGGCATTGTGGTAGCTGCCAATTACAATTGTCCTGGTCAGTTGGTTATTTCGGGTGAGGTGGAAGCCATTGATAAAGCGTGTGAGGTATTAAAGGAAAAAGGAGCGAGAAGAGCACTAAAATTACCAGTTGGAGGTGCGTTTCACTCACCACTAATGGCGCCAGCCAAAGAAGAGTTGCAAGCTGGTATTGAAGCTGCTAAGATAAAGGCACCGATTTGTCCTATTTACCAGAATGTTACGGCAAAAGCAGAGACGGATCCGGCTGTGATAAAAGAAAATTTGATTAATCAATTAACAGGAGCTGTGCGGTGGACCCAAACCATGAACAACATGATCGATAATGGTTTGTCTG
>JALRIS010000041.1 GCA_023255335.1 Flavobacteriales bacterium | reverse complement strand
GTTCCGGATCCTGGTGTGAATCCACTAGGTCCATATTCCACGATCCAAGCTGTATCGGCTCCAGTAGCCGAATTCCATTCGATAGTCGCCCCTGATGCAGAAATGTTTTTAGAATTAATTCCTAAAACAGGTCTACATGGTGAAAATTCTATAACACTGATGTCATCAATTGCTAAATCGAAATAAAAGTCAAGTCCTGTACCTCCTGGAACGGAAGAACCTCCAGAATATGTCACGAATCGAACTTGAAGAAGGTTCGATGAATAAACATAACTAGACATATTATAAAAATGTTCTGACCAAACACCCATATTATTTTGACGGATACTATCAACTCTTACCCAATTGGTACCGTCAAATGCCTCTACATAAACCACATTCAAGGGAGAAAGCGTATACGTTCCTAGGTTTGAGTTGAAATAAAAATTTAACTCAGGCGTCCCTAGAGCTGATACGTTTATGACATCGGAAGTAATCGCAATTCCATTATCGGAACCTGAATGATCAATCCAAATACGACTGGAACCTGGAGTTCCACTATTTCTATTTGTTATTGTACTGGCAGCGTATCCCATTGTACCACCTACTCTCCAAGCAGACCCAGTTCCACCTGGTAATGTATTCGTTGTCCATGTGCTCGGGATAGAAGTTGAGCTGGAGAATGTCTCGGTAAAAGGTGCTGTCAATTGTGAGAATGATTGTGTAACAATGAGCATCAGTGCCACAATCGAGAAAACGTAATTTTTCTTCATTTTAAGTAAATTTTATTTTATAGACGCTAAATATAGTTATTATTTGGTTTTATTTCCTAAAAAAGGAATAATTTTTCACAAATTGTGAAACAAAAGCGATTTGATTTCGAAGCAGTTGGATTTTCTCACTTTGAATCAAAAATAAAGAAGACAGAAAATATGATTACTTGATATTTTTGTGTTCTTTGATTCTTTCGTAGGCATCCTGAACCTTTTGGAATTTTTCTTTCGCTCCTTTTTGGAATTCTTCTCCGAGTTGAGAAACTTTGTCTGGATGGTATTTTACTACCAATTTGCGGTAGGCTTTTTTTATTTCTGCTTCGGTGGCAGATTCGGGGATTTCGAGAACGTCATAGGCACTTTTTATCGAAATAGTTTGATTCATCCCACTATTGGTTTGCCTGTGTTGTCGTCCATCGTGGCTTTGGTAATTATACATCGCTAATAGAGAGCGAAAAATTTGATCAGTTAAGCCGAAGTGAGTGGAGATTTTTCGGAGAACATTCATTTCACTTTGGCTGATCTCACCATCGGCAACGGCAATTCCAATAAGATAATGGAGTAATTGAACACGTGAAGAGTGATTCACATTTTGTTTGATGATGTTAGAAACCTTGTGTGCCGAAATGTTTTTGTCCAAGTAGTACTTGAGTTGTCGAACATATTGCTGCGCTTTCTCTTCTCCAAATTGACGAACAAAAAATTGTTTAACGAAGTTTAACTCCGATTTTTTGGTGACTCCATCCGCTTTCATCACAACCGAGGAAAGCATCATGAGGTACTTTCCTACCTCAAAATTGGGGTTTGAGCGAGAGGTGTTTTTTCCAGTATTGTCAAAAGCCGTGCCAATGAAATACCCAATCAATGCCCCAATAAAATTTTTGGTAGAAAAATACCCGATTACAGCACCTATAAATCCTCCTAACTTCAATGAATCTTATTTTTATTATGCGTAATAAGGTGAAATCATAGCGTAAACTAATACACCTGTCACCGCGACATACATCCAGAGTGGAAAGGTGATACGAGTAAGTTTTTTATGTCCTTCATAATCTCCTAACCATCCTTTGAGATAGGTAAAAGACACAAATGGTGTTATGATAATAGACAAAATGATATGAGAGATTAGTATAAAATAATAGATGAATTTTGTGTTTCCTAAGGCAAGGGCCTCGCTGTCTTCAAGGATTCCATTGTGATTTAGATCACCATAGATTGTGGAATCAGAGGTAGCA
This sequence comes from Flavobacteriales bacterium, assembly GCA_023255335.1. Taxonomy (GTDB): domain Bacteria; phylum Bacteroidota; class Bacteroidia; order Flavobacteriales_D; family CAJJDF01; genus CAJJDF01. The sequence continues at coordinate 5,011 of JALRIS010000041.1, read as the reverse complement.
TGGTAGAGGACATACATTAAGAGAAAACAAACAGAAAGTACCACAGCTGTATTGATGAAATCTTGGTGTAGTTTTTTCTTTTTTCTTTTTATAGCAATATAGGCGAGTACAAGGACTATAGCTGTCGCGCCATTTATACCAGCATATATTCTGGGTAAAAAACTTAAGTCTACTCCTTCGATTTTAACTCCAAATAGAATTGCAACCGCGAGGGGCAATACAATGGAAATAAGTATAGCAATTCCTTTTAATTTTTTTTCATTTTTCATTGATCAGGGTATTTAAATCTTTTTTTAGTTTTTTTATTTCTTCATCGTTTGTCCCATCGTAAACTCCTCTCAATTTTAAGTTCTCATCTACCAATGCAAAAAAACTGGAATGAAGAAATCCGCCCGGTGCTAGTGCATCCTCTTGGGTAGAAACTAAATAGCTTCTTAACCCTTGTGTGTATAAATCCTCCTTAGGACCAGTCACAAATTGCCAGTTTTTTAAGTTAGCATTTCTTCGTTTGGCATAACGTTTTAATTTGTTGGGAGTATCAGTTTCAGGATCTACGGTATGAGATAAGAACTGGATTCCTTCTATTTCCTTTAGTTCTTTTTGTAGTTCTACCATATTGGTTGTCATGATAGGGCAGATTGTTGGGCAAGTAGTGAAAAAGAAATCGACTATGGTTATCTTACCTTTGAGATATTCTTCGGTAATTATGGCTGAATCCTGAGATAAAAAAGAAAACGGAGCGATAGTGTGGTAGAGAGTGTCTCCCGTTTCAGATATCTCCTTGGGCCCAAGAAATGGCAGAGATTGTTTTTTTGGTGAATTGCAAGACGCAAGCAAGGCGATAAGTACGATAAAGTAAGTGAATTTCATTCTGACTTTTCTTTCTTTTTGTAAAAGTACGTCATTAAAAAGCGAGGGTACAAGTTAATCTACTTGATTTTTCTCAAGCTCTTCCTCTTTATATTCAATGAATAATTTACGAATATCTTTTCGCATATTTTCAATTTGTTGAGTCTGTTCTCCTTGGTACATGCCTCGTACTTTTCTGTTTCTATCAATAAGAAGAATCATTTGATAATAAGCTTTACCACCTATAGTTGTACTCGCTGTGAAGTCTGTATTTTTCAGGTTGGCATTAGGGAGGTCAATGTCGTAAATAGGATTGTCTTCTCCGATTACCATTTTCCATTTCGAAAAATCATACCCCTTTTGTTCGCTTATAAATTGTTCAAGATTTGGAGTTTTCCCAGTTGTATCTATTAAGTGCGAGAGAAATAGTAGGTCGTCAAATTCTGGTCGTTGGTAAAGTTTGTCGTACACCAAAAACTTCAATTGCTTTTGAATGATAGGACAGTAGTATGGACAAGAAGGAATGAGGGTGCTTACAACGAGCGTTTTTCCCTTTGTTGTTTCCTTATTAATTACGTTACTGTCTATGTCATAAAACAAAAAATCTTTTATCTCTGTCCGTTTCGCGATCTCCTCTGTTTTTCCAAAGTAGGGCAAATCTTTTGTATTGGGTTTGCCTTTGGACAAGGGATAAAGAAAGGCTAACGGTACTCCAAAAAGTATGATGAATAACCAGATTCTTCGTGATATGTTCATAGTTGGTAGGTTTTAGGTGTATTCCCCTACAGAAAACCCTTCTTGAATAATAAGGAAAATCATGTAAACGATAAAAAATACGTAAGGAATGATAATATATCTTCGTAATGATTTTTTTTCATGACCTAAGTGCATGAATTCCCACACTATGTAAAATGCTTTTACAACCGTCATAACAATAAAGGACCATTTTACCACAGGCCAAAAGCTTGCGCTTCTGCTACTTAAGTAAATACCCATGATGATTTCGATAGTTGTTAAAACAGAAAGCAGTAATGTAACTTGCCATATTTTTTTTCTAATGGCTTTTCCTTCCTCTTCTGAGTGATTTGATTGGGTTGCGTAGCTATCGTTTACAATTAGGTCGTCTCTATTTTCCATATCTGAAAAGTATCTGTGTTTTTAAAAAAAGAATGATGAATTATACTAGGTAGAAAAAGGTAAATACAAATACCCATACGAGGTCTACAAAGTGCCAGTAAAGTCCTACTTTTTCAACCATTTCATAGTGACCTCTTTCTTGGTAAACTCCTTTTTTCACTTTAAGGAAAACGAGAAAGTTGATTAACACTCCGGTAAAGACGTGGAATCCGTGGAAACCAGTGACAAAGAAAAAGAAATTTGTATATCTCACATCATCAGGATTCATTCCATTGGCACTGTACGGGTTGTTTGTGAGAGTGGCGTTGTCTGTCCACGTAGAAAGAATTCCATCTGGTCCGGCAATAAAAGTTGACCACTCCCAAGCCTGAGAACCAAGAAATACTAGTCCTCCAACTACAGTCCATCCCAGCCATTTTTGAACTCCTTTTTGGTCCATTCTATGACCTGCTTCCACCGCTAGTACCATTGTAACCGAACTAACAATCAAGATGAAGGTCATCAAGGCTACGTATATTAAAGGAAGGTTTGCGTGAGTTCCAGGAAAGTGAAAGAAAACTTCATCGGCAACAGGCCATGATTCAGCCGAAGCTTTTGCGAATCCTAACGCTATTAAAAAACCTCCAAATGTCAATGCATCTGAGATTAAAAAGAACCACATCATCATTTTACCATAGGTAGCATTGAAGGGGGATCTACCACCGCCCCAAGCCGTTGCGGTATCAACATTTTCTGCATGTCCTGCCATAACTTTCTATAAATTTTTTACAAGTTTAATGAATTAAAAACAAAAATAATAATAAATACACCCACAATCCTGCAAAAAAGTGCCAAAAATATCCACCTAGTTTTATTTTTAATTGATTGTCTACAGTCAATTCTTTTCGTCCGCTCAAAACAATCATGGAAATGAGGTAAATGAGGGTGACTAATATATGCAATAGGTGAACAATGGTAATGGTGTAGAAATAGGAACTACTCACATTTCCAACCTCTTTTAATTTAGCTAAATAACTGGCCGAAAGAGGCATTTTTGATTTTACTACCGCTTCAAGCTCAATTTTATTTTTGTTCTTTTTGTTTTCTTGAACTCGAATAAATTCTTTTCCTACGAACATTTCTGGTTGGCTGCTTTGCAGTTGGTCATATTCTACTTTGTCTATTTTAATGGCTTGTTCGCCCCAAAAATAGAGTCCGTCTTCTTCTTGTATGAGTTCTGTGCCTTGAAATTGAATGGTAAAATCTTCTCCATAATTTCCTTGCATCATGTATTCACCTGTTTCTGGGTTCATGATTCTGTCCGCCCAGGCATATCCTTTGGCACGCAATTGTGTCCAGGCAGATACTTGAGCACCCGTAAAGAGCAATCCTAGAATAAGGGTAAGAATAAGGAAAAGGGTCGTTTTTTTGTTGTTCATCTCTTTGGATGCACGAACAGCCAACACCATAGTTATACTGCTAAGTAGAATAAAAATTGTGCTGATCCAAAGTGTATTTGGCATCGAGAAATTTACCCAAAAGTTATCTCCTTTGGATACAATGTAAGCGCTTGTAAGTCCAGCAAAGAGCATCACGATAGAGAAGATTCCAAACCAAACTATATTGGTTTTGGCTTTTCTTCTTGCTTTCTGGTAGTACTGTTCAACTTGTTCTTGATTTTCCATAATTATGATTTTTTTGACTAGTTAAAATAGGTACACTTGTACCAAAAGGTCGAGGTAATAAAATAAAAATACCAAAGGTAAATATGAAAATGAGGCAAACATGAGTTTTAGGGCATCTTCATCTTCCAATGATTTATATAGTTTAATTGCAGGCCTAATGAAATAGATGCCCAGAAGAACGCTCAATACCATAGAAACAACTCCTGATATATGAAAAACCCATGGCAACATCCCAGCAGGAATTACAAATAAAGTGTAAAATAAAATGATAAATGCGGTTCTTTTGTCTTTATCCTCTCCAAAGGGCAACATTTTGTATCCTCCTTTGGCGTAATCCAAACTGCCCTTCCAAGCAATAGCCCAGAAATGTGGAAATTGCCAAACGAACTGAACTAAAAAGATCATGCCTGGTTCGAATCCAAATTCACCTGTAGCCGCAATGTAGCCAATCATGGGTGGAATACTTCCAGGAAAAGCTCCAACAAATACTGAGATAGGTGTTAATTTTTTGAGTGGAGTATAGAGAGCAACGTATGAAATAAGTGCTATGATTCCTAGTAAAAATGAAATTTCATTTATTTGATATAACAAATAAAGTCCTATGACTCCTGTAATTACAGAAACTATTACGGCTTCTAAAACCCCCATTCGTCCTGCAGGAATGGGCCTATTTTCGGTCCGTGTCATTTTTTTGTCTGAGTTTCTTTCAATCATTTGATTGAAAGCGTTGGAGGATCCTGTGACCAAAAATCCACCCACAATCAAATAGATAAATACCTGCCAGGAAAAGGTGTAGTCCATTTTGTGAGAAAGTGGAAAAACTTCTCCTGTGAGTAAGGCAATACCATATCCTAGCCCCGCTGAGTAGACAACTAGACTTGCCAGTCTCATTTTGGTGAGTGAGGCGTAATCAGCTAATTTTGATTTAATTGAGAAGCTATTTGATGCGTCCAAAGTTTGTTCTAGTTCCATTTGAAACAAAATTAGGTATTATTCATTCAATTTTCTACTTATTTGAATGTTATTCAAAAAAAAAGAACAGAGGAAACTCTGTTCTTTTTCAACTTAATTTGTTTGTAAGATTAGTTGTTTACTTTCGATTCTTTTTGTGTTGAATAGTTTATTCTTAATGCTTCAACTTCTCTTAGCTCGTTCTCAATTTTGTCGATAATATCCATATCTACATCATCTTTATCTGCTTTGATCGAAACTGTTGCTTTGTCATTGGCAAGAGGAGTTCTTGGTCTTCGCTTTAGTTCAATGAATTCTCGTATTTCCAAAAAGTCTGGAACCACTTTGTCGTCAAGCTGAAGACGCGCAGTTGTACCAAAAGCTTTGTTTTTTGGAATACCGGCATTGAT
>JALRIS010000093.1 GCA_023255335.1 Flavobacteriales bacterium | reverse complement strand
CAGGGATATATACATCTTCAAGACCGTAGTGAGTTTTAAATAGATCGCTATTCTGTTCTCCAAAACTATAGCCCATAGCCGTAAGTATGTTGGTAGCTGGTTTACCTTTGTAGCTGTTACGCATATCACCTGCGTCGTATGCAAATACAAAACCAAATATATTAGATTCCTGCCTGCACAGGAATGACAATGAATTGCAAAGTTTAATTAAATGACAAAACCACTAAATCATAGTTCAAAATCAACCAATTCGCAATATCAAACTACAATCTGAACTATTAATCGTAAATTTGCAGAATATATAGGAAGAACATGGGAAATATAGTAGCAATAGTAGGAAGACCAAATGTAGGAAAATCTACTTTATTCAATAGACTTACAGGAGAGAGGAAAGCAATAGTAGAGGAATCTAGTGGAGTTACTCGAGACCGTCATTATGGAAAATCGGTCTGGAACGGCATCGAATTTTCAGTAATCGATACTGGTGGTTATGTGCAGGGTTCTGATGATATCTTTGAAGGAGAAATAAGAAAACAAGTTCACTTAGCTATTGAAGAAGCAGATTCAATTTTATTCGTAGTAGATACCCAAGTGGGAATTACCGATCTGGACGAGAGAGTAGCCAAGATATTGAGAAAAATTGACAAAAAAGTATACTTAGTTGCCAATAAAGTGGATTCACCTATTCACCAAACTATGTCAGCTGAGTTCTATAGCCTTGGATTAGGCGAAGTGTTTAATCTCTCTTCTATAAATGGAAGTGGTACAGGAGAGATATTGGATAAAGTAACCGAAGATTTTGAGGTTAAACCGGAGTTGGAAGACACTTCGGGTGTACCAAAGTTTGCCATCGTGGGGAAACCAAATGTGGGGAAATCTTCTTTGATAAACGCATTGATTGGAGAAGAACGAAACATCGTGACTCCCATCTCAGGAACTACAAGAGATACCTTAAACACCCGTTACAAATCCTATGGCTTCGACTTCTTTTTGGTAGATACTGCCGGACTCCGAAAACAAGCCAAAATCCAAGAAGACATTGAGTTTTATTCAACTTTAAGATCAGTAAGAGCAATAGAAGAAAGTGATGTGTGTATCTTTATGATTGATGCCATCGAAGGAATTGGACAGCAAGATTTGAACGTATTTCAAATCATAAAAAAGAACAAAAAAGGAGTCGTGGTACTCATAAATAAGTGGGATTTGGTAGAAGATAAAGAAACCAATACTACGAAAGAAATGGAGGACAGAGTAAGAAAAAGATTAGCCCCTTTCAATGATGTTCCAGTGATATTTACGTCCACTGTAACGAAACAAAGACTTCACAAAGCTCTAGAAAAAGCCATTGATGTGTACGAAAACAGGACTCAAAAAATCCCTACCTCCGAACTCAATGATAAGCTGCTTCCTATCATCGAACGGACTCCACCGCCAGCGTACAAAGGAAAATACATTAAAATTAAGTTTGTTACTCAATTACCTACTTACACACCAAGCTTTGCGATTTTCTGTAACTTACCTCAGTACATCCGTGAGGATTACAAGAGATTTGTTGAAAATCAATTAAGAAAGCTCTATAAATTCGAAGGTGTTCCCATCAATATTTTCTTTAGGAAAAAGAACTAATCCGACCAAACAGACTCTTTTTTGCGATTCAGCTCAGCTTCTTCAATTCGAGTTGGAGATTTTCACCGTAAAACCTAGAAGCCGACTCTTGAAACCCCTGCGTAAAGTCAGAAACGTAAAATTTGTTTTTTTTCTCCCTTTGCGAAGAAAGTACTCCCTCCTTCTCCAAAATTAATTTTAATTTGAGAGCGAGTATGTCCGTAGAATCAAAGAGCTTCACTTTTCCGCCAAAAAAATCATGAATCTCCTCCGCAATAAGTACATAATGAGTACACCCCAAAATAAGCGCATCAATGTCACGAAACCTGGGATTTGACAAATAATTCTCGATAACTGTGTGGCTAATTTTGTCTTGACTAAACCCTTCTTCAATCATGGGCGCCAACAAGGGAGTTGCCAATACCTCCATGGTTACTTCCGGGTTTCTTCTTTTTAACTTTTCTTGATATACTCCTGATTCTACGGTAGTTTTTGTAGCAATTAACCCAACCTTTTTTATGGTTTTGTCTTGTACAATTGCTTCCACAATAGGATCAATCACATTGATAATTGGAAATACTCCCTTGTGCTTATCTCTCAGTATTTCGTATGAAGTGGCGGAGGCGGTATTACAAGCCATTACCACTGCTTTACACTGTTCTTTTTCTATCAAAAACTGAGAAATGTTTTGTACAAAAGAATGTATAAGCTGAGGAGATTTGTCGCCATAAGGCAAATGGGCAGTGTCACCAAAATACACAATAGTTTCTTCTGGCATTAATTTACTAATAGCGTGAGCCACAGTAAGTCCTCCGATTCCAGAATCAAAAACTCCTATTGGTTTTTTAGCATCTTCCATGGTCAAATATAGAGAATAAAATCAGCATCCAAAAAGAAAAATGATTCGATGACTGCCTCCGCAAAACTCAATAAATTCAAATATTTTGATTCAAAAATTTACACCTATTGCATAAATTCCCTTAAATTCGAACAAACTAGTGAGAATGAAGAAAGAAAAACAATTACGCTACGACAAAGCCTACTTAAGTATGGCACAAGAATGGGCGAAATTGTCACACTGCAAACGAAAACAAGTGGGGGCGATTATCGTGAAAGACGAAGTAATCATCTCTGACGGATACAATGGAACCCCTACAGGATTTGATAATTGCTGCGAAAATGAGGAAGGCGAAACAAAATGGTACGTATTACACGCAGAGGCAAATGCCTTAATGAAGCTTTCAAAAAGCACCAATAGCTCAAAAGGAGCTACCCTCTACATCACTTTGTCGCCTTGTAAAGATTGTGCCAAACTCATCCTACAAGCAGGGATCAAGCGAGTTGTTTACCTCAATGAATACAAAGACTGCTCAGGACTAGAATTTTTGAAAAACTCGGGAATCACACTCGACCATATTGCCATTTAATGAAAAAAACTATCTTATTTTTTCCCCTATTTTTAGCCATTGCTGTTGCTATTGGTTTCTATTTGGGGCAAAAAAACAACACTCCTTTTTTTGAAAAAAAGGAAGCTAATAGCTCAATCGATTACAACTCGAAACGAAAATTGTTTCAAGTCTTAGAAGTAATCAAAAAAGAGTATGTAGACACCATTTCGGATAAAGAGCTTACCGATAAAACCATTGAACAACTTCTTGCAAATTTGGATCCACACTCGGTATATATGCCCTACAAAAAGAATAACAGAGAAGAAGAAAACCTCAAAGGAGAGTTTGCTGGAGTCGGGGTAAAATTCATTATCCTTCACGACACTCTTTTCGTAACAAACGTGATCGACAATGGACCAGCATTTAAAGCCGGGCTGAAAAATGGCGACATGATAGTAAAAATAGATACCACAGAGGTTGCAGGCGTAAATTTACAGAATGAAGAAGTAATGAATCTCCTGAAAGGCATACCAAACACCAAAGTTATTGTTTCAGTAAAAAGAGGTGACGAAATCCTATCAAAAACTATTAAGCGAGGTATTATTCCTATTAAAAGTGTTACCGCTTCCTTTATGCTTTCCGACACTGTTGGCTACATCAAACTAGTAAGGTTCTCCGAGACCTCTGCTCAAGAATTTTTCTATGCTTCAAAAAAACTCTTGAGTCAGGGAATGAAAAAATTGGTCTTCGACTTGAGAGGAAATGGTGGTGGTTATTTACAAATTGCTGAACAAATTGTGGATGAATTTCTAGAAAATGGAAAACTGATTGTGTACACAAAAGAAAAAGATGGCAAGAAAAACTCAGCTTTTTCTACCGCAAATGGTATTTTAAAAGACATTGAACTTGCTGTACTGATAGATAGCGAATCGGCAAGTGCCAGCGAAATTGTAGCAGGAGCTATCCAAGACAACGACCGAGGAACTATTTATGGAAGAAGATCTTTTGGAAAAGGACTGGTCCAAAAACCTGTGCTATTGGCTGACAGCTCCTCAATAAGAATTACGATTGCGCGATATTATACCCCAACAGGACGAAGCATCCAGAAACCTTATCAAAAAGGAAATCACTACGATTACATGATGGAACTCTATGACAGAGATAGAAATGGAGAATTATTTGAGGTAGATTCCACTATTTTTGTGGATTCTCTTCGCTACGAAACAGAACAAGGAAAAATTGTCTTCGGAGGCGGTGGGATTATGCCAGATGTATTCATCCCTTATGACACAAGCGGATATTCTTCTTTCTACCGAAAAGTGGCTTATAGCAGAGTCCTGACCGAATTCGCTATTGATTATTTGAAAAATAACAGAAAAACTTTGACAGCAAAAGGACTCGAAAAGTACAACGAGCAGTTCGTGATTAATGAATCCTTATTTTCTTCCTTTTTAGCATTTGCCAAAAAACGGGAAATCACAGGGAATGCTCGTGACATAAACACTTCTATAGAGAGAATAAAACAACGACTTAAAGAAGAAATAGCTTCTGGTATTTGGGATGAAGCAGGGAGAGAATATATTCTCTCTCAAACTAATAATGACTTGAAAGTTGTACTAACTAAATAAAACAAAAAAAGAGAAACTTTCGTTTCTCTTTTTTTTCTGATGTATAACTAAGTTTGAGTTAGCCTTTATTTATAAAACTACTCGTGGGTTTCTTTAACAAAACTCATTGTAGGCTGCTGCCAAATTATCTGCTATCGCCTCAGCGGTGTTTCCTTCGATGTGATGTCTTTCAAGAAAGTGTACCAATTTACCATCCTTGAACAACGCAATGCTTGGCGAAGACGAAGGGTAAGGCAAAGTATATTTTCTTGCTTGTGCTACCGCTTCGGTATCTACTCCTGCGAACACCGTTACAAGGTTGTTTGGTTGTTTTTCAGCCATTTGTACCGATAGTTTTGCTGCTGGACGTGCATTTCTTGCTGCGCATCCGCACACAGAGTTTATCACACACAAAGTGGTTCCTCCTTGGTTTAGTACTTCATCTACTTGTTCTGGGCTTCTCAATTCTTGGAAACCTGCTCCTACTAAATCTTCTCTTATTGGAGCTGTTATTTCTTCTGGATACATAATTGTAGTGTATTTTCTAGTTATCAATTTATTTCTAAACAAAGCTATTGAAGTTCTTCTTCAATTGCCTGTAAATCGAAAATTACTTTTCCGAAACCTTCTTTACAGTAAAAAGCTGCTCGACTCCAAGATAAAACTCAATCTTATCTTCTTTTAACGTGTAATAAGATGCTTGACTCAACACTTTCAAGAACCTTGATTCAAACGCATTGTCAAATTCCGCACAAGCTTTTTCTGTTGCTCCAATACCTTTAAAACTTACATTTCGTCCCTCCTGCTTTACTTCTCCAAAAAAAGTATTACATCCCGTAAATCCAGATATTCGACCCTCGCCAATAGAGAAATTTATTCCTTTATTTTCAGCAAATACTTTACCAACACTCGTCACAAGATAATTACCTTGTAACACCAATTCTGTTGCCACTATCATTATTTCACCGTTAGAAAAGAATTGTACTTCCTTCCCATACTTAGCAATGCTGTCAATCTCTCTCATTGTCTTCATGAATACTTGCTCTACCTCAGATCCCTCACCTTGACAAGCCATTCTTGTTGAGCCCAGCTTATCTATAGAAGTTAATCCAGAAGGATTTACCCTACCAAAAAAGGTGTTGCATCCATTATTACCACTAATATTACCATTGGATTCTATCCGTACGGTAGGAATAATTCCAGAAAAATGATAGTTAGACATTTCGGAAACTATGTAGTCTCCTACTATCTCGTCTAGCGTAAATTTAGGTTTCATTACTTTCTTGTTTATCTCCTCAGATTCTCCGACACTGTTCTTCGGAGTGGTACAGGAAATTACAAACAGGAAAGCAGCAGACAACGTCACAAGTTTTTTCATAATTTTTATTTTTAGTAAAGGGTTCAAAACTTGTGCCAATTGATTTCTTTTAGATGTTATAAGCACCAAGAAGTAATACTGGATTTTCCATAAGGTTCTTGAAGGTATTCAAAAACTGAGAACCAGCAACTCCATCTACCACTCTGTGGTCGCACGACAAGGTTACTTTCATAATATTGCCAGGCACCACTTCTCCATTTTTTACCACTGGCACTTGATTAATTCCTCCTACTGCCAATATACAAGAGTCTGGAGTATTAATAATCGCAGTAAACTCCTCGATTCCAAACATTCCTAGATTCGAGATTGTAAATGTATTTCCTTCCCAATCTTGTGGTTGAAGTTTTTTGTCCTTCGCTTTTTTCGCAAACTCTCTTACCTCAGTAGATATTTGAGTCAATGTTTTTCCATCGGCAAATCTAACAACAGGAACAAGCAACCCGTCTTCTACTGAAACAGCAACACCGATATTTACATGTTCATTTTGACGAATAGTATCGCCCATCCACGCGCTATTGATGGTTGGATGTTGTTTCAAAGCAGTTGCACATGATTTGATTACCAAATCATTAAAAGAGACCTTATTAGGCGCAATACTTTTATTGATAGCTGCTCTTGCTTCCATGGCATTATCCATGTCAATTGCTACGGTCAAATAGAAGTGAGGAGCTGTAAATTTACTCTCACCTAATCGTCTGGCTATTGTTTTTCTCATTTGTGAAACAGGTACCTCCGTGTAGGTTTCTCTGTTTACAAAATTTGCGGCATTTCCACCTTTAAAATTATCGATATCTCTTTTTACGATTCTTCCCCCTTCACCTGTTCCTTTTATTTGAGACAAATTTAACCCTTTGTCTTGAGCCAATTTTTTCGCCAAAGGTGAAATCTTGATATCGCTAGTAGAATCAGTGTAAGAAGGTTGAGACTTTGGTGCTTCAGCCACTACTTTTGTGGGAGCTGGGGCAACTTTAGCCGCTTCTTTTTTGGGAGCAGCCTCTTTTTTTGGCTCTTCCTTTACGGGCTCTTCTTTTTTCTCTTCAGTTTTGGTACTTGCTCCACTCGCTTCATCCTTCAATATTCCCGAAACATCTTCCCCTTTTTCACCAATAATTGCTAAGATATCATTTACTGGAGCTCCTTTTCCTTTTTCCACACCAATGTGCAACAAAACCCCGTCAAAAAACGACTCAAACTCCATGGTTGCTTTGTCCGTTTCTATTTCTGCAATTAATTCACCTTCTTCTACACTGTCTCCAATTTTTTTATGCCACTCCGCTACTACTCCTTCTACCATTGTATCGCTCAGCTTGGGCATTCTTATAATTTCAGCCATATCTCTTTATCTTAGTTTTTTCTGTTGGTTAATTCTGTTTATTTGTATTCTATAAGAAAAGGGTATTCCTCTTTGTACACATCTTCGTATAGTTCATCCCCATCTGGGTAAGGAGATTCTTCAGCAAATTTAATTGATTCGGCAACTAAATCTTTCACCTTTTTGTCAATGTTTTCTAATTGTTTTTCTGTCGCAAATTTGTTTTCTTTAATGGTTTTCAACACCTGAGAAATTGGATCAATTTCCATGTATCCTTCTACCTCTTCCTTGCTTCTATATTTTTGCGGATCACTCATAGAATGTCCTTTGTATCTGTATGTCTCGATATTGAGCAAGGTAGGTCCATCTCCTTTTCTGGCTCTAGCTACTGCTTTTTCCATTGCGGCATGAACAGCTTCACAACTCATTCCGTCTACTGTTTCGCTAGGCATGTCATAGGACAATCCCATTTTAGTCATATCGGTTACATTGGTAGTTCGCTCTACGGAAGTTCCCATCGCATAATTGTTATTCTCGATTACAAATACCACGGGTAATTTCCACATCATTGCCATGTTAAATGTTTCGTGAAGCGCTCCTTGTCTTGCTGCACCATCTCCAAAAGAAGTAACTACCACATTTTTGGTTTTGTTGTATTTTTCGGCAAAGGCAATTCCTGCTCCCATTGGTATTTGAGCCCCAACAATTCCGTGTCCTCCCCACAGACCTATCGAAGTATCAAACATATGCATCGATCCTCCTTTTCCCTTAGAGCATCCAGTTGTTCTTCCATATAGCTCTGCCATTACATACTTTGGGTGCATCCCTAATCCAATGGGATGAGCGTGATCTCGGTATGCAGTTATATGCTTGTCTCCTTTTCTTGTTGCACTTACAGTTCCAGCAACAATCGCTTCTTGTCCAATGTACAGGTGGCAAAATCCTCCAAACTTTTGTTGAATGTACAACTGACCTGTTTTCTCTTCAAATTTTCTCATCAAAAGCATGTCTTCATACCATTTTAGATATTGAGCTTTTGAATGCTTTAGTTTTGTTTTGCTTGACGCTTTTTTTGCAGCTGTAGCCATAATTATTCGTTTTTCAATTCAATTTCATTAAACATAAATGGAAGTACAGTTTCTATACTTTCCGCTATATATACTTCACCAGATTCTCCCGTCATTAGTAACCGAATCGGTTGGTTTTGTTTCAATTCATACTCTGCCATCGACTGCCTACAAGCTCCACAAGGCGAAACGGGATGAGTAACATCAAACCGTTTTGCAAAAGCTGTTACAGCTATCGACTCTATTTTTTGGTCCGAATGATGAGAATTGGCATAATAAATTGCCACTCGCTCAGCACACATTCCTGAAGGATACGCCATATTCTCTTGGTTACTTCCTTCCACTATTTCATCTGAGTCCAACCGTATTGCTGCTCCTACGTAAAATTGAGAATAAGGAGCATAAGCTTTCTTACTTACCTCTTTTGCTCTCAACACAAGTTCTTTGTCTTTCGAAGGTAGGTCATCCAAGCTAGAATAAACAGTCAACTCTATGTTATGTTTTAATTTTTTGGCCATAATTTTCCCATCTCTCCGAAAAAAAGTAGAGTAAAGATAAACAAGTATTTTATATTGTGCGGGTTTTGAAGTGAATTTTCAACGAAGTTCAATCAATCATTCTACTCTCTTTTGCTCAAAAAAAAGATCGAGAATTTCAGAGCATTCTTGTGCCATTACTCCTCCTTTTATTTCAGTTTTTGGATGGAGAACTGTTTCACTCAAAGTGGTAAATCCTTTTTTGGGATCCGATGCACCAAAAACTACTCTTTTCACTTTCGTCCAGAAAGCAGCACCCGCACACATCAAACAAGGTTCCAAGGTAACATACAACGTACAAGTATTCAGGTATTTGTTGCCAAAATATTCCGAGGCAGAAGTAAATGCAAGCATTTCGGCATGTGCCGTAAAATCATTCAAAAGTTCTGTTTGGTTGTGGGCTCTAGCAATGATTTTATTCGAAGAAACTATCACCGCACCGATAGGTAATTCGCCTTCATCAAAAGCTAATTTGGCTTGATTAAATGCTTGTTTCATGAAGTGTTCATCCGAAAAAACAGACAATTTAGATTCAGACATTCTGTACCAATTTTATTTTTTCAATTTTGGAATTGGAGCACTCTAAAATTTCAAAATGAAATTCCTCTATCTCGATAATGTCTCCTTCATTAGGAATATTCTCATGAATTGTGACAATTAATCCCGCTAAAGTTTCATATTCATCCGACTCAGGCAGTTCCAATCCGTACTCACTATTGATGTAAGCTATTTCTTGCCGACCCGAAAAGATAAAAACCGACTCGTTGTGTTGTTCTTCAATAAGCTCTTCGCTATCGTGCTCATCCTCAATTTCCCCAAAAATCTCCTCAACTACATCTTCCATGGTAATGATACCCGCTGTTCCGCCATATTCGTCTACCACAATAGTAATTCCCTGTTTTTGTTTAATGAACTGATTCAACAGTTTATTCACTGGCATAGATTCTGCTACTATTCCCACAGGTCTTAATATTTCTGTGATACTTTCTGGATTCTTGAACATTTCGAAAGAGTGGACATAGCCAATGATGTTGTCGATCGTGTCTCTAAAAACCATAATCTTGGAATACCCAGTCTCCACAAACTCTTTCCCCAATTCTTCTACGGATTGTTCCACGTTTACGGCTTTTATTTCCGTTCTAGGAATCATGCAATCTCTTGCTTTTACCTTGTTAAAGTTGAGCGCATTGTGAAACAACTGTACTTCGTGGTCTTGCTCTTTGTCGGTTTGTACTTTTGTAGATTTATTGAGATAATCATCCAAATCAATTGCACCGAAATTAACTTCTCCAATTACTTGCTTACTTCCAAATAGACCCAATATAATCCCCGAGATGAATGTTACCATCATAGTAAGTACATACAATGCTCCGTATACGATAACCAGTGGATAAGCTAGTATCGATAATGTTCTGTTCGGATTTATTCTGAAAATTGTTTTTGGCAAGAACTCGGCTGTAACCAAAATAATAAGGGTTGAGATGAGGGTTTGAATCAATAAGATTAGCCCCGGCAACTCAATTGTATCAATGTGTGCCGGAAATAATTTCGCGATAATGAGTTCTCCCATGAATATTCCATACACTACCAACGCAATGTTGTTTCCGAGCAAAAGAGTGGTAATGAATTTTGATTCGTTCTTCACGAAGAAAGATAAAATTCTAGCACTGACTACACCTTGTTTTTTGTCTATCTCAATTTTCAATCTATTGGATTGGAGGTAGGCTATTTCCGTTCCTGAAAAAAAAGCAGAAAACAAGAGTGAGAGAAGAATGATAAGTAACACGTAGTGTTCCATTTAATAGAAATTCTGAAATTGAAGATACAAAAAGTTGTGAGGTTTACGGTTTTTTTTGCTTCGATTCTTGATTAGTCTTTTCCATTCGGATTCTGATAAATCGTCTTAACAGATACATCACAATGGGGATGAGTAAAAATAGTAGGTAAAACTTGGCCGTTTCAACGTCATCTACAATAAACTCATACACACAAAAAACAGCCACCAACAAAGAAAAGTATAGCCAAAATTTCTCGAGTCCTCTATTGAATTTTTCCATGATTATTGTGCTTCTGCGATTACCTCGGTTACATCAGGAAGGTGAGATTTGAGTAATTGTTCTACTCCTCCTTTTAGGGTTGCAGTAGAGGAAGGACATCCACTGCAAGATCCTTTTAAAATAACCGTAACTTTTCCTTCCTCAAAGGATTTAAAATGAATTGCGCCTCCGTCATTTTCTACCGCTGGACGAACAAATTCCTCTAACAGATCTACAATTTTCTGATCTAATTCTGAAGTAATAGTTGGTTCAAAATGAGCTGTAACCGTAGGTTTTTCTTCGGCTTGAGTAGCTTTCGGAGTAGGCAATGAAGACACCACAACTGGGTTCTTTTTTAAGGAATCGGCTATGAATAATCTTAGCTCTAGTGTTATGTCTTCCCACTCTATTTCTGCCATTTTAGAAACGGTAATAAAGTTTCTTGTGATAAAAACTCCCTTCACAAAAGGAAAAGCAAACAAGGACTCTGCAATTTCTGAAGAATCTTTTGCCTCCTCTTTACTCAGGTATTCAGCTACAACATCTTCTCCCACCAACATCTTGTTGGCAACGAATTTCATCGTATTTGGGTTCGGTGTCATTTCCGAATAGATCGTAATTGGCATTTCTTGTGTTTCCATCTTTTCGTTTTATTGACTACAAAGTTACTAAAAACTAGTTCAGAATTTCTTCTTTTCACAAATTCTCGCTATTTTGATACTTATTAACCTTAAAAAACTTATTACCATCGCATTTTTACTTATTATTTACATTGGATTTATCATTTTTCTTATTGCTTCCCTCTGGAAAATGTTCGAAAAAGCTGGACAACCAGGCTGGGCAGCCATAATTCCTTTCTACAACATTTATGTATTAACCCAAATTGCAGAAAAACCGGGGTGGTGGTTGATTTTATTCTTTATTCCCCTCGTAAACCTCATCGCCTCTATCATGGTGTGGTCGGCAATCTCAACAAGATTTGGAAAAGGCGATGGTTTCACCGTTGGGCTAGTTCTCTTGTCATTTATCTTTATCCCAATCTTAGCCTTTGGAGACGCTAAATACAAAGGAATCAATCCAAATATTTCGAATGAAGACATTTTGGATGATGTCTTAGAAAACTAAAAAGACATGAAGAAAAAACTCCCCGAAATGCTCAATGTACTCACAATCATAACGATTGGCTGGAGTTTTATGATGCTGGTATCTAGCATAGTAAATGCTTTTGTATTTTCTGGGAACATTGACATTGTTCGCGAAGAAATTGCCAATACCGATATTGAAGGTAAAAAAGGGGAACCCTTTCTTCAGGTTCTATTCGAAGTGGCAGATACTGTCTTGGAACATGCAGAATTACTCAACTACAATAGTATGGTGGTGTATCTACTAAGTATCATTGCTGCTTTACTCATGCGAAAACTACTCAAACTTGGATTTTGGTTGTATATCTGTGCTACAGCCTTAGAAATTAGCATCCCTCTTTTGCTACTAGACAACAAGCTAGCAGCCGCAGCTGTGATTGTAGGAAGCATTTTTTCGCTTGTATTTATCATCTTGTACGGGGTTAATTACAAGCACCTAACAAGTAACTGAGAGTCCACCAAAAAAGAATAAAAAAGAGCCCCTCATTCAGGGGTTCTTTTCTTTACAATCCAATTTGGATTAATTATATTTGTTCTAAATAATCATTTACAGTTAAACTTTAAAAATTATGTCATTTACATTACCAGAATTACCTTATGCATACGATGCATTAGAACCTCATATTGATGCGAGAACTATGGAAATACACCATAGCAAACACCATAATGGTTATACAACTAAACTAAACGGAGCTATTGAAGGAACTGAGCTTGCAGGAAAATCAATTGAAGAAATCCTGGAGAACCTCGATATGTCGAATGGAGCAGTTCGAAACAATGGTGGAGGCTTTTACAACCACCGATTGTTCTGGACAATTATGTCTCCAAATGGAGGTGGAGAACCAACAGGTGAATTAGCCTCAGCGATTAATGATGCTTTTGGATCATTCGAAGGATTTAAAACTGCATTTTCAAATGCTGCAGCAACTCAATTTGGCTCAGGATGGGCTTGGCTATGTGTTCATCCAGGAGGAAAACTAGAAGTGTGTGGCACTCCGAACCAAGATAATCCATTGATGTCGGGTGTTGGTTGCTCAGGGTTCCCTATCATGGGAATAGATGTATGGGAACACGCTTACTACCTAAATTACCAAAATAGAAGGCCTGATTATATTACTGCATTTTTTAATGTTATTAATTGGGAAGAAGTTGCAAAAAACTATGCAGCAAACAAATAAGAGAGCTCATTAAACAAAGCCCGTATGACAAACATACGGGCTTTTTTTTCATTTATTTCAACTACATAAATTCCTAATCAGTCTATCATGAAACATATTTTACTGTGTATTGTGCTATCTCTGACTCTCCCCCAATTCTCGAGTTCAATGTTCGCCACCCCTCACAATTTTGACAATATTCTGGAATTTAAAAGCACTTTATCTCCTATAAAAGGTGTAACAGTAGATTCTCTCTCACTTAAAGAATTTAACAAAATGAAAGCTACTGCTGTTGCTTTAGCCGTTACTTTAGGAGTGTTTGGGGTTCACAGAATGTATTTGGGAACTTCTCCTCGTATTCCAATAACCTATACACTTACTCTAGGAGGTGGATTCTTTGTTCTTCCAGCTATCGATATTGTGTATATCATAACTGCTAAATCTCCCGAACAACTCACCCACAATAATTCTATTTTTATTTGGAACAAAACAAAAAAAAGCAACCTTTGACAGTCGCTTTTTTACTTATTTGTATTGCTTTTCGTAGTATTTCTGGTATTCACCAGAAGTAACATTTTCGAGCCAATCTTCATTCTTTAGATACCATTCTACGGTCTGCTCCAGACCTACCTCAAAAGTAATAGACGGCTCCCAACCTAATTCATTCTTTATTTTGGTAGCATCAATTGCATAGCGCATATCGTGACCCGCTCTATCTTTCACATACGTTATTAACTTCTCACTTTCTCCCTGCTCTCTCTTTAATTTTTTATCCATAGTTCGACAAAGAAGCTTCACCAAATCAATGTTTGTCCATTCATTATTTCCACCAATATTGTAAGTCTCTCCCAATTTTCCGTTGTGAAAGATAACGTCAATTGCCCGTGCATGATCATTTACCCAAAGCCAATCTCTTATGTTCAATCCTTCGCCATAAACTGGCAAGGGCTTCTTTTGTTTGATATTATGAATCATGAGCGGAATCAACTTTTCTGGAAACTGGTGAGAGCCGTAATTATTAGAACAATTAGAAATCTTTACTGGCATTCCGTAAGTGTGAAAGTAAGCTCTAACCAAGTGATCTGAACTTGCTTTGGAACTTGAATAAGGACTTCTAGGATCATAAGGAGTGTCCTCAACAAAAAAACCTTCTTTGCCAAGCGAACCGTATACCTCATCGGTAGAAATATGGTAAAACACCTTGTCTTCAAAATTATCCTTCCAGCTGTTACGAGCTGCGTTTAGCAAATTTATTGTGCCTATCACATTTGTCTTAATAAACTCCGTAGGATTTGATATAGATCTATCTACATGAGATTCAGCGGCTAAATGAACAACACCATCAAACTGGTGTTCTTCAAATAAATTTACCACGAAACGCTCGTCCACAATATCTCCTTTGCAAAACGTATACCGTGGATTTGATTCTACATCTTGTAGATTTTCTAAATTCCCAGCATAGGTTAATTTATCCAAATTTACGATGTCATACTCAGGGTATTTTTGCAAGAACAATCTTACCACATGGGAACCAATAAATCCGGCACCACCCGTTATCAATATTTTTTTCATCAACTCTTGTTTTTAACAAAAAAGGCTGCATAGAAATTCTATGCAGCCATTTTAATGGTATTAACTTAAGATTATAAATGCCACAAATCGTGTTCTATAATCAGCATTTTGTTTTTAATCTTTTCTCCTTCGAGCAAAACTTTTATTCCGTTTTTCTCATAGTGATTTATTTCTCTGTCATACACATTGGACTCTTTGTAGATGTAACTAGCAAATTGTCTTTTCCAGAACAAATCATCAAACGACATTCGTTGTGCATCGTTTTGTCTGTTGTACACAAAATAATTTTGAAATACGTAACGACACTCTGGGAAATATAACCAAAACAGCTGCTTTGGCGCTTTAAACTCACCATCTTCGTCATAGGTTGCGATGATAGGACAAATTCCTATTATTCTCACATCCATCACAGATCTTTGCTTATCAAAAAACCAATCTTCCTTCACTAAGTATTGCATAATGTTCTCTGCTGTAACTGGATCCTTTGAAGTAATGAAAATATCATCTCCTTCTTCATCAAACATAGGTTCACCGTTTTCATCCAACTTTTGCACTTGCGAGGTATTATACAACAAGTTATCAATCGAAGTTTTATATGTTGTATCGTTGGTATTTCCTTGAGGAGCCACAACCGGGTACAAAAACTCACCATCAAAATCTAACTTTCCTTCTCCATTAATTTCATAGGGAGTAAGACTTCCTTCTGTTTCAATTCCGTACTTAATAATATCCCACAACGCCATTCTATCAGTAAGTGGTTCACGTGGGTAAAACAAAGGGAAATTTAGCTTCTGTTGAACGTCAATCACTCTCCATATTCTCTTACTCCACATTACGTCAGCTTCTCGCAAAGGCACGTAAGAAATAACTTTCTTGGTTGGTATATGTTGTTGTACATACAACCCATCCAATACATTGGACGGAGATACACCGGTGCTTTGTAATTGTGCTAAAGCAACTCCCGCTATCATCGCTGATGCTGCCAGTGCTAATGCTATTATTTTCGTCTTCATCTCGTTTCTTATTAATCCATATTTAACTAGTACGCAATTTTACTCTTAATGTTGTGTTACAACACCTTGAAGGTAAGTCCTCCAATTGGTTTAGACTTTCCGTCAGGTCCAGCAACCATTACGTCACTAAAATAAACTTTTTGTCCTTTCTTCGCATTTTTCAACAGGTTCTTCATCTTAGGAGTTAATGAACCTCCTCTTCCTTTTTCTTCAATTAATTTTCCATTTACAATTACTTCTAGGGTAAATGATTTTACAGAAAACTGAACGTCCAAAGGTGAATCGGCTAATTTCGCTGTCAAAGGTGGAGTTTGCTTTAATAATCCACTTTTAATTGTATTATCTCCATAAGTTCTTCCTGCAAAGTAAGGCTGTGGTTTAGGCATTGGCATAATTCTAAACTTTTGGAAACCTACTTTTTTACCATCAGCAGTTACAGAGACAGTCGCCTCTTTTCCTCCTCCTACTTGTGCAATGTACAAATCTCCTTTTTTCGAAAAAGACTTACACCCAGAACAAGACACTTTTACTGCGTCTGGTGGATAACCTGAAGCTACCGCTTGAATTTTGTTGTCGTACCCTCTGTACATAACATTCAATTCAGGTGCTGCAATGGATGCCGATGGCTTCCCTACTGTATATTCAAAAGCAAATGGCAATTCTGTTGGAGTTCCTGCCAACTCTACCAATAAGTTTCCTTCTAGATTTCTTTTTCCTGGCGAACCTGCACTAATTACAAATGCACCCGAGTCAGAAGTAGCATAATCACCTGCATCGCCCATTCTATATTTGATTGGGTATTTTTTAGTTGAGTCAAATGCAACAATCCCAACCTTTACGTCTAGTTTTTCACCTACGTTTAAGTACTGTGTAGAGGCAATAACTTGAGCTTCTACCTTGTTGATATTCATCATTGGTTTGTCAATTCTAGACAACAACATTTTAGATGCCTTTTGTTGAGCAAGTCGAATGTCATTTCTCAAAGAGGTCATAGTACTCACTACTCCTACCATTGGTTGGTGGTAGAATCTTGCTACGTTCCAATCTTTCATCTCTTTGTGTTGCTTTACCTTCTCAGGTTTTGTTAAACTTGAGTAAATCTCAGTTAACTCACCTTTATTTGGATGGTTGTCATCTTTCAAAAACTTCGCAAATGCTTCCAGACTTCCTAAGTTGGCTTTCGTGATTACGTGCCATTTGTTTTGGTCATCTTTCACAGAGTCTGCTACAGTCAAAATCAACTGATCTCTATATTCGATCAATTTCTCTCTCAAGGCTTTCCCTCTTTTGATAGACTTAGGCGTATCTCCTCCAAAAAATCTTGTTGGAGTATCGTAGTCATCTTTTTTCTTAATTTCATCTAGCGGAGTATATTCAGTAACTTGTGTAGTAGGGTCTTTTTTGAACCATACTTTTCCTTCAGTTTCTTTGAACATCTCATTTAATTCGTTGTAAAACAAATCATCTGCACTATTAGAAAATTCTTTTATTTTGTTGAACACTGGTTCTATTTCCGCAGCTGTCTTTTTTGACTGAGGATCCTCTTTCAAGAAAGCGATTTTAATACCAACACCATTAATAGCTTGCACAATATTTGTGTTTTGCTCTAGTGCTTGTTCATCTATTGTAATAAAGGCATCAAGAATACTCTTGGAAACGTTTAGTGCCAACATTGCTGTTAGTACCAAATACATCATTCCAATCATTTTCTGCCTTGGGGTTTCTTTTCCACCTGCCATTTTTTTCTTGTTTTAAAAAGTTAATAATTGTTTTAATACAATAGACTATTACCCGTTCGGGTTAATATTCATGGCATTTAGCATGTTACCATATACTTTATTAAGTGCTTGCAAGTTTTTACTTAACTCAGTGATATTAGCTTTGTAGTTTTTCGTGTCTTCTACTGAATCTGCAAGAGTTCCCATCATTTCACCAATTCCAGATTGGATTTTCTTTGAGTTTTCAAGTGATTCTGTCGCTCCTTCTAATTGCATTTCATATACTTTGTTCAATGCTGTAAGGTTTCCTGCTACCTTTTGCATTTCTTCACCAAAAGATTTACCTGCTTCTGCAGAACCAGTTAATCCCATTAGTGATTCACTTGCTTTTGAATAAGACTCAGCCAAACCATCTACCTTAGCGGCAGCATTCTTCAAACTATTAGTGTAATCTGCAGAAACAGAAGTAGCATCAGACATGTTACTTATTTTATTCGCAGTTTCCGACAAGTTTCTCATTCCATTCCCTAAACTTTCGATGAGGGCACCATCAATCTTCGCTTCTTCCAACATTCCGTCAAGTTGCTGTGTTACAGAACCGCCAGAGTTTCGGTGCGTCAATGAAGTAATTTCATCATCATCAGAATCGTGACCTAAAGCCAATTCTGGGTATACAAGTGTCCAGTCATATTCTTCGTGGATTGGTTCAAATGCTGAGAATAAGAAAATAATTGCCTCTGTTCCAAGACCTACAGTAAGCATCAAACTTGCTCCCGGCCAGTGTTGGATTTTAAATAAGGCTCCAACAATTACAATTGCTGCACCAATTCCGTACAGTTTTGACATAAAATTTTTCCATGCTTTAGTTCCTGGTTTCATAGACTTTTTTTTCTTTTTTAGTTTGTTATTAATTGTGTTTTTCTTTGAACGTCCGATTCAAATGGGTTGTATTAAATAATAAAATCTGCTGGGTAATTAGTTTACGTCTCCTCCTTTTTCGTTTCCTCCTCTTCCAAGATAACTAGAAACACATCTAAATCCGATGTAGCTTTTCGCAGTATCTTGATACTCGTATGTTCTTGAACCTGTTTGAAGGTAATAGCCAATGTCTTTCCAGGACCCTCCTCTAATTACTTTTCTTTTCATTGAGATAGGATCATGATCCAACGCATTGTACTCGTATTCAGGGTTTAGGTCATGAGAAAATTCATACATGGACTCATCGTAAGCGGTATTGGTCCATTCTGCCACATTTCCTGCCATACAATATAAACCGTAGTCGTTTGGATGGTAAGAGTTTGCTTTTACTGTGTAAGTTCCTCCATCTTCCATGTATCTTCCTCTCATAGGTTTAAAATTCCCTAAGAAACATCCTTTCGAGTTTCTGATATAAGGTCCTCCCCAAGGATATGGACTTTGGTCTAATCCACCTCTTGCTGCATACTCCCATTCCGCCTCGGATGGCAATCTAAAATTGTCGATTCTTGGATCACCAATTCTTCCTAGGTGACCGTTTAATAAGTTCGTTCTCCATACACAGAAAGCTTTTGCTTGATTCCAAGTAATTCCCACTACTGGATAATCATCGTATGCTACACTCGAAAAGTATTGTCTTGCATAAGGCTCGTTGTACGAATAGGCAAAATCGTTCACCCATACCAACGTATCTGGGTACACATTGATTTGTTCGTGAATAATAAATCTAGAACGGTCTGAATGAGATCGAATGGCATTATTTTGCCCCTTGCTGTTTCTCCATCCTAAATCTAGGTCTCTACCTTGTTGAATCTCTTCATCGTATTGATCCACTGGAAAATCGAAACCTTCGTCTTTCATTTTCAATCTGTGCTCTTCTCGGTCTTCGTATTCAGTATTGGAGATAGCTTTTACTACAGGCCTTCCTTTTTGAGCTGCTGCTTTAAAGTCTATCCAGTAGTAATCAAATGTTAATTTTCTTACATCCACTTCTCTTGCACCATAAAATCTCTGATTTTCTGGCAACACCATTTCAGACATCAATATCGGATAGAAGTCAGGATCTTCCCAATCTATTTCTACATCCCAATCCAAATTCCAATCTTCTTCGTCTTTTTCCTCAAGCTCATCGTCATAGGTAGGCAATAAAAATTCTTCTGGAAATTCTTCCGCAAGGTATCTCATTGCGATAGAATCTCTTACCCAATAAACAAACTGACGATATTCATTGTTTGTAATCTCAGTATGGTCCATGTAGAAAGCCGAAACTGTTACCGTTTTTGTTTTGTTTTGCTGAGTAAAAGGAACATCTTGGTCACTTTGTCCCATTTGAAAACTTCCTGCAGCGATATATTGCATATCCAATGGATCATACCCATACCACTCTGGCCTTCCCTGCACACCAATCAACTCTCCATTACCTGTTTGACAGCTGGAAAATACCAAAACTGCAAACCCTATCATTGTTGCTAATCTTTTCATATCTCTCATTCTTTTCTTTTAGAATTATTAACAAATATATTGTTAATAACTCAAAATTCAATCCTTATTACGCTAAAAATTTAATTATGTTTCAATTTTTTTATAAAAAATACGGGTGAACTTCTTTCTCTTCTCTAATTGGCGGAGTTACACTAAAACAGTAGTTTAACATGATTTCGTGGTTTCCATTAGTGAAATAGTTACTTAAAAACGAAGTTCCTAACCCATAGGAATATCCTACCTTAAGAGCTCCGCCTTTCAATAATTGCAGTCCTGCCATTGGCGCTATTGCATCATTGTGTCTGTAAGTCGCTCCAGCCCAAAATGTATTGTATGCTAAAACGTGTAAATTAAAATCATATTGTGTTTTTATCCCGTCCGACTTGATGAGCACATTGGGTTTTAACACAAATCCTCCCAAAATCTCAGGAGATTCGTATCCTCCCATCACAAAATAATGTCTGGATGCAGAAACACTGAGAGCTTTTAATTCGGTTTGAGTAATGTTTGTAGTAGAAATACCAACATATAAACTTGGGTTTTTGTAATACAATCCAGCATTAAAACTCATTCCTCCCTCGTTTTGATTTCCAGTTGGTATTGATTGATCTTGTCCTGCACCCGTTCCTCCAGGAACTCCATCTGGCGTAATCCATGTTCCATTAATACTCTTTTGAAAATACCCTGCAGATAAACCAATTGCGAAGTTTCCTCCTCCGATGTCGCTCAAACCTAAATCTCGTAAGTGAAGGGAATAAGACAATCTGAATACATTATTTTTTTCGAACCCAATTTGGTCGTTGTAATAGGAAAATCCCAAACCTCCTTTGATTAAATCTATCTTTGGAGCAGTAAAATTAACGAGGGTTGTATTTGGTTCTCCAGCACTAAACCCAGTCCATTGTCTTCTCGAAATTGCTGTTAAACAAAAAGCATCTTTAAAACCAACAGAGGCTGGGTTAAATGACAATTGGTCGAACATAAAATGAGTAAACTGAGGGTCTTGCTGTGCTTTTGACACAAAAGTTAAACTTACCACAAATGCTATTAGTACTACTTTTTTCATAAGGTTGTTCATTAGTGAATGAACTGCTAAAATAGTGAAAAAATCGGTATGAGAAAATTTTTTACCAATTGTTTCTTGCTAAATTCTTAAAGAGAATTTTAAAAATTAACCAAAAAAAATCGCTAAGAATAGATTCTATTGTAGGTATTTATCCACAAATCTGGCATCTCATCTTTGAGAGCTGTTTCATAATCAGAGTATGAACATGGAACCAAGTGGTGCCTTTCATATTTGCGCTTCTTTGAAGGCGGATAAGGAATTTTCATCCACCATCTTCCAGATTTCTGGCTTTTGATAAAGATAAGCTCCTCTTCGGTATTGGAGATCACAACTTTGTAATTGATGTAATACTTACTATTTGAAATGGGGGACTCGTTCTTCCGGCTGCCTACTCCATCCAGAAAATACCAAATCATTTGAGCCACCAATTGGGCAGTTTGATGTTGTATATCAAACTCAGGTGTCATTTCAAAAAAACCAATAACATTTAGCTTATCACTTATTCCTGCGTATCTTGCGAGCTGACATGCTTCGTTACCAAAAAAACCGTTGGGTGAGGCAAAACTAGTTCCCGGCACTTCGCTTTGCCTAATACTATTCAAATCAATACTGACAATATTCGAGTTTCTAAGGATAGGTTCTGCAAGCTCTATGTTGGCTTGAAGTTCACCCAATCGCTTGGAGTCGAAAAACAACTTGTGCATCATGGTGACATTGTCGGGATCCAGATAGTATGATTGACTTCCCAAATTGGCGTAGTTGAAAAGATAATTGGGTTTTGCTAATAGAATATCTTTGAGGTAGGAGTCTGAGGTGGTTTCATTAATTGATTGAAAATCAATTTTCCTATCTACTGTAGTTAGGTTAATGATTAGTTCAAGTTTTTCAAAGGCTTTGTACATACCCACCGTTAATTCTTGACTTCCGCCAATTACAACAGGAATTATGTCTTTTCGAATGAGTTCGCTCAGTACTTCTGTGAGGGCAAAAAGTGTATCTGTAGGAGATTCTCCTCCCTTAATATTCCCGATGTCGATGCACGGGACGTCTACTCCGGGATATAATTTGTAGAGTTGTTTTCTAACTGCATCTGGCGAATCTTTCACTGATATGAGCGAAGAGCCTCTCGACTCTTTTACTCCAAGAAACGCTACTTTGGTTCCCTTTTCAATTTCTTCTCCTTTGTGAAATATTACCTTAGAACCTAAAGTTTTGGGGCTTACACTGTACTCTTTCTGGTTTTGCTCCGAGACTGGCGTACAGAAAATCGAGAAATCTTTCATAGGTCAGCTCCTTACTTCTTTTTTACGGTTTTCTTTTTTGCCGCAGTTTTTTTCTTAGCGGTTTTTTTCTTGGCTGGCTTTGCCTTTTCAATCATCGCTTTCACTTCTTCAAGCGTCAATTTTTCGGCCTTGGTAGTTTTGGGCAGTTCGATTTTTGTTTTTCCCTTAATCACGTTAAATCTTCCCCATCGTGCCTTTTCTACTCGTATCCCTTCTTCTTCCCAATTGTGAATAATCTTATCTATCTCTTTTTGTTTTTTCACCTCAATCAATTCCACAATATCTTCTTTCGATAGGTTATCAAAGTCATACTTTTTGTTCACATTGATAAACATATCATTCCATTTGATAAATGGGCCAAATCTTCCCGAACCTTTTTGCACAGGCAAACCTTCATATTCTGCGATGGGAGCATCAGCTTTTTGTTTTTCTAAAATTAACTCAATGGCTCTGTCTAGTTTCATATCCAACGGCTCCTCCTCTCGGGGAATTGAAACAAACAAGGTGTCATACTTGATGTAGGGACCAAATCTTCCGTTTGATACTATTACCTCATGACCTTCGTAAGTCCCCAACTCTTTTGGTAGCTTAAATAAGTCCAGAACCTCTTCGAGGGTAATTGTTTCTAAACTCTGATTCTTTTGCAATGAGGCAAACTTTGGGGCCGGTCCGTCCTCCTCTTCGGAGGTTCTTCCAATTTGTGCCATAGGTCCAAATCGCCCTATCCGTACCAAAATATCGTTGCCGTTTTCATCTTCTCCAAGTACTCTTTCTCCAGATTGTCTTTCTCCGTGTTCCAGTGTGTTTTCTACTTTAGCATGAAAAGGATCATAAAACTTCCGGATCATTTCCGTCCACTTCATCAATCCTTCTGCAATGTCATCAAACTCCTTTTCTACTGAAGCGGTAAAATTATAATCCAAAATTCCATCAAAATTTGATACCAGAAAATCGTTCACTACAGTACCGATATCGGTTGGCGACAACTTATTCTTGTCTCCTCCGTAGTTTTCGGTAAGTTCTTTTGATTTTACTTCCCCATTTTTGAGAGTGAGTTGTGCGTAATTTCGTTTGCTATATTCAATCTCGTCTTTTGTCACATATCCTCTTTTCTGAACAGTGGTAATTGTTGGTGCGTAGGTAGACGGTCGACCAATTCCCAATTCTTCTAGTTTTTTCACAAGAGATGCCTCCGTGTATCTTGCCGGTGGACGCGTGTAACGCTGGGTTGCTTCTATCATCTTTACTTCCAGAAAATCTCCTTTTTTCATTGGAGGAAAAATGCCTTCATTCGCTTCGTCAAGATCTTCGTTCTCATCATCTCTTCCTTCTAAGTACACCTTCAAAAAACCTTCAAACAAAATTATCTCACCTCGTGCAGTAAATAATTCTTTGATTGTATCTCCCGCAATTTTAACGGTTGTTTTTTCTAGCTTGGCCTCACTCATTTGAGAAGCAATGGCTCTTTTCCAGATTAAATCATAAAGTCGATTCTCACTGCTATCGTTTCCAGCCGAATGCACTGCAAAACTAGTAGGCCTAATCGCCTCGTGTGCTTCTTGTGCTCCTTTAGTTTTGGTTTTAAAAACTCTAGGGTGCGAAAATTCGTTTCCGTACGCTTTTTTTATTTCCGCCTCTGCACCATTTCTGGCTGTTTTAGATAAATTGATAGAATCTGTTCTCATGTAGGTAATTCTTCCAGATTCATAGAGTTTTTGTGCCACACTCATGGTACGACTTACAGAAAACCCTAGTTTTCTACTCGCCTCTTGCTGCAATGTAGAGGTAGTAAATGGAGGCGCAGGAGATTTTTTGGCAGGTTTCTTCTCAATTGTATTAATCGTGAATTGCGCTTGAGCACAATCATTCAAAAAATTAAGAGTTTCCTCTTCCGTTTTAAATGTTTTCCCCAAGTCCGCTTTAATCACGGTTCCATCCAGCAGAAACTCAGCTTTTACCTTAAAGGCAGCAACACTATTAAATTCTCTAATCTCTCTTTCTCTCTCCACAATCAACCTCACTGTGACCGACTGAACTCTACCCGCAGAAAGAGAAGGTTTTATTTTTTTCCATAAGACAGGAGAAAGTTCAAAACCTACCAACCTATCTAACACTCTTCGTGCTTGCTGGGCATTTACTAAATCAATATTAATCTTTCGGGGATTTTCAATTGCGTTTTGAACGGCAGTCTTTGTGATCTCGTTGAATGTGATTCTTTTCGTTTCTTTTGATTTCAATCCTAATGTTTCGTAAAGATGCCAAGAGATTGCTTCTCCTTCTCGATCCTCATCAGTTGCTAACCACACTATATCCGCTGCCTTTGTCAACCTTTTGAGCTCTGCTACGACTTTCTTTTTATCCTCAGATACTTCATAGTTTGGGTTGAAATCATTCTCTATATCTATTCCCATTCCTTTACGAGGAATATCTCTTACGTGACCAAAGCTTGATTTTACGGTAAATCCTTTTCCCAAATACCCTTCAATGGTTTTGGCTTTGGCTGGTGACTCAACAATGACTAAGTTCTTGGACATAAAGTTATATTGGTTTTAATTTCATCTCTATTGACAAAATAAATGAACGTAATGGGCTGTAAATGTAGATAAATTCAAGCTGAGCAAAATTAAGGACTTTTTTTGCACAAATCAAAATGTATTTTTTTTGCAGCCAAGAAACGATAGTAAATCAGGACCGAATTGATGCTTTTTTACCGTCATTATCTTGGTTTTTTACCTTCGTCAAAAAGACTGCTATTCTGTCAGTTTTTTTTATCTTTGCAAAACAATTGAACTCAAATAGAGAAATGGACAAACTAGACAAAACAATAGATGAATCGAAGCAAGGAGAGGCGTTGGTTTTAGAAAACTCAAAGTCATTGGAGGGTAAAAAACTCTATCTCGAGAGCTACGGTTGTGCCATGAATTTTTCGGACAGTGAAGTTGTAGCCTCCATTCTTGCAGAAAACGGTTATGAAACAACCCGCAATATTGAGGAGTCTGATTTAATTTTATTGAACACTTGTTCCATTCGTGATAAAGCAGAGCAGACGGTAAGAAAGAGGTTAACCACTTTCAAAAAGATGAAAAAGAAAAAACCTAGCCTGATGGTTGGTGTTTTGGGGTGCATGGCCGAAAGATTAAAAGCCGCTCTTTTGGAAGAAGAAAAACTAGTTGATTTAGTTGTAGGACCCGATGCCTACAGAGATTTGCCCAATTTACTTGAAGAAACAGAAGGAGGACAAAAGTCGGTGAATGTGCTGTTATCCAGAGAGGAAACTTACGCAGATATTTCTCCAGTTAGATTGGATCAAACAGGAGTTACCGCATTTGTATCTATCACCCGAGGTTGTGACAATATGTGTTCGTTTTGTGTTGTGCCATTTACAAGAGGAAGAGAACGAAGCAGAAACCCATTGACAATTGTAGCGGAAGCTCGAGATTTATTTGAAAGAGGCTACAGAGAAGTAACTTTGCTGGGACAAAATGTAGATAGTTACCGATGGAATATGTCCTCAAAAGGAGAAATAAAAGACCCGAGTATTCCTACCACGAACTTTGCTCAATTGATGGAAATGGTGGGGAAAATAAATCCTAAGCTGAGAGTGAGATTCTCTACTTCTCATCCCAAGGATATGGGCGATGACGTGCTAGAGGTAATTGCAAAATACGAGAATATATGCGACTACATTCACTTGCCTGTACAATCAGGAAATAGTGAAATGCTAAAAAAAATGAACAGAGGATATACCAGAGAGTGGTATCTGAATAGAATAGAAGCGATAAGAAGAATTGTGCCAAAGGCAACTATATCAACCGATTTGATTATTGGTTTCTGTGGCGAGTCGGAAGAGCAACATCAAGATACATTAAGCCTAATGGAGGAGGTAAAATTCTCTTTTGCCTACATGTACAAATACTCCGAAAGGCCAAAAACTTTGGCAGAAAGAAAATACGAAGACGATGTACCTGAAGAAACAAAGCAACGAAGATTAATGGAGGTAATTGACCTACAGCATAAGCACCAGCTTGACTATCATAAAGAAGAAGTAGGCAAAGTGTATGAAGTATTGGTTGAAAAAGTCTCCAAGAAATCCGAGGATGAATACATGGGTAGAAACTCCCAAAATTCAACATGCATCTTCCCAAAAGGTAATTACAGTGTTGGAGACTATGTACAAGTAAAAATTACAGGCTACACAAAAACATCATTAATAGCAGAATTAGTAAACTAATGGATATACAATCAGTAAAGCAGAGATTTGGAATTATTGGAAATTCAGCAGGACTAAATAGAGCATTGGAAGTAGCTGTTCAGGTTGCTCCTACAGATATTTCTGTTCTAATCATGGGAGAGAGTGGTACGGGAAAAGAAATCATGCCCCAGGTAATTCATCAATACAGCAAAAGAAAACATGCCGAATACATTGCCGTAAACTGCGGAGCAATTCCTGAGGGAACGATAGATTCTGAGTTATTTGGCCATGAAAAAGGCTCGTTTACAGGGGCTCACGAAAAAAGAAAAGGATATTTTGAACAGGCAGATGGAGGCACCATTTTTTTGGATGAACTGGGAGAACTTCCGTTGTCTACCCAAGCCCGATTATTGAGAGTGCTGGAGTCTGGAGAATTTTACAAAGTAGGTTCCTCAAAGGTTCAAAAAACGGATGTAAGAGTAATTGCCGCTACCAACACAAAGCTAGAGGAAGCCATCCAAAAAGGGAAATTTAGAGAAGACCTTTATTACAGGCTAAGTACGGTCCCTATAAAACTTGCTCCACTTAGAGAGAGAAGAGACGATATTCATTTGCTTTTTAGAAAATTTGCCTCAGACTTTGCCGAAAAATACAGAATGCCAACTATTGTTCTTACCCCCGAGGCAAAAGAAATGCTTATCAACTATACTTGGCAAGGAAATATAAGACAACTAAAAAACATAACGGAGCAAATTTCGGTAATAGAGAATTCCCGCGATATAAATGCCGAAAAGCTAAGCACATATTTACCGGCTGTTTACCAAAATAATTTACCTATGCTTTTACCAAATGATGGCGAGTCACATTCTGGTATGAGCGAAAGAGATATTCTGCACAAAGTTCTTTTTGACATGAAAAAAGACATTACGGAGCTGAAGAAAATTATTGTAGACATTGTCAACAATAATGGAAATGTAGAGGTTGATTTTCCCGAAAATGACATTGCCATAATAAATAAAATGGATAAGGACGTGCGTCAAGAATATGCCCCAAGAGAAACATTTCCTGCTCGACCTTCCATTTCATTTCAGCAACCTGATATTCATGAACATGAAGAGGTAGAAGAGATTTTATCCTTAGAGGAAAAAGAAAAAGAAATGATTGCAAAAGCACTGGAAAAGCATCGGGGAAAAAGAAAGTATGCAGCAAAAGAATTGGGTATTTCGGAACGAACCCTCTACAGAAAAATAAAGGAATACGGACTCAAGTAACGAAGGAATTAATTATTGAGAATAAGGGATTAGCTCGCAGTCTTCTCCATCAAACACGAGGTAATTATATTGAGAAATCCATTCGCCCAAATTGATATAGGTACTCGTTTCTGACAAGGGAAATACAATAGGATGATGACGATGGCCGAACACAAAATAATCCACTGATTTGTGCTTTAACACTTCTTTTGAGTAGGTAATCAGCCATTCGTTCTCCTCTCCCAAAAACTTATCATCATTTACAGAGTGTTTTCTGCTCGATCGGGAAAAAAAATTGGCGATTCCTAGTCCAAAATTTGGATGAAGCCGAGCAAACATCCATTGGCATAGTTTATTTCTAAAAATCGCTTTGATTAATTTGTATCCCTTGTCGCCTGGACCTAATCCGTCTCCGTGAGCAATTAAAAACGACTTGTCATTGTAGGTGATTTCCAATTTTTCTGTAAGGATTTCTACCCCTAATTCTTTTGTGAGGTAATCAAACATCCACATGTCGTGGTTACCCGTAAAGAACACAACTCGGATTCCGGCATCGGTTAATTCTGCAATTTTCCCGAAAAATCTCGAAAAATATTTTGGAATGGCATGCTTGTATTCAAACCACATATCAAAAATATCTCCCACCAAATAAATTACTTCAGCATCTTTTTGAGCTTGGCTCAACCAAGAAACAATTTTTCTTTCTCGCTCCCTACTTTTCTCATAAGTAGGTACTCCAAGATGAAAATCTGAGGCAAAATATATTTTTTTTCCTTTGTCTAGTTGCATTATTCAGCAAAAATTTCAGCCAACTTTCTTTCCAGAGCCGCACCTCTCAATCGGGTTTGAATTATCTTTCCTTGCCTGTCTACCAAGACGGTATAAGGAATTCCTCTAAATCCATAAATTGAGGTTGCTGCAGATCCCCATCCTTTGAGATCGCTTACATGACTTGGCCAGCTCAGTTGATCTTTTTCTATCGCCTGCAGCCATTTTCCTTTGTTGTTATCCAAAGACACACTGTACACCTCAAAATCTTGGTCTTTATATTTGTGATACAACTTCACTACATTGGGGTTTTCTCTCCGACAGGGACCACACCAAGAAGCCCAAAAATCAATCAATACAACTTTCCCTCTCAAAGATTCTATGGGGATAATTTTTCCATCGGGATTTGGCATATTTACCTCAGGCGCGAGTTGTCCTACCGCAGCCTTGTTGTTCGTTGAATTAGCCGGAGAAATAGAAGCTAAAGCAGTCTTTAGTGAATTGTGAAACATGGTATTTGGATAGGTCTCTCCTATTCCTTTTTCGGCTTGTTCCAGGGCTTTTTTTATGTCTTTGGTTTCGTTCAAGGCAACAAACACGGCCAAAGAAGAGGCATTTTTCTCTACAAATTGGCTGGCGTATTCTTTCAACGAATCTTTTGAAACATTTTCGTTTGACTTCACTGATAAAAACTCTTGAATGAGTTCACTATCTTTTGATCCTGAAATCTGATAATTTTTTTCTTTTAGGCTAGCGCCTGATTTAATTTTCACTTTTTCTTTCCCTTTCAATAAGAGCAGAATGCCTTCCTTCCTATCTGTGGTAAGTTGATAAAAGTCAGTAAGAACAACCTCAGCAGTCAATTTATAAGATCCAAACACATTTACTTTCGCAGAATCAACGGCTACTACTTTTCCCTTTTCTTCGTGAAGGAGATACACCATTTTCCCTCTTCCATTCTTCATCTTACCTATAATTTCGGTCTTCGTTTGGGTGATCCCAACATACGAATTTAGAAGTAAAAAGATGGAGAAAAGCAGTTTCATTGTGGTTCTTGTCATGTTCATTATTCTTTCTTTTACAATACCTCTACTAGTTTTTGTTCTAGTGCTGCACCTCTTAATCCTTTCGCTACAATTTTCCCTTCTCTATCGATCAGTACCGTAAAAGGAATTCCATTAAACCCATACAAATCGATCGCGGCTGTTTGCCAAAATTTCAAATCGCTCGTGTGATTTTTCCATATTAAACCATCCTGTTCAATTGCCTTTACCCAGGCATCTTTTTCTTTATCAAGAGAAAAACTATACACATCAAAACCTTTGTCTTTATATTTGTTGTAAGTATCAACTACATTGGGGTTTTCTGCTCTGCAAGGTTTACACCACGAAGCCCAAAAATCAATAAGAACAACTTTTCCTCTGAGCGATGACAATTTGATGTTCTTTCCTTCAGGGTTTGGAAAATCTAATTCTGGTGCAGTCTTACCAATTTCAATTAATTGATCTCTTTTTGCTTCCTTTTCCTTTTCAAGCTCCATATTTACCAGATAATTCTGGATATTTTTGGCATAAGGTGAATTAGGCATCGTGTTGGACAAGTTTTCTGAAATCTCTTTCAATAACTCCAATTCTGTTTCTGGATTTACTTGGTCAATGACCGCAATAAGAGCTTCTGAATTTTTGTTTCTTTGGATATAATCGTTTCTAAATTGGATAAATTTCTCAGAGGCAGCAGCAAATTCATTTTGTATGGTTTGTTGCCCTTGAAAATCAGTGGGCGCCAACTGCTGAGCTTGAGCAGATAGTCTTTGGTTCAGGCTCATCATCTTAAAAACCTCTTTGGCAAACAATGCTATTTCTTCAGAAGCTTTGGAACCTTCTATGGAATAATCCATTGACACCTGCTGATTGTTATTGATTTGAATGGTAACCTCCTTAGCCTCTTCATTGAGCACCAAAGGAAATGTATTTCTTACGGTAGTCCCGAAATGAAATACTCCATCTTGAGGCGCTTTAATTCCTAAATTGAATTCACCTTTTTCGTTGAGCGTTACTGAGTCAATAGGTACCAAAACCTGATTTTCAATTTTATAAAGATACATTTGCTGAGTAGGTTGTATTCCTACCATGTCGATAGTTCCTTGAATAGAATGAGCTGCTTGTTCTCCACAACTCCACATTCCAGCTAGCACTATAAATCCAATCAATATTTTTTTCATCTTAGTTATTTTTCTAAAAACTCTTTTAAATTTTTACTTGCCATTTTAGGGTCTGCCTTTCCCTGCGACAACTTCATGACTTCTCCCATGAACAGCCCCAAAAGTCCTTTTTTTCCCGCCTTGTATTCTTCCACCTTATCGGGAAATTTGGACAAAGCTTTTTCTATTAATTCGGTAATTTCATCTGCATTTGAGTTCTGAATCAAATTGTTTTCCTCAGCAATCTGAAGTGCTGTTTTGGAAGGAGATTCAATGAGCATTGGAAATATCTTTTGAGAGGCAATGGAGTTACTGATTTTACCTGCATCAATCAAGTCAATTATATCCGCTACTTGTTTTGGAGACACAGGAAACTCATTAATCTCAATCGCTTTTTCGTTCAAGTAAGATTTTACTGTTACAGTCACCCAATTCGATGCGGACTTAAAATTAGTCGTGTTTTTTGTTACCTCTTCAAAATATAGGGCAATAGATTTGTCATCCGTCAAAACATTTGCGTCATATTCAGACAATCCGTATTCTTGCGTATACTTCTTAAAAAGAAAATGAGGCAAAGGAGGCATCTGTTTCTTTACTCCTTCCACATACTCTTGAGTTACTTGGATAGGCTGCAAGTCCGGCTCGGGAAAGTATCTGTAATCATTGGCCGCCTCTTTACTTCTCATAGAAACCGTGGAACCATTTACTGCATTGAAACTTCTTGTTTCGGTAACAATTGTTTCTCCTTGCTCTATTAAGTCTATTTGTCTTTTGATTTCAAACTCAATGGCTTTTTGAACATTCCTCATCGAGTTCATGTTCTTTACTTCGGTTCTGTTTCCGAATTTTTTTGCTCCTTTTAACATCACAGAGACATTAGCATCACACCTCAGGCTTCCTTCCTCCATATTTCCATCACAAATCTCCAAATACCGCACAAGCCTTCTTACCTCCGTTACATAATTGTACGCTTCTACAGGTGATTTAATTTCTGGTTCAGACACAATTTCAATCAATGGTACTCCCGCTCTATTCAAATCAATCAACGTGTTGTAAGGGTCTAAATCATGAATACTTTTTCCCGCATCTTCCTCTAGATGAATTCTGGTCAAAGCCACTTCTTTGTCTTGTCCATCTTCCGTTTTTATCAAAATTTTTCCTCCCGTACAAATCGGTGTTTCGTCCTGAGTAATCTGATATCCCTTGGGTAAATCGGGATAAAAGTAGTTTTTTCTCGCAAAAATCATGTCTTGGGTGATTTTGCTGTCACAAGCTAGCCCCATTTTTACGGCAAAATTTATTGCTGTTTTGTTGTACATAGGTAAAGTCCCTGGATGACCCAAGGTAACCACACTCACATTGGTATTGGGTGTCGCCCCATATTCATTTTTATCAGAAGAATAAGCCTTTGTGTTGGTTTGCAACTGGGCATGAATCTCCAATCCAATTACCGCTTCATATTTATCGTAAATTGTACTCAAAATTAGTTTTTTATAATTTTTATACTCTGTGCAAAAGTACTATTAAAAATAGTTACAACATACATCCCTGAGGGAATTTTGGTAGGAAAAGAAATTGTATTTAGTTTCATGAAATTATTTTCAATTCTTTGATTCAAAATTATCTTTCCACTTATCTCTTGAACTGTCACGGTGTACTCTCCCCAAAATTCTTGAATCCCAACTATATTCAGGCGATCATGTACAGGATTGGGAAAGACCTGAAATCTTTGACTTTTCTGTTCAGGCAAATTAACTACGGCTTGAGATACATCCATCACAAACAATCCTTCTTGCATGTCGGAAACCAATAAATTTCCTGAGGGTAAAAATGGGTATACGCCCCAAGCACCTTTGAAACTTCGAAAATTAAATTCCTTGGAAGTATCATAAAAACCAACTAACACAGGGGTTGATGGTGAAGAAATATCATAAATAAACACTCCGTTGTAATAATAAGCTACGTACACATAATTTCCTCGAATTATTTGGTTGTGAAGAATCGCATTGTTGTCACCCGTTACACCAACCGTGTCCAAAAACTGTATCGAAGATAAATTAGACACGTCCAGAATCTTCATTTTTTTTCCGTGGGTTTCATCTCCCATGGCATAGGTTTTTCCATCTTCCGAAAGCCATCCAGAATGGTTATATCCAATATCAGGATAGCTAGTAAGGCTTGCCAACAATGTTGGAGTAGCCGAAAAATTAACTACATAAAGACCATCACCCGCATTACAAAAAACCGTATCATTTCTGGCAAAAGCATCGTGAACGTATCCACCAGTGCCTACTGTACTTGCCCACCAGCTAATGTCATTTTCACACTGATACAAAAGCTGAGGAGACAAAGGATTCGCCAATGAAAAAACACCGAATTTTTTGGAATTCCCCCCACCACAGTTGTACAGCTTTCCAGTGGCAGAATCGATAAATATATTGTGCGAAAGCTTAATCGCTGTATCTTGATCGTACACCACGCTTACCGAATCTGGCAAATAAGACAAATCCACAATTTGTAGCGAAGCATTTCCTTCATCAGAGACCATATACAAGTACCCGTTGTAATCATGGTAATCTCTATGTACAATTGCTCTCCCCGTATCTCTGCCTTGAACGAAATCAACTTGAATAGCAGCCGAAGGGTTCGTAACGTCAAAAAAATGAGTTCCTCTGGTGGTGCCTATTATCGCGTATTCCCTTCCATCTTTGGCATATCCCCATACTTCGTTATACGCATTGGCATACAAAGAGCTTTTGGCCAAACTTGGATCTTTCCAATTGAATAAAACCCTCATATTGAGACTGTCTTGAGCCAAGGATTGTCCCGCAATCAACAGAAAAAGGAAGAAGATTACACTATTTTTCATAAGCTTATTTTAACTACTCTAAGGTAATAAAAAAACCCTCCTTATCAAAAGAGGGTTTCAAAGCTATAAAGCACTATAAAATTTAATAATCTACCATGATATGTCCGTAAAACTCTTTTACCTCATTTCTTTCTGTTGTCACAATGGCTTTAAAGACATACACGTCATTTTTCACTAGTTTGCCTTTGTATTTTCCGTCCCAAGTTTCGTTTCTGTCTTGAGTGTAAAAAATTTGCTCACCCCATCGGTTAAATACCATAAACTGAAACTCCTTAGTTCCACTCATAAATATTTGATACACGTCATTTTTACCGTCATCATTTGGGGTAAAAATACTCGGTGCATAAAACACAAAACCTTCTTCTACAACCACTTCTTTGTAAATGGAATCTCTGCAACCATACTGATTAATGGCAACTAATTTCACATTATATACACCTTCCGACTCATTAGGAAACTCAACGATACAAGGATCGGTTTGGATAGAAGTGTTGTTTAGCCCGATAAAATCAAAATCCCAAAAATATCCTATTGCCCCAGAGGAAGTATTGGTAAAACATACTTTTGGATTAAAAGTTAGGATTTCGCTTGGCGAAAATGTAAAATTAGGAACCGGCAATGGTCTTACTACGACAAAAGCCGTTGTGTCGTCTATACATCCAGAATCAGATGTAACGGTAAGTGTTACCGGGAAAGTTCCTGAACTTGCATACGTTGTAATTGGATTTTGAGTAGTTGAACCTCCAGGGAAAGTCCAGTTCCATCCAACTACACTTCCTGAGGGCACAGTTGATAAATCAGTAAAAGTGGTTATTTGTCTCAAACAAGCAGTGTCAGCAGTAAAAATAGCTCTAGGTTTTGGACTTATCACTATTGGCTGAGTAGTAGTGTCTGCACAGCCCTGAGGTGTTTCCGAAATTAGTCTGACAGTGTAAGAACCATCACTGGGATAATTATAGGTTGGGTTTGTTCCAGGTATCACAGGGCTTCCATCACCGAAGTCCCATGTGTGAGTTAAACTGGCCAGGTTCGCAGTAATTACAGTCGTAGTATTCACAGGAGTTACACCCAAGAATTGGCACTCATTGTTGATGGTAAAATCGGCTGCAGGGACATCGTTTACCAACACATTTTTTATGATTGTATCGAAACAAATATTGGAGCTATTTACGACCAAAGTAACCGGATACACTCCAGGTAAAGCATACACATGCGATGCATCTGGGCGAGTCAATGCACTATCTCCATCGCCAAAGAACCATTTTTGAGAATTAATAAATCCCGAAGTAGTGTTTGTAAGGGTTGTAGCCGTACCTACACACACTGTATCAGCCAAGAAATCGGGAATCAAAGGAGGATGAATGACTACTGGCTCCGTAATAGTATCTTTACAAGAAGAATCAGCAGACCATGCTATCAAGGTTACATTGTAGGTTCCGGCAGCAGTATAAATGTGTTTAGTCGAGGTGTTTGAGGAGTCGCCAGTACCATCTCCAAAATCCCATTTTAAAACACTAGTTGGAAATACTATATTACTTGTAAAATATGCTGTATCACCTAGACAAATTGTATCTGTAGGAAAAGAAGCAGAAAAAGAACCCGCATTAATGTTTGCCAAGGCTGTATCAATATCTGGTTGTGTTAGAACGAATGAAGTAGACCACCATAATTTTCTTGGACCTCCAGCTCCTTGCGGATCTCCTGGGTTTGGCGAAATGGTACCTGTGTAACTCCCACCTTTACTGGCTATTGCGGCACCCGCTGCTCTGTTTGCAACTCCTGAATTAACATGATACACGGTCCACTCCGATTGGTAAGTAGTTTTGTGGAGATTGTATTCTCCAAAATCGGCTAAGGCTAAAGGTGCAACAGTTGTACTAACACTGGTTAAATGGGAACAACAACCTGCCCCAGTACTTCCTGCTAAAGCATCTGTAAATAAAAACATTCGAATATTACATCCACCTGTTACCAAATCTACAGTACCTCCAGCATTCCAAATTGAGTCATCTCGCATTTGGTACATAGAACCCGGTAAGTGGTCTTGAAAATAAGTAGCAACTGTTCCTCCAGTTCCGTATGCCCTAGACCAGTTTCTTGCAGTAACAGGGTTTGAGGTAAAAGGAACAGACACGCTGTAGTGGTGATTAGCTGATCCCTGAGAAGCATATTGAATCACTGACATCTCAGATCCTGGATAATTCCTTAACAATTGGGTGGCTATAGAATCCATTGATAGTTTCATATCTGTAAACTCCGTTGTTGAGATAGACCCTGAATTATCCACGATAAAAACAATCTTGGTACATCCGCATTGAGCAGAAACTAGCAAAGAAAAGAGAGAAAGAAAGACGATGAATAATAGCTTTTTAATCATGGAAAAGTAAGTTTTGAGTGTCACTTGTCTTAAAAATACGAAAAACCATTTAATTGGTTGTCTATCGGAGTTGGAATATTAACTCTTTCACTATTTTAGTTACTTTAGGAGTAGATTTCCTTGCTACTTCTTGAACAATATCATGTGTCATTTCTATAATCTTACCTGGCACACCCAAATCAGTAATTATGGAAAATCCAACACAAGGAATTCCCATATGCCGAGCTGCAATTACCTCAGGAACTGTGGACATACCCACAGTATCTGCTCCTATTGCTCTAACATAGTTGTATTCAGCAGGAGTTTCTAAAGTGGGACCAGAAAGACCAGCATACGATCCTTGTTGAATCTCGATAGAATTTTCTTTCGCAATTTGATGCACTTTTTGAATCAAGTTACGATCATATGGCTCACTCATATCTGGAAACCTTGGACCCAATTCGTCCATGTTTTTTCCTATTAGAGGATTATCTCCAAACAAATTAATGTGATCATCCAAAACCATTATATCGCCAATTTCAAAATCGGGATTTACCCCTCCACTGGCATTGGAAACAACGAGAGTTTTTATCCCCAAAAACTTCATCACCCGAACAGGAAACACGACTTCGTTCATCGAATAACCTTCATAGTAATGAAAACGTCCTTGCAGAGCAACCACTCGTTTGCCTCCTAAATTTCCAAAAATCAATTTTCCAGAATGCCCCTCTACCGTTGACAATGGAAAATTTGGAATATCCTCGTAAGCCAGGCTGTGAGTTACGTCAATTTCACTCACTAAATCTCCTAGCCCAGTTCCTAAAATAATCCCGACTTCGTAACTTTCGCCTACTTTGGACACTAAAAAGTCGGCTGTTTTTTTAATTGTTTCTAACATAGTTATGTATAAGGTGTGAAAATTTATCTTCCTCTTCTACAAGTTGCACTTCGATGGGTAAGTAAAAAAAAGGTAATTCCTCCAGTTCGTTCAAATCTTTTAATCGCATAGCGTCTTTCTCGGTAGTTAAAATTACCGTGTCTGGGTATTGGTTGTATACTCCTATTATTCTATTCACATCTTTGGGTGAAAAGGGGTGATGGTCTGGGTAGGTAAGAGAGGTTATCTCTTTCTTCCACGTAGCCAAATGATTGTGCAAAGGAGCAGGATTTGCAATTCCTGTCACCACCAAGATTCGTTTCGACTGATCCAACAGTTCAGAAGAAGATCCAAACAGAGAAACTGGCTTCCCGTACACAATAGTTGAAAAGTAAATAGGAATAGATTCCGCATTAATTCTCATTCGAATTGTGTCTTTTTCCTTTTGCGATAATCCTTGTGGACATTTTGTTACGAGTATGATATCTGCTCTTTTTTTTCCGCTTGCAAATTCTCTTAAATAACCCGTAGGAAGCATAAAATCTTTATAAAATGGCGCGTTAAAATCCATCAATAAAATAGATAAACCAGCCTTGAGTTGACGATGCTGAAAAGCATCATCTAGCAAAATGACTTCGGGATCTTCCTGAATCATGAGCTCCATAATTCCCGTTACTCTTTTTGCCGATACAGCTACCTTTATCTGCTCAAATTTCTGAAAAAACTGCAAGGGCTCGTCTCCAATATCTGAGGCCGTTGAGTGGGTATTTGCCAAAACAAATCCCTGTGTCTTTCTTCCATACCCTCTTGATAAAGTTGCCAATCGATATTCTTCGGAAAGCAACCTAATTAAGTATTCAATATGTGGAGTTTTTCCTGTTCCACCCGCTGATAAATTCCCTAATAAAATAGTCTTTACATCAAAACTACTTGATTTGAGAACTCCCCAGTCATACAATTTATTTCGCACGAAAGTTATCCCCCCATAAATCAAGGAAACAGGAAACAAAATATAGCGGAGGACTGTTACCATTTATTTCTAAATTCTTTGGGATAACAGATAAAATACTTTTTTACTGGCTCGGTGAGTGCCTGAATATTAAAGTTATCTGAAGCTTCCGTAATATTAAGGACCTCACCACTTTTATACTTTATCAGAATTTTATCTTTGATTGCGTTGTAGGCATTATTGGCAATCTCGGAATCAAAGACAAGGTGACCAATTTCTACCTCGCCAATTCCATAAGTTTCTTTTACCATTTCCCTTAGTTTATGAATCCTTTCTTGTTCAAAAGGAGATTTTTGTATAGAAATTTTTGGCAACTTCCGATCGATTAAATTTCGTGAAATCACCGACAACGTTTTGTCGGAATGAGTACTCCAAGCTTTTATTGCACTGTAAATGTCGGAGTCGTCTAGTCTAGTAAATTGCTCTATCACTTCTTCTTTCTCAAAATCTGCTTTTGAATAATTGTTGTATAAAAAATTATTCAAAACCGGACTTGCATAGAGCTCTTCGCCCTGACTTGCTAAATAATTGGCTCTTTTCAATATCTCCACGAGCAAATTCTCTGCCGCCAACACTGTCTTATGCAAATATACTTGCCAATACATCAATCTTCTCGCCACTATAAATTTCTCTATAGAGTAAATTCCTTTTTCTTCTATCACCAATTGGTCTTCATGAACATTCAACATGTTCAAAATCCTATCGCTGCTCACTACGCCCTCCGAAACACCACTGTAAAAACTATCTCTCTTGAGATAATCCAACCGATCCATGTCCAACTGAGACGAAACCAATTGATGCAAAAACATCTTGGAATACGTATTTCTAAAAATCTGAATGGCCAAATCTAACTTGCCCTCAAACTCTTGATTCAATTTGTCCATTAAAATTATAGATAGATCTTCATGGTTAACTCCCGAAACCAGTGTATGTTCCAATGCGTGAGAGAATGGTCCATGGCCTATATCATGAAGTAAAATGGCTGCCAAAACACCAATTTCTTCGTCCTCGGAGATTTCCACACCCTTCACTTTTAGCACCTCTATGGCTTGTTGCATAAGGTGCATCGCACCAATGGCATGATGAAACCTCGTGTGGTGTGCTCCCGGATATACTAAGTACGACAATCCCAACTGCTTAATTCGGTTTAATCGTTGAAAATAAGGATGGTCTATTAACTGAAGTAAAATTGGATATTTAATCGTAAT
Source organism: Flavobacteriales bacterium (assembly GCA_023255335.1). Lineage (GTDB taxonomy): Bacteria > Bacteroidota > Bacteroidia > Flavobacteriales_D > CAJJDF01 > CAJJDF01. The sequence goes on along the minus strand of JALRIS010000093.1, from coordinate 5,820 downwards.
AAAACCGTAAATCGGATCGTTAAGTATTTTCATTGAATGGTAGTATCTAATGTATAAAACCTAGAGAAGAGCTCAGTGAGAACTATTTCACATTTTTGACTGAAGTTCCCCTCAAGGGTAGAAATAAGCAATATATTTACAAAAATAAGAATATTAAACCACTTGAAGGAATAAGTTTACATTCCTTGAAAGTTAAATTACACACTATGGCAGTACGAATTTTATGGGCAGATGATGAAATTGATTTATTAAAACCACACATTATGTTCTTGGAACAAAAGAATTGTAAGGTGGATACGATTAATAATGGTAGCGAGGCAATTGATATGGTGAAAGAAAACCCTTATGACTTGGTTTTTCTTGACGAAAATATGCCAGGGATTTCAGGACTCGAAGCTCTGACTGAAATAAAACGAATAAGACCTAACTTACCTATTATCATGATTACCAAAAGTGAGGAAGAGTCCATTATGGAAAGCGCCATTGGCAAGAACATATCAGATTATCTGATTAAACCAGTGAATCCGAATCAAATTTTACTGGCCGTAAAGAAAAACACCGATCAGTCGAGATTGATAAGCGAAGAAACTACTTCTGGATATCAGCAAGAGTTTCGAAATATTGGCATGAAACTAATGGGAAATTTGGATATTTCGGATTGGAAAGAACTAAACGAACAACTGGTATATTGGGAGCTGCAAATGGATAAGTCGCATGACAAGAGCATGATGGAAATTTTTGAAAGTCAAAAAAAAGAGGCCAATCAGCTTTTTGCTCGGTTCATCGAAAAAAACTATTTGGACTGGCTAAATGGAACCTCTGACGACAGTCCAGTTCTTTCACACACCTTGTTTTCAAAAAAAATTGCTCCTTCTATCAAAGAAAAACCCACCTTTCTTCTTGTCATCGATAATTTTAGATACGATCAATGGAAGGTTCTAAAACCTTATTTCTCCGAATTGTTTGACGTGACGGAAGAAGAAACTTATTTTAGTATTCTGCCTACTGCTACTCAATACGCTCGAAACTCGATCTTTGCTGGACTAATGCCTTCAGAAATACGAAAAAGATTTCCCTCAAAATGGGTAGAGGAGGAAGACGAGGGTGGTAAGAACAATTTTGAAGAAGATTTTTTGATCGATCAAATGAAAAGAATGGGATTAGGACTGAAAACGTCCTACACCAAGATTACAAACAATCAGAAAGGAAAAAAATTAGTAGACAATTTCTCTGACCTGCTAAAAAATGACTTCAACGTACTGGTATACAATTTTGTTGACATGCTTTCGCACGCTCGAACAGATATGGAGGTTATCAAAGAACTTGCGGACGACAACTCTGCTTATCGCTCCATCACGGAGTCATGGTACAAACACTCTCCTCTTCAGGAAATAGTTCAAAAAATACATGATAATAACTTACAACTGATCATTACGACTGATCATGGAATGATTCAAGTTGCCAATCCCATAAAAGTCATTGGAGATAAAAACGTGAACACAAACTTGCGTTATAAATTGGGAAAAAATATGAGTTACAACACGAAGGAAGTCTTTGAAATTGTAAACCCGGACGATGCCTTCTTACCTAAAATAAATCAAAACACACGATATATTTTCGCAAAGGAAGATACTTTTTTGGCTTACCCCAATAATTTCAATTATTACGTAAACTTTTACAAGGATACTTTTCAGCATGGGGGTATTTCTATGGAAGAAGTAATCATTCCAATTTTAAAACTGAATCCAAAATAACTTTTTAATTTTTTTCTAAAAAAAAGCCTGACTTGAAATTTCAAGTCAGGCTTTTTTGTTGAGTTATTCTTCTCGCTTATTTGTTTATTATAATTCTATGTTGTTCCAGTTTCCCTTCGCTTTGAATTAATAATACATAGACTCCAGCTTTCAATGAATGAACATCTATTACTTTTCTACCATTGGTATTAAAGAAATATGTTTCGTCATAGACTATTCGACCTTGTATATCCACTACTTTCAAACTTGTTTGATTAGCCCCTCCATCGTTCAATACTGTGAAAATTCCAGTGTTAGGGTTAGGGAATACTTTGAAGTTTGATGATTCAAAATTCTCTTCTAATCCAACAAAAACGGTATCTCTAATACTAAAATTGTCGATAAACCAGTCATTATCTTCATTACTAACTGTAGTCGTTGCATAAAATCCAAATTTTACGACACCTGTTTTATTTCTCAAAATATGATAGAAATGATCGCCTGTATTTGAGGGAACATTACTTGTATCCCAAGACTCAATTATATTAGATTTACTCCAAGTTAAGCCATCATCGTAAGACACAACAAATGCCAATGAATCATCATAACCTACAACGCCTGCTGATGTATTGGCATAATCCGTCATCGCAATATCAAATTCTATAATAAAAGTTTGATTTGGGTCCGTCCCTAAATTAATAGAAGGAGATACAATCCACTCAAACCTATTGGTGGAATAAATATTCATTTTTGCAGCACCAGTTGTTCCAATATTTGCAAAACCATCAGGCCCCCAGTTAGAAGTTCCATAAGCAATCGCAGCTCCTGTTACTCCCCCGCCTAGTGCACCTTGGGCTTCCTGCCAGCAAATTGGTGTTTCTGAAAAAGTATAGTTATCAAAATTTTGAAAATAAGGAACACCCGTGGATGACGGACAACCTGTTTCACCACAGAAAGGTCCACTCCAGAAACTCGTGTCTCCATTTGTACAAATTGCTTTTACCCATACACAATATTCAGTCAATGGTGTCAACCCAGTGATTGACTTAAAGTTAGAAGTTGAAGTTGTTGTATCTCCTCCAGTAGGGTTAGTTATAGGGTCATAACCTGTCGGACCGTATGCAACTATAAAACTTACTTGAGTCGTATCGATATTCCACCCTACATTAAGCGAAGTAGAGTCTATTCCAGAATTCAATATTTGAACAGAAGGAGCTTTCTCACAAGATGGAATTTCCTCAAAACAAAAATCATCTATGTTTATAGTTCTGAACGTAGCAGTTGGGTTATACAAGAAGGCAATTCTTGTATCAGTTCCTGCGTAGGTATCAAAAGGAATTCTATACTGCTGATAAGCACTTGAAATATCTTTTATCGTATCCCAAGCACTAAAAGTTGCAGGGTTGGAAGGATCAGAAATAGTTCCAATCACCAAAACTGTATCCGGTGTAAATGAACCATCTAACCAGAAAGTTGCTCTGTGAGTTCCTGCGGTTAATGCTGTCATCTCAGGAGAAATCAACATCAAAGTAGAGGATGCATCACTTCCTGAATTCATCTGAATAGAAGCAGGTGCAACGTTTCCTCCAAAAGTACTAACCTGAATAGAGGAGGATCCTGTAGTTGAAATAAAACTTTCCCAACAGATTGGTAATCCTGAAGTATAAGCCTCAAAATCTTCGCATAAATCTATTACTGGAGCACAGTCTGTACAGAATCTTAATGGACCAATCCATAAACTTGAATCTCCGGCAGTACAAATACTCCTCATATATACATCGTAACAAGTGCTTGCAGACAAACCAGTTATTTGGGCTGGGTTAGTTCCTGAATTTACCAATGTACCTGTACCTTGAGTAAATCCTGGAGCTCCATATTCTAAAATCCATGAGCTATCTGCAGCTCCATTTGTCCAACTTATGTTGGCAGTGGTTTGTGTTGCGCTATCAAAAGTCAACCCTAACGGTCTTGGACAAGTAGGTACCTGAACCACCGCAAAGTTATCGATAAACGCATCATTGTCTTCGTTGAATAACGTGGACTCTGCATACAAACCGAATTTCACTAATCCTGTATATCCGTTAGCTGTTAAATTGTAGTAAAAATAATCCCCAGTGAACGAAGGCATGTTACTTGTGTCCCATTGTTCTAATATATTGGTATCTGACCAAGTAACACCGTTGTCGGTAGAAATTACCAACACGAGCTTGTCATCTGGTCCCATTAATCCTCCAGCGCCAGTTGGTGCCGCAGCAGTAAAGTAATCTGTTATTGCCACATCAAATTCTACTTGGTAAGGAGTAGCTCCCGTACCTAAGTCAATTGAGGGAGAAATTAACCACTCAAATCTATTTGTAGCATAGATGTTCATCACTGCGGCATTATCACCTAAACCATTATTAGCAAATTGTCTATTTCCCCAAGATGAAGTCCCCATAGTAAGAGAAGAGTTCACCGTAAGCTGTCCTTGGGCTTCTTCCCAACATAATGGATTCGTAGAGAAAGAATAAGTTGTGAAATCCTCTGAGTAAGGAGGTGTGTAGAAAGAACAGGGAGTCGTAAAGTTATAAGGTCCAATCCATGTACTAGAATCACCAACTTTACAAATACTTCTCAAATACACTTGGTAAGTGGTTGAAGGAGTTAATCCTCCAAATGCAATAGAATCATTATTATCTATAATCGTGGTTCCAGTTCCTAAAGTAAAACCTGAAGGTCCGTATTGAATTTCCCAAATACTATCAGCTAATCCATTTGTCCATTTCAAAGCTACTGAATCATAGAATAAAGCATAGTGACCTAGAAGAGATGGCTCAGGACATGTAGGGATTTCTTCAATGACAACATCATCAATAAACAAATCTGGACCGAAATCCGTAAATGCCTGGAATCGCACCATCACATTCGCATTTTTGTATTTTGTAGAATCTAAGATGATGGACTCTGACACAAACGTACCAGGTGTTGTTGATCCAGCACCATCATTTGATTCAAAACTAGCTAAATTGTTTGAACTCCAAATTGTTTCCCAAACCGAATCCGTATCAAGTTTTACCATTACCCTCAATGAGTCATAAGGGTAGGATGTATTAAATTGGTGGGACCACTTAAACTTAACTCTCGTGTGCTTATCCGTGTAAACAGGAATGGAGGTCATCAGGTAATCTCCTGTAGATTTACTCCAAAAATCTGCTTCCGCATATCCAGAAGTACCGGTGTAGGATAACCATGGGTTCACTCCTCCACTCATATCCCAACAAGCTGGTGGCCATGAGTTGAAATCCATTAAGTAAGGAATGGTATCTGCCAAACATAATGTCTTGAATGAATGCGGACCTGCCCACATTGAGGTATCACCTCCTGAACAAAATCCTTGAACATAAAATGAGTAATCAGTTGAATGCATCAATCCTGTCAAATACTCTACGGTAGTCGAACGAGAAACAAGAGTTCCAGTTCCTAATGCAAATCCTGCTGGACCCCACTCCACTCTCCAAGCTGTATCAGTAGAACTAGCTGCCCACAACAGTTTAGCCGCACTTGTTGTTACAGAATCTGAAGCCAAACTCATTGGCATTCTACACGGAGTAAACTCTCTTACACTGATATCATCTATCGCCAAATCTTGGTAGTAGTCACTAGTACTACCGCCTGATTCCACTCTGAATCGTACAATTACATAGTTCGACTTCACATAAGGAGTTAAAATGTAAAAATGCTCAGACCAAACACCTAGATTAGATTGTCTGATTGAATCCAAAATAACCCAATCTCCTGCTGTATCAACTACCTCTACTAAAAGTAAATTTAGTGGAGAAAGAGAATAACCAGTTAAATCATTGTTATGCCAAAAATTTAACTCCGGATTCGTCAAGGCAGATACATCGATTGTATCCGATGTCATTGTGATTGAATCATTTGAACCAGACAAATCTACCCATGCTCTTGAACTTCCAGCAGTTCCTGTATGATCGGTAATCCCTGCACCTCCGTAACCTAAAGTACCCACTACTTGCCAGTTACTACCTGCAGTAGCGTAAAGCGACCAACTCGAGGGAAATGTTGTTGTTGAATTAAACGATTCCGT
>JALRIS010000036.1 GCA_023255335.1 Flavobacteriales bacterium | reverse complement strand
GCTAGTTACGGATTAAACAAAGGTAAATATAATTCCATATTAAGTTTTTCTTTGCGATATTTGTACTCTAAATGAGCAAGAAACAAAAAATAGTCGTTTTAACTCATCCGGCAGGAATTGATTTTGTTCGAGTAAAAGATGTTACGGGAAAAGAAGTTGCTTCGTTTTATCAAAACAAAAATGAGTTAGATTTCTCTCAGTTCCCTAAAGGGGTTTATTTTGTTCAGGTAAGTGTAAACGGATATTTATTTACCGAAAAGCTCGTCAAGCGGTAAATGATTTTCGATAGTTGAGAAAACAAAAAAAGGGTTGAGCATTTTGCTCAACCCTTTTTTTGTTTATTATGATGAAAAATTTCTCAAATCCTAAGAATCACTTTCTTGTAAAAAAGAGGCACAAGAATGGAATAAAACAAAGAGATGAAGAACAATCCTAAAAAGTAAAAACTAAGGTTCAACGAGACTGAACTTAATATTTCGTTACTGGAAGTTGCTTTCTCAATAAATTCCTCTCGGGTCATGGCTTCAAAAACAGGACTACTCGCTTTCACTTGTTCCCAATCTTTGGCAAGCTCGGTTTGGATTCTCGAGTTTTTTAAATTCTCCAAAAAGAGAGGATTTATAAACTTCAAATACACGAATAAAAAAGAGGTAACTACGATCACATAGACGCCTGATTTCTTTAAACTATTTTTGAAATTTACAGCAAAACTATGAAGCTTCTTTTCTTCTCTTATTTGCAAAAACATCGAAACCCCAATAACACCCAGTATAAACAAGAGATTTAGGTAAATTCCAATTCTGAAATGGTGCGGTACTTTTAGCGCATTGAGAATCAATAAAAGTAAAATCCAACAAGCAGCAAAAGCGACTGGCACCGATACTTTTTTCTTCTTCATTTTCTTATCCATTCATTGATTGCAAAAACTCTTCGTTCGTTTTTGTACTCTTCATTCTATCTTTCATAAATTCCATAGCTTCAATAGGATTCATATCTGCTAAGTATTTTCTCATAATCCACATCCGTTGAAGAGCTTCTTTACTCATTAGTAAGTCTTCTCGTCTAGTTCCAGATGCAGTAATGTCAATAGCAGGATAAATTCTTCTATTGGCAATTTTTCTGTCCAATTGAAGTTCCATGTTTCCTGTTCCCTTGAATTCTTCAAATATGACTTCATCCATTTTGGAACCTGTATCAGTAAGGGCAGTTGCAATTATCGATAAAGATCCTCCATTTTCAATTTTTCTGGCTGCACCAAAAAATCTTTTTGGTTTATGGAGTGCATTTGCATCAACTCCACCTGAGAGCACTTTTCCAGAAGAAGGTGAAACAGTGTTATAGGCTCTTGCCAATCGTGTAATAGAATCTAAAAGAATACATACATCGTGGCCACATTCTACCATTCTCTTGGCTTTTTCCAGTACGATATTCGCTACTTTCACGTGTCTTTCAGCAGGTTCGTCAAAAGTAGAAGAAACCACTTCGGCATTTACGTTTCTTGCCATATCTGTCACCTCTTCTGGTCTTTCGTCAATGAGCAAAATAATCAAGTAAACTTCTGGATGATTTTCTGCTATGGCATTTGCTATATCTTTCAGCAATACGGTTTTACCAGTTTTTGGTTGAGCAACAATCATTCCCCTTTGTCCTTTTCCTATTGGCGCAAATAAGTCCATGATTCGAGTTGACATCGTTTCTTTGGTATGCCCCGTGATGTGCAATTTTTCATCAGGAAAAAGAGGAGTTAAATGTTCAAAAGGAATTCTGTCTCTAATGTAAGAAGGCTCTCTCCCATTTACTTTATCTATACTAAGCAATGGAAAATATTTTTCACCTTCTCTAGGAGGTCTTATGTCTCCATATACGGTATCTCCTGTTTTTAATCCAAATAGTTTTACTTGTGAGTTAGAAACATAGACATCATCAGGGGAACTCAAATAATTGTAATCTGAGGACCTAAGGAATCCATATCCATCACTCATTAACTCAAGAACTCCTTCAGTTTTAATCAATCCGTCAAAATTATATCCATGTAATTCAGCAGGATTTTTTTTAGGCTTGTTTCTATTTCCGTTATTGTTATTGTTCTTTTGGATGTTATTCTTTTTAGTGTTTGGGTTATCCGAATTAGATTTTGGTTGAGCGGCCGGAGCTTCTCCTCCTTCGGTATTTCTTTTTCTATAATGAGGATTATTTGGATTATTTAAGTCTGCTTTGGTAGGAGCCGAATTTTCTGGTTTGCTCATTTTTTTACGAGGATTTCTCTTTGGACGAGCATTGTCCCTATTCCCCTCATTTTCTGCTTTCGGCATGTCTTTAGACTCCTCAGCTTTTGGTTTTTCAACTTTTTCGGTTGGTTTACTATCGTTGGCTTTTGCTGGTTTATTTGCCAATGGTTTAGCTTGTTTTTTTTCTATTTTCGGCTCTTTGTTTTTGAGGGCAGTAGGCTGCAACGCTTGCTCATCTAAAATTGCATAGATTAAATCTTGTTTTTTTTGATTTAATTTTTTGATTTTAAGTTCTTTTGCAATTTCCTTTAGCTCAGGTAATAGTTTACCTTCTAATTGATTAATGTCGTACATAAATGTTTTTGAATAAATTGATGCTATCAGGGTTTCTGATAACTGGACGAGTTGTCCGGTTGATTATATAATAAAAAGATGTTTTATTGAATAATAATGAAGAGAAATGAACGCTTGTTATTTCTTTCTGCACAATTATACGACTATTTTTTATACTTTAGCAAAAAAAACACAATGATTCAAAGAATTCAAACCATTTACCTTATTGTTGCTATTGTTGCCTTGGTTCTCACTTTGCTTTTTCCATTCGCACAGTATACTATTGAAGGGGCTGAGTTTGTCTATGACTCTTTTGGATTTCAAAAGTCGCAAAAATTATCCTTCTTTGTACCTGCCATTATCCCCCTTATTCTTTCTATTTGTCTTAGTATTGCAGCTATTGCTAGTTTTAAAAAAAGAAAAAGACAGCTTCTATTGAATAAACTTAATTTCGTTGCAGTATTGCTTACCATCGTTAGTATTTTTATAAACTTCAACCAAATCGAATCAACCTTTTCGTTGGTGCCAGAAAACATAAATTACGGCATTAGCTTTTTATTTCCTGTCATTTCTTTTGTTGCAATATTAATGGCTAGCAGGTCTATCAATCAAGATGAGAAATTGATAAAATCAATGGACAGGATTCGATAATTAATTCCCTTTTCAAACAAATTAAATCAACTGATGAACTCAAAAACTAAGAGTTGGGTGCTATTACTTATTCTTGCCTCAATCTGGGGGAGTTCCTTCATCCTCATGAAGAAATCAATGTTTGACGACTTGGGAAATGAGTTATTAACCGCCAACGAAGTAGCTTCTCTCAGAATTTTTATCTCGAGTATTGTCTTGTTTTTTGTAGCCATCAAACAATGGAAAATCACTTTCAGCAAAGATTGGATATTTTTTCTTTTGGTGGGACTTTTGGGTAATTTACTACCGGCATTTCTCTTTACCAATGCTGAGAAAACTCTTTCTAGCTCTTCTACTGGAATCTTGAATTCTTTGGTTCCAATTTTTTCGGTATTGGTTGCAGCATTTATTTTTGGTCAGAAAATTTCAATAAAAGCATTGTTTGGGGTTTTACTCGGTCTTTTAGGAACCATTTTGCTCATTGTATTCAATTCAGGTTCTATGGATTCAATTCCTGTTTTGCCCTCGCTCCTAGTTGTATTGGCAACTATTTGTTATGCATTTAGCCTAAACATTATTAAAAACAAATTGGGACATGTTTCCTCCATTACCATCACCGCTATATCCTTGTCTTTTTTGCTTCCGTTCTGCGCTATTCATTTATTTTCCTATACCGAGATTAGCCAGAAATTAATGAATCCAATGTACAGTCAAGCCTTCCTTTTGACAAGTATTTTGGCGATAGTTGGAACGACTTTCGCGCTCGTTATTTTTAATCAATTGATAAAACTAACAACCTCCGTTTTTGCTTCTTCGGTCACGTACTTTATACCTGTGGTGGCAATTCTCTGGGGAGTGTACTTTGGAGAGGGAATTACTTGGGCCATTTGTTTTTCAGGACTCATCCTATTGGGAGTATTCATAGTAAAAAAGGAAGAACAAAAAAGAGCAGATTCACAGAAAGCGACTACTTAATTTTTTTTACCATTTTTTGAATAAAAACATTGCTGGGCAACGAAATATACTCTTGATTACTCACTTTTATTACTGTAAAAAAAATACCAATGTCACTTATTTCTCCTTCAATCTGAAATTCTTTATCCAGGATTTGAATTTTATCCCCAATATGAACTTGATGATTAAAAAAGAGAATAAGCGTAGCGGTAATATTGGATAATAACGACCATTGGGCTACAAATGCTATACCTAACACGGTGAATAAAGAAGCGATATAAGTGGCCAGTTGCGAAGCTTTTATTCCCCAAATAAATGCAGTAATTACCGTCAGAAGAGTAACTGCCAGAAACAAAATGATTTTTCTAACTATCTTAACTCTTGTTTTATGGTAACTGTATTTATTTCCAAAATTGTCAATAATTCTTTGTACAATTTTGAGAGTAGTAAACACAATTACAAAAGTGACAAGTGTTTCAATTAACTGTAATTCGTAGGGCTTCATTATTCTTCTAAATTGGTTACAATGTCTTTTGGTGGTTTGTTTTTTCCTAATTCGGACTGGTTATATTCTCTTACCTCCTCCTCTATTTCTGATTCTAAATCGTCTTCTAAGTAATTTAAGTTTAGGTCTTTAATCATTACTTGTGAGATTTTCTTTCCTTTAGCCTTTATCAGAGCAAATGTCATAATAAGACTTGTTACAAGGATTGCATACAACAACACTCCTTGATAAAATTCTGGTATGTAATATTTAAACGGGATAGTGTAAAACAACAAAACTGTAATTAATCCTCGAGGTGCAATCCACAGCTGAGGGGTTATATCTTTATTCCACATGACCAATTTCAACGTCACAAACCTTACTAAATACAAGATCCCGATGAATACAATACTCTGAATAGCAACGCGAACATCGACCAAACTCGCCAACGAAATGGTGATCCCGAACATCACAAAAAAGAAAGTTCTTAAAAAGAATGCCGATTCTAGTGTTACGATATGAAACTCATGAAAAACGGGCTTCAGTTTTTCTTTGTCAATGAGTTTTTTCAAAGGACCTCGAAAAAAAACTTCTACGTTATTCAATACAATTCCAAAAAACAGAATAATGATAAGGGACGATAAATGGTACACTGAACCAATTCCGTACATCAAGGTTAAGACTGAAATAATGAGAAATAACTTTACGTGACTTGTCAGTTTATTGAATACCCACACTGCTACATAGCTAAAAAGTAAGGCCACAAGTATCGTAATTCCTATGTTGGTTCCCACACCAATTATCACGTCTTGTGTCGTTTCAAATTCATTGGGAGCAGTAAGAAACTGAAAGAAAATAATTCCGAGAATATCGGAAAAAGTACTTTCGTAAATCATGAATTCCTTTTTTTCGACAGGCAATGAAGTAACACTTGGGATGATGATAGCACTACTCATAATGGAGAGAGGAACAGCATATACAAGCGCCTTGTAAAAAGAAGCTCCCAAAAATCCTTGTATGGCAAAGGCAATTAATATGGAACTTGCACCCAAAGCCATAAGAGCCACCAAAAAGGAGCGAATAATTAATCCTACTTTGTCTTTACTTAGCTTAAGATCCAAGGCAGCCTCTAGTACTATCAGTATAAGTCCTACTTTTCCTATGATTATAAGAGATTTGCTTATTAAGGGATTGTCTACGACATCTGGAGCCATAAATTGTATAATCACCCCTAATACCATGAGCATGAGAACACTTGGAATATTTGTTTTTTTAGAGATAAAATTGAATACAAAACTGACGATAATTATCAGTGAAGCACCAATTATAAGGATATATTCAGGTTTTACTACTGCGCTTAGAAAATACATGTTAGATAGATTTTTGGTTAAAAATAAACGGAAGATTATTCTTCTTCGTTTGTCTCAGGCGAATTATTTTCGGTAGCTAATTCGTTGTGTGGTGCTTTAAAGAATTTTCTATAACCTAGCAAGATAACAAAAACACCTACAGAAATGGCAGCATCCGCAACATTAAAAATAAACGGAAACAGTTGTTGTCCAGGATAGATTGGTGACCAGCTCGGAAATTCGATAGTGAATTGAAACATGTCAACCACCTTTCCGTGCATAAATGATTCATATCCTCCCTCTGCGGGGAATAGCTGAGCCACATCAAAATAATTACTTTCACTAAATATCAATCCATAAAATGCTCCATCAATTACGTTACCAATTGCTCCCGCTAAAACACAAGATACTGCCACAAGTAACCCAAAAGGAGCTTTGTTTGTCAAGAGTTTTTTTAGGTACAAAATGATGGCTGTGATAGCTCCAATTCGCAACAAACCAAGAATTAGTTTACCGTAGGGAAAATCCAATTCTGTACCAAAAGCCATACCTGGGTTTTCCACAAAATGAATTTTCATTATGCCTATGTCCCAGCCGTCTTGGCCAATAGTCATTGTTGTCTTAATGTAGATCTTGACAAGTTGATCAATAAGAACAATTAGAAAGGAAATGAGAGCTACTTTCTTCAAAAAATTAGGATTGCTGTTGGTTTTTAGCTTCTATGCTCAATGTTGCATGAGGAACCAGCATTAATCTTTTTTTGTTGATTAACTTTCCTGTTACCCTACAAACTCCGTACGTTTTATTTTTTATCCTCATCAATGCATTTTCAAGACTTACGATAAATTTATCTTGTCTTGCCGCTTTTTGTGCAATCATTTCTCTCGAAAATGTGCTAGCCCCATCTTCCATCATGTTAAAAGATCTTCCTGTATCGTCAGTTCCGTGATTGTCTTTGTGAGACATTTCATTATTTAACAACTCTAAATCTATCTTTGCTTCTTTAATTTTATCTTCAATTAGGATTCTAAACTCCTCCAATTCAGCATCACTAAACCTAGTTTTTTCTTTTTTGTCTGCCATAATCGTTTATTTTTTTTCAATGCTAACAAATATAGAAATATCTTCATCAAAATCTAATTTGGTCGCATTATTTTCGTTCAACTCAGAAGAAAAAGTTATCCCTTCCGTGAGGGTCTCCTCCTTTATGTAAGTTTCATTTGATTTAATAGCCTCTTCTACCCTTTGGTTTCCTGAAATTTCAATTAATATTCTATCTGTCACCTCAAAATCACTTTCTTTTCTCAAGTTTTGAATTCTATTTACCAATTCACGGGAGTATCCTTCGTTTATCAGGTTGTCGTTCAATGTTGTATCCAGTGCTACAGTGATTGCACCATTATTAGCAATTAGCCAACCAGGAATATCGTCTGTCGAAATCTCAAAATTATCGATAGTCAAAAACAGCTTTTCTCCATTCACCTCTAATTCAGCACCCTTGTTTTGTTCTAATCTTGCAATATCTTCTTCAGAGAGTGTGTTGCAAAAAGCGCCAATTGTTTTCATATGTCGCTTATATTCAGACTGACCAATTACTTTAAAGTTAGGCTTTACTTTCTTTACCAAAACTCCAGTTGTATCTTTTAATAGCTCCAATTCCTTTACATTCACTTCGCTCAATATCAACTCTTTCACAGCCAATATTTGCCCTTCAAACTGTGTGTTCAAGACTGGCACCATTATTCTCTGCAAAGGTTGTCGCACTTTTAGTTTATTCGTTTGGCGTAAGCTCAAAACCATAGAAGAAACCTCTTGGGCAATCTCCATTTTTCCTTCAAGATCTGAATCTATTAACTGACTGTCAGCTTGTGGAAACTTGGCCAAATGAACCGATTCTAAGTTGCTTTTTTCGGAAGCTGTCTGTAAGTCTAAAAATAACCTATCGGCAAAAAACGGAGCTATGGGAGACATAAGAACCGAAATTGTTTCCAAACAAGTGTAAAGTGTCTGGTAAGCAGAAATTTTATCATCAGCATACTCACCTTTCCAGAATCTTCTTCTGCATAATCTTACATACCAGTTACTTAACTGATCCAATGTAAAGCTCTGAATTAATCTTCCGGCCTTGGTAGGTTCGTAAGACTCATAGGCTTCACTTACCTCTTTTACGAGTGAATTTAATTTTGATAAGATCCATTGATCGATTTCAGGTCGATTAACTATATCCGGTTCAGAGTATATAAATCCATCAATATTGGCGTACAAGGCAAAGAATGAATACGTATTGTACAGAGTTCCAAAAAACTTCCGTTGAGTTTCTACTATTCCTTCTGTATCAAACTTAAGATTGTCCCAGGGTTGAGCATTGGTTATCATATACCATCTTGTTGCATCTGGACCATACTTTGTAAGAGTCTCGAATGGATCTATTCCGTTTCCTAATCGTTTAGACATTTTTTGTCCGTTTTTGTCTAGGACCAGTCCATTAGAAATTACATTTTTATACGCTACATCATCAGAAATCATAGTGGCGATGGCATGCAAGGTAAAAAACCATCCCCTAGTTTGATCGACTCCTTCGGCAATGAAATCTGCTTTTCTCAATCCATTTTCTACCGCTTCTTTGTTTTCGAATGGATAGTGCCATTGGGCATAAGGCATTGATCCTGAATCAAACCAAACATCAATTAAATCAGCTTCTCGATGCATAGGTTGGCCAGATGTTGAGACCAAAACAATAGAATCTACAAAATGCTTGTGCAGGTCGAATTGCTGGTAGTTTTTGTTACTCATATCGTGTGCTTGGAAGCTATCAAAAGGATTTTCTTTCATCATTCCAGCCTTTACAGATTTTTCACACTCCTCTTTTAGTTGTTCTACTGATGCTATACAGATTTGTTCTGATTTGTTTTCAGAGGTCCAAATAGGGATTGGAATTCCCCAATATCTAGATCTCGATAAGTTCCAGTCATTCAAATTCTTTAACCATTCCCCAAATCTTCCAGTTCCTGTTGATTCTGGCTTCCAATTGATTGTATCGTTCAGTTCTTGCATTCTCTCTTTTGCCGAAGTAGATTTAATGAACCAAGAATCTAAAGGATAATAGAGAACTGGTTTGTCCGTTCTCCAGCAATGAGGGTAAGAATGTTCATATTTTTCTACCTTAAACGCCCTATTTTGTTCTTTCAGTTCGATTGCAATTTCAACATCTATTGATTTTTCTGGAGCCGAACCCTCTTCGTAATATTCGTTTTTTACGTATTTACCGCCAAATTTTTCTCCCAAATCAGTCAAGAACTTTCCTTGTAAATCAACCAAAGGAACTCCTTTTCCTTCTTTGTTCAATACCAACATAGGAGGAACACCTGCTTCTTTCGCTGCTTTTGCGTCATCTTGACCAAAAGTAGGGGCAATATGAACTATTCCTGTTCCATCCGAAGTAGTCACAAAATCGCCTACGATTACCTTAAATGCTTTTTCTGGGTTCTCATAGGGTAAAGCCAAAGGCATAAGTTGTTCGTATTTTCTCCCCTCTAAATCCGAACCCTTTAGTTTTCCGATTACCTCGTAAGGTATTAGTTTGTCTCCTTCTTTGTAATCCGTCATGGACAATTCCGCCTGAGCAGGCTTAAAATATTTTCCAACCAAATTTTCAGCTAACACGACTGTAATAGGCTGAAAGGTATATGGATTAAAGGAATTGACAATGACGTATTCTATGTTCTTTCCTACTGCCAAAGCAGTATTAGAAGGTAACGTCCACGGAGTAGTTGTCCATGCCAAAAAGAACACTTCCGAATTGGCTGTTTTCCCCTCATTTACAAATTTGGTAACTTTATCAATGCAAC
>JALRIS010000237.1 GCA_023255335.1 Flavobacteriales bacterium | reverse complement strand
CCAGAGCCGGAGGATCATTCACTTCCTTCCCTTTCAAAGTAAACTTAGATTTGTTCGCCTCTAAACCATTTTGAGCAAAGCCAAATTTCGCTGAATTTACTTCTATTCTGTCGGACAAAAATTTACCCGAACCGGTCATTCCCTCTTTCTTTAGCACGATATTCCCTTCAAATTTTGATTTGCCATCTCCAAAAATATTCATGGCAGAATCAAGGTTCTTGGCTTTCCATATTCCTTTGTGTGGTTGAAACGAAATCAAGCAATTATCGGCTACAATTCCTGGAACACTCGGCAATGTTTGCGACTTATTGGTATATTGGCCGGTCTTGGCAACCATTGAATCTGGAAAAAAGGTGATTTTGCTTGAATAAGCCGAAGAGGTAATAAATCCAAATCTCCCTTTTCCGACCAACCCTTCTCTGTTGAGCTTTAGATTATCACTGTAGTTTGCCTTTCCTTGGTATATTTTTTCCTCAACTTTGTCTAGATCAAATCCCAAAATGTAATCGTCCATCAAACGGACAGCTAAAGGCAATTGAGGAAATATTTCTGAGGAATGTAATGTTCCTTCAAATCCTAAACTTGAATTTGAAAAAGTGAGCAAACTATCCATTTCAAAAGGAGAAACTTCAAAATAAAAGCTGGATGAATCGTAAATTCCTGCTAATATCTCGGGAGAATTGTAATACACTCTCGGTGAATTATCTACTGCCAACCGCGGATATTCCTCATACCCTGGTTTCATTCCAGAGCGGTTATAAGGTGAATTTATCACTATGCTTCCATCTACGTTGTTCAGTTTAGATAAAATTCTTATTTGGCTAGATTTGATGGAGTCATGCATAGCATACACTCGAAATCTCATCGAATCCAATTGAGTAAAACTCAATGTGTGTTCCCCGTAATTAAAAGATAAATTTGAACCAAAGCATTCTGTTCTACCAGCATTTATCACTCCATCAAATACCATATTTCTATTTTCATTGATGGTAATTTTGCCTAGTTTGGGATACACTCGGACAAACTGCTTTTTGCTCAAATCAAAATTACGAATACCTTCTATCGATAGGCTGAGAGAATTCAAATCAATTTCTCCTTGTTTGTCTCTTTCGTTTGACTGAATCCAAATATCATCATAATCTCCTTCTTTGGTAGAAGAAATGAGGTAAGGCTCGGCCCTTGGAGTGACAATAATTTCATTTTTATCTTTTTGGAATCGAATCAATCCTTTGTTTGCCATTTTGGATAAATACGGCAACAAATCATCGACAAGTACGTTGTTGTAGCTCGCAAAATCTGACAACGACAAGGGAGTTTCATTATCGCCTCCTCCTTTAAATTCGAGCAGAGAACTCAAAATATTTGTTCCTCCTAACCGAAAAGAATTATACTCCGTTCTGCTAAAATAGTCAACCGACTCAAAAGTTGCTCCGTTCTCACCCTGAGAACCAAAGGCTCCTAACACTAGTTTATTAGTTCCTTCCTTCCAGGTGATGCTATTTACGTGAAATGCCAATTGATGGTAAGAACTAACGAATGGATAATCGGAGATTGACTGACCATTTTTAACTACGGTAAGTTCCTTGCCTTCTATGTCGTAGGTAAAATCCCTCTCGTTTTGGGAGATTGTGTGGGAGTTTCCTAGCAAAAAAGTGATTTCCGCCTCTTGACCTTTTATTTTGGTACGCAATAAAGAAATATTTTTTGAGGCTATTTTTACGAATGCCTTGTTTGCTCTATACACCGTAATACTAGCTCTATTTTCTCCACTTGCTCCGCCTTTAAAACTTGCACCCTCCAAAGTAAATTCTCCGGTGTAATCCACATTGGTAACAATTTGTTTCAGTAAGATTTTTTGATTGTATGAGCTAAACACAGGATATCTCACCGCGTCTATGTCTCTAAAAGTTACTACTTTCTCTCTCAATTTACCCATTTCAGGATTTTTGAAATAAGGAGAATGAAGCAACACAGAATCAGCATCATACCCAGCGCTTTTCATGTTAATTCGAAAGGAAGAAAGTTGCGCAAATGTTTTATTTTTAGGAAACTCTACTCGCTCCCAAGTCACTGTTCCCGATTTCCCAAAGAAAGATTGAGTCGTTACATTGAATACACCGCTCCCTTCGTAAATTACTGTACTGTCATTTTTGGCAAACCCCACTATTTTGGCTTTCTTTACTTGAACAAAACCACCGTTTTTTTCAAAAAAAGAAAATTCTCCTTTCATTTTCCAATGAACCGAAGTACTTTTTGACAAAGTATTGTCCTGAAAGAAACTTCCCGAAAATTCTATAAAATCATCAAACCGTCTTGAGTTTCTGGCCTCTAATAAAGATTCCACCACTCCTGACCAATTGTTAAAAGTCTCACTCGAAAAACTAGATGAACCACCTAGTCCTGAAATAGAGGAAAAATAGCTCAAAAAATAAGGCCTTAACTTCACTCTTTTCTCAATCATTTTATTGGCAATTTCAATTACCTTTTGTTTTTGAGCCTCAGAATAAACTGACCATACTTTCTCAATTACTCTGCCATATTCTTTTCCGAGAGATTTATCGTATTCTTTCACAAAGTCGGCTACGTTTTCGGGAAAATCTTCTGAAGTGGAACTAAACGTGGTTGTTTGACTAAATCCATTTAGTATCAGAGTAAAAAATAGAAAGGTAAGAAAGTGTTTCATGGTATCTGTTGTTTGTACAAGAACTTAACGTTTCTTAAACTGAACCATTGCCCATCCTTCGCGTTCTTGTTGATTGATAAATTCTAGGCCATTTGCCTTTGCAGTTTCTGCCAGAATTTCTACATCAGAGGTGTAAAATCCGCTCATGTAAATATCTGCATTCTGTTTCATACTCTCCACATACCTGGCCATGTCGTTAGTCAAAATATTTCGGTTGATATTTGCAAACACGACATCAAACCTTTCTGGAACAGTGAGCAGCTCTGCTCCGCCCTCTTCAACATCAATTTTTTTACACTTATTTAATTCAATGTTTTCCAAGGTATTGGAAAATGCCCATTCGTCAATATCAATTGCTACGGCCTCTTTGCAGTTTAATTTTTCTGCTAAGATTGCTAGGATTCCTGTTCCAGAGCCCATATCCAATATCGTTTTATTTTCAAAATCTATGCCAAACATTTCGCTCATAATGAGGTAAGTTGTTTGGTGGTGGCCCGTACCAAAAGACATTTGAGGATTGATAATAATTTCTTGTAAAAATCCTTCCTCTCGCTCGTGAAAAGGAGCTCTAATTATACATTTCTTGTCGATGTAGATAGGCGAAAAACTACTTTCCCACTGCGCATTCCAATTTTCATCTTGGATTGTTTTGTGGGTAACCTCTACGGATGTATCAATAGTTTGAAGCACCTCATTTAGTTTAGATTCGTCAAAATGTGGCTCTTGTATGTACGCCTCCACATGATTGTCGGCTTGTTCGAAACTCTCAAAGTCTATTTCGGCAAGGTAAGTTATCAGTATCTCACTCCAAGGAGTAGGTTCAGCTAATGTAAAGTGACAATGAACGTAATTCATATTAAAAAGAATTGATTATTTGAATGAAAGAATCGACTTTTAGGGAAGCGCCTCCAATTAGTCCTCCGTCAATATCTGGTTGATCAAAAAGTTCGGAGGCATTCTCTGGCTTGCAACTTCCTCCGTACAAAATGGAAATGGAATTTGCCGTAGAATCGCCATATTTTTTGGCAATCAATGAACGAATAAAGGCGTGCATTTCTTGCGCTTGATTGCTTGTTGCTGTTTTTCCTGTTCCGATTGCCCACACTGGCTCGTAGGCAATCACGACTTGTTTTAGCTCTTCTTCCTTCAAATGAAAAAGGCCTTCTTCTATTTGAGCCTGCACCCAATCAAAGTGAGACTCACTCTCTCTGTGTTGGAGTTCTTCTCCACAACAATAGATGGGTTTCAATCCATTTTCGATTAGTCGATTTACTTTCTCTGCCAGCACGTCATTTTGTTCGTTGAAATACTCTCTTCTCTCCGAGTGCCCAACTAAGCAATAATGTAAATTTTCGCTGTCGTAATCAAAATCTCTCAACATAGCAGCAGAAATTTCACCTGTGTAGGCTCCATTATTGAATTGCGAGCAGTTTTGTGCTCCAATCTTAATGTCCCAATCTGGCATACTGATCATTGTATCTAAATAGATGGAAGCAGGCAAAATTATTATTTCTGAATCGCTTTCTATCTCATTTTTTCGTGAGTTGAAATCAACAATAAAATTGATTACTTCCTCATCCAATAGGTTCATTTTCCAGTTTCCTGCTACAATTTTTTTTCTCATTCGTATTCATCTTGGAGTGCACTAATTGGGGATTCCCATTTCTTAGCACTCGTTTACAATCTGTTCATTTTCCTAAATCCCTGAATTTGTTCCTTCATGATTCGCAAAGTTAAGGGCTCATTGATGGTCCCTGTTTCATCCATAAGCAAGTTAACTTGCGACAAAATTACTTTATTGGCAAGCACCTCCATTTTTACGTGATGTAGCACATGAGTAAAGGCATCGAGTCCTCTTAAATTTCCGGCTCTTCCGGTGGCCAACCCAACCAAACATGCCGTTTTTTCTTTAAAAAATTTGGGATCCATCGCATCCATAAATATTTTGAGCGCTCCCGGATAAGTACCATTATACTCTGGAATAGCGAAAATAAAATGCTGGACAGGCAAGATATACTGCTCTATCAGTTCTTTCGTTTCGTTCGTTCTCAAGCCATACATATCTTCGGCCATAAAAGTCTTTGGAAGAGTTGCCAAATCTAATATTTGGCTTTCTAATCCATTCTCCAAAAGTAGTTTCTGATAGCTTTTCGCCACATTTAGTGAATTGCTATTCACTCTATTCGTTCCTGATATAATCGTGATCATTTCTTTTTATTTGTAAGTCAACACCTCAACATTCTTTCCCTTTTTATTCTCAGGTTTGAATAGCTCCTACATTGTATCTTTCATTGATTGGTGCATGATTAGCCGCCTCTATTCCCATAGAAATCACTTTTCTTGTTTCGAGAGGATCAATGATGGCATCTATCCATAAACGAGAAGCAGCATAATAGGGGTTAATTTGGCTGTCGTATTTGTTTTTTATCTTGTCGTAGATTTCTTTTTCCTTGGCAGGTGTTATCTCTTCTCCTTTTTTCTTGAGTGAAGCCACCTCAATCTGAACCAGTACTTTGGCAGCTTGAGCTCCTCCCATTACCGCAATTTCAGCAGTTGGCCAGCCCACAATAAGTCTCGGGTCGTAAGCTTTTCCGCACATTGCATAATCTCCCGCTCCATAACTATTCCCCATTACGATTGTAAATTTGGGTACAACCGAATTAGCCATAGCACTCACTAGTTTTGCTCCGTCTTTAATAATCCCTCCATGCTCAGACTTACTCCCAACCATAAATCCTGTAACGTCTTTCAAAAAGACCAACGGTATTTTCTTTTGGTTACAATTCATAATGAATCGAGCGGCTTTATCTGCAGAATCTGAATAGATTACACCTCCGAATTGAACTCCGGACTTTTTCGATTT
Source organism: Flavobacteriales bacterium (assembly GCA_023255335.1). Taxonomy (GTDB): domain Bacteria; phylum Bacteroidota; class Bacteroidia; order Flavobacteriales_D; family CAJJDF01; genus CAJJDF01. The sequence goes on along the minus strand of JALRIS010000237.1, from coordinate 3,725 downwards.
TACAATTTTTCGTTGATTCGCGACTATTCCAACTGCCCATCCATCAATTCGGGCATATCCCGTAACTATTGTTTGGCCATAGTCTTCTTTGAATTCATCAAACTCCGAGTTATCTACCAATCGGTGGATAACATCTCTTACTTCGTAAGGTTTACTTCTTTCTTCAGGAAACAACCCATAGATTTCTTCTTCTTTTAGTTTGGGGGTTGCTGGCTCTTTTCGGTCAAATCCAGCTTTATCGAAATCGCCAATTTTATCCATTAAGTTACGGATGGTTTGAATACAATCCTCATCGTCTTTACTTTTGTAATCACAAACACCCGAAATACTTGTGTGTGTGGTTGCGCCTCCTAATGTTTCGTTGTCAATGGATTCTCCAATGGCAGCCTTTACCAAGTAACTACCCGCCAAAAATATAGAACCAGTTTTGTCCACAATCAGTGATTCGTCACTCATGATGGGCAAATAAGCTCCTCCAGCTACACAACTTCCCATCACTGCAGCAATCTGCACAATTCCCATGGAACTCATTCGAGCATTGTTTCTAAAAATTCTACCGAAATGTTCTTTGTCTGGGAAAATTTCGTCTTGCATAGGAAGAAAAACTCCTGCACTATCTACCAAGTAAATAATTGGCAACCTGTTTTCCATGGCAATTTCTTGAGCTCTCAAGTTCTTTTTGGCAGCAATTGGAAACCAAGCTCCGGCTTTCACCGTAGCATCATTTGCTACAACAATACATTGCTTTCCTGTTACGTACCCAATCTTTATTACTACTCCTCCACTTGGGCACCCTCCATACTCTTCGTACATTCCGTCCGCTACAAAAGCTCCAATTTCTTGTCTAGGCGAATCTTTATCCAACAATAATTCTATTCGTTCACGTGCGGTTAGCTTTCCTTTTGCATGGTGTTTTTCAATGCTTTTTTTCCCTCCTCCCAACTTAATCTCAGCTAATTTTCTCTCCATTTTAGATATCAACAGCTTCATTGAGTCCTCGTTTTTATTAAAAGTAATGTCTTGTTTTTCCATTCAATGTTGGTTTTCAGTCTGGTGAAAATATCTTCTTATTTTTCAAGAGATAAAAATACCCTAATTATGATGAATTTACAATGATTGAAAAGGATTTATTGGTTAGGGTTTTAATATGGAAATTCTCTTTCTCATTAATAACCTTGATAAAAATGGGAATTTCTCTTTTACACTACTTCAATATCTTTCCAAAAGTCTTAAAAATCAACTTAATATCACCCAAAAAACTTTGAGTATCAACATACTGAATATTTAGTGCTAATTTTTTCGGCATAATCACCTCAACATATTCTTTTTCGGGGTTTTTGGCCTTGCCTAATAATTCATTTTCATTAATGAACTCAATAGAAGCCAAATCGGTTAACCCTGGGCGGACAGTAAGTATTTTTAATTGTTCTTCAGAATATAAATTCACATATTTTGGGACTTCCGGCCTAGGACCAACTATGCTCATCTCTCCTTTTATTACATTGATTAGTTGAGGAATTTCATCTAATTTAAATTTTCTTAAAAAAATTCCTACCCTAGTAATTCTTGAGTCATTAGTACCTACCGTAATCTGTCCAGCTTTATCAGAACCAGGTTTCATTGTTCTGAATTTCAATAATTTGAAATCTTTTTTTCCTTTACCTACTCGAATTTGAGAATAAAAAATTCCCCCTTTACTTGTAACCAAAATCAACACACATATCAAAATAAAAAAGGGAGAAAATAACCCCAATCCAATGAGCGAAGAAATGATATCAAAAAGTCTTTTTGCCAACATGAAGATTTATAAAATTAAAGGTAACATTTATTCTCAATTTATGAATGTTTTAGCCAATTCTCGAGCATTTGTATTCCATTTTTAGTTAAGACAGATTCCGGATGAAATTGAATTCCTACGCAATTGTATTGATTGTGTGAGAAAGCCATATTCACAAAATCCTGTGACGTGTAACCTATTTCTCTGAGGGTATTGGGCCAATCTTGAATTGCCCAAGAGTGATAGCGTCCCACTTCTTGAAGCGCATCCAACCCAGAAAATAAATAATGGCTGGTATCGACTTCTATCATGGAAGATACTCCATGGTGTACCTCAGCCAGATTGATGAGTTTAGCGCCAAAAAACTCTGCCAAAGCTTGGTGACCTAGACATACGCCAAGAATAGGTTTAGTGGCAAAATAGGTTTCGATTACTTGGGGCATTAGTCCTGCATCTTTGGGCAAACCAGGCCCAGGTGACAACACAATCTTGTCGTAGTGCTGGAGCTCTGATAGCTCAAATTGGTCGTTTCGTTTTACGGTAACTTCGGCTCCCAACGATTCGATATAATGCACCAAATTGTAGGTAAATGAGTCGTAATTATCGACCATGAACACGGATATGTTGTTCTGTAAAGACATCAAGGGACAAAAGTACATATTTACTTCAATCCCTTAATGGTTTAAACTCATTGATTTTAATTTAGCCCGCTTTAAAACTTACTTCTGATCCGTAAGGAATTGAACGAGTGGCTCCTTGTGGTTTATAAGTAATATCTGTAAAAATAATTCTGTCCCCTCTTCTCAAGTTTCTTATGGCCGATTTCATTCTATTTGTGAGTGCTCGACTTTGTGATTCATCCACTTCCACAAACCTTCCGTTTGTTATTACTTCCATTTTAAATGAACTCACGTCATATTTTACAGTTAAAATGGAGCTTGGAGGGTTTTCTACTTTCACTACATTAGCTTGACTTCTTTTTCCCGAATTAAGCCTACCTTCAGTTTGATTTAGGAAGGTAAATACTGGTTTTGGTAGTGGTTTTACGCTGTATTTTCTTACCAATCGAGAGTCTTTAGCTTTGACAATAATTTCGGGAGAGGTTCCCTTCCTAACCCTCGCAACATATCCGTTCCTTTGTTTGGTAAAAGACTCGCATTGTGGGCAACTTGCCTGAACATCACTTGAGGAATACCCCGAAAAAGAAGTTTCGATAAAATTATTGTAATTGGCGTACAACACATTGTATTCGGGAATTGAAATTGAACCGACTGGTTTGCCCACGGTGTAGTCGAAACTCCAGGGAAATTCTTTTTTGCCGTCTGCCAAATCGAGCACAAGCGAACCTTTTACTGTTTGTTGCCCCACAGAACTTGCCCGGAGGGTAAACTGGTTGGTGTGGCTTGTGAGTTCTTGGGTTCCTATTTGGTACTTGATGGGGTAAGTGGCGGTGCTGTCGTAAGCAATGATTCCTACTTTCACACCCAGCGTATCGCCTTGGTTCAGGTACCTTGTAGAGGCAATGAGCTGGGGTTCAATCTTATTGATTTTCATTATTTGCCCGTTGGTTTTACTAAAAATGAGTTCCAGTGCCTTCTGTTGTGCCATTCGAACTTGATTTCTGAGTTCGGTAAATACGCCAATGGCTCCCACAATGGGCTGGTAATCAAATTTCACTAGTTGCCAATATTGGTCTTTTTCGTGGTTTTTGAGTTTCTCGGGTTGGTAGAGCATTTGGTAAATAGAGAGCAGTTTTAGTTTGTCGGGATGATGGGTCGTATCGAGCTGATTCTCCAAAGTTTTTGCATCGTTCAACCATTCTTTTTTCACGGTATATACTTTTCCTCTTTCGGTGTAGTTGCCCATGGTAAGGATGAGAGAATCTCGCAGCTGGAGCAATCGCTGTCTTATTTCTCCTCCTTTTTTGTAGCCTTGGGAGTTTTTTTCG
>JALRIS010000104.1 GCA_023255335.1 Flavobacteriales bacterium | reverse complement strand
TCTTCCGATTGTCCGAGTCGTAAGTTAACTTTCCACCTTCAGGATTGCCGTTTTCATCTATCAAAATATTGAGCCTTGCTCGTTCACTTTTATAAAAACTAGTTTGAAAAAATTTCTTTTTTGTAGGTTTAAAAAAAGGAGTTAAGTCCTCTTTTGAATTGATAAACAACAAGCTTTCGAGTTCGTTTTTTTGGATGTTGTGTTTGTTCAATTCTTCCTCTAATCGTTGTTCTAGATAATAATCGGTAAGATTTCGGTAAGTGATTTTTTCAAGTCCTTTCTTTGCCAAATAGGGAATCAAGTTTCTGATATCCGAAAGCTCGTCTTTCGCTTCAATGTAGTCTACTTCAAAACCTTGTTGGGTCAAATACCGCTCGTAAAATTTCATGGTAGCTCTATGATATGCGATTTTTTGTTTATGAAATTTATACTGACTAAAAAATAAATATTCCTCAATTAAATAGAAAGGTGCTCCATTTTCAAAAAGAGACAAGTCTTGGTGTAATTGGTGAGGGAAAACTAAATTGGCTTGGTTCATATTGGTTTTTATTAAGTTATCTCATCCTAATCCCTAATTCTTGGGAGAAGGAACTTTAAATTCTCTAAAGTATATCACGAGAATATTCCCTTCCCTTTGGGAAGGGCTACGGATGGGAGTTTTTATTCCTCCTACATTTCTCGCTACAATACTTAACTTCTCCCCATACTTTTTCCCATTTTTTCCTCCACGTGAATGGTCGCTCGCATACGAAGCAGATTTTTGTTGGTAAATATTGTTTTTTCATTTGTCAGGGTTTTCCCGTCCCCGACCCTTCCCCAAGGGAAGGGAGTTACGTTGGCTTTGGTAGTTATATTTAACTATTTTCATAGAATTTGGAGTTCTCTTCCCTTATGGAAGAGTTAAAGATGGGAACTCCGGCACTTCTTCCACTCTTACATAAGGAAATGAGGCGATTTTTTCGACACTGTAATACGAATTTAGTCCTGAAATCCCTGCTGTTTCTGCTTGTTCGAGGTCTATGTAACCTTTTTCGTTTACGGCTTCGTCTGGCAATATGATGTGTTCTACTTCCCCAATTACCAGGATGGTTCCATTTCGTTCGATAGGAATGCTTTCGCAATATTTCATCCCTATTTTGATGGTGCTTTCTTTCACAAATGGAGCTTTAAAACCCTGCAAGTACTCATCGGTCAAGCCACAAGCATCAAATTCGGAGACTTCTCTATCAAATTTGGCGGAGGTGTAGTGAGCGTTTTTCACAAAACTTTCTCTTACGTGATTGATGGTGAACAAACCATTGGCCAAAATATTTTCGTAGGTATTTCGGGGTACTTCGCCCGTAGGTCGCACAATAAAACCGAGTAGGGCAGGATTGCTACCTAGGTGCACAATCGAACTAAAAATCGCTAGATTGGCAATGTTCTCTTCAGACACAGTCCCGATTAAGTTGGCAGGTTTAATCCCTGTAATCGAGTTGATTATGTTTAGTTTTTTTCTTCGTTCCAGTTGGTACAAATCGTCTTTTGTTAAATGCATTTTTGTTTGTGTTTAGTCGTTAGTGTTTGGTTGTCAGTCTTTAGTCGTACATCTTAAGTCGTAAAGCGAAGCGGTCGTAAGTCTTTTCTCTCTTTTCTTTTCTCTAATATCTCTCATCTCTTCCTCGTATGTAAATGCACAATTCTTCGTTTGTTTTCTCTTACTTCGGGAGTTTTTCGGTGGCCCCAAATTTTGTCTCTCGCTACTTTTGCGGTTTCTTTCAAATCTACTATTGGCAGGGGATAATCTTCGCCAAGAGTTACTCCGCAATCTATTAAATCAATCTTGGTAGCTTTCCACGGTTCGTGGATAAATTTTGTGGGAAAATCGGTGAGTTCGGGCACCCATTTTTTTATAAAAATCCCCTCAGGATCATTGTCTTGCGATTGTTTGATAGGGTTGTACATTCTCACGGTATTTATTCCTGTGGTTCCCGCCTGCATCTGAAACTGTGGATAGTGAATCCCTGGTTCGTAATCTAAAAACTGCTGCGCCAAGTGATAGACCCCTTTTCTCCAATCGTTGTCTAAGTTAAAACAAAGAAAGGAAACAAGCATGGCACGCATCCTAAAGTTTATCCACCCCGTTTCGATTACTGCTTGCATGCAAGCATCTACCAGAGGATAGCCCGTTTTTCCTTGTTTCCAAGCTTCCAAAAAATCTGAATTATTGTCATGTTCCAATGTTTCGTATCCCGGATTTACGCAGTCGGTTTCGTATTCGCACTCTACTTCAAATTTCTGAATAAAATGGCAATGCCACTTCAGTCGGGTCAGCATTCCGTCAAATGCGCGCTTGTTTTTGTGGGAATTGGGGTGCGAAACCACAAACTGCGAAGCTTGTTTTACCGACAAGTTTCCCCAAGAAAGGTAGGGCGATATTCGCCCACAAGAAAGCCGACTTTCGGTGGGTTTGGAAATATGTCGGTTGTAGTTTTTTCCTCGGTCTTTGACAAACGATTCTAAATATTTCCAGCCGTTTTTTTCGCCCGCAGGTTGAAAAGATCTGGGGTAGTTTTCGAGTGTTTTTTTAACTTCCTTAGGAAAAGAAAACGGATGATTTACCTCCATTTTTTCTTTTGGCGAATAGGTATTTGTCAGAGCCATTTGGTTCATGTTGTGATACCACATTTTGTCCCAATTGTCTCTGTTTTTTATTCCTCTTAGCACATTGTCTCGTTGGAATTCGTGCCAGGTAATTTCCTTCCTATCCAACAATCGTTTTACGGCTTTGTCTCTTTTCCAAGTCAGTTTTATCCCACTCTCGCTGTAGCTAAATACGTTTTGAACCGAATAAATAGAGATAAAATGAGCAAAAACATCCACCGCTTCGCCATAGCATTGGGTAACTGTTTGGTTTGTTTTTGCCAACGTTTCGTTCATCTGATTGACAGAATGATAACAAAATTGCAAATGCCTATCTGAGGTATCGGGATACTCGATGAGGGAAGGTTCGTACAAAAAAAGTAGGAGGTAAGGCAAACCCGAATTTTCGGCTTGCTGAATTGGAACGTGGTCTTGAGTCCGCAAATCACGCTTGAGCCAAACGATATTTACTTCAGGTTTACTCACAGTTTGAGGCTCTTTTTTACTTTTTTCCAAAACCCAAAAAACGACCTAAAATCTCCCTGAACCTCGGGAGCAATCCAATCTCGAGAGTCTTCTATTCCTCTGAAATGTGTGTTGGTTGGGTGTTCCTTAAAATATATTTGTGGAGTGGAGTAGGAGCTAACAAATTCATCAAACTCACCCACAAATACTTGACAATTCGGGATGTTTTTGGTCAAATCCAACACAAAGTCAATTACTTTTTGTGACGAAGGATATTTTTCAAAAAAAGATGGTTCCAAAATCAACACTCTGTTCATTTCCATTTCCTTTCGCCAGTTGGGGTCTAGGTTGTAAAAAGTGTAAACGGCAGTAGGCAAATTCTCGTTTACCTCCAGTTCCTTTTTCTGTGGAAGTGGTGTTTTTAATTCCAATTTCTGAGTAGGTTTCAGGATTTGTGGTTGTTCTAGTTCTCCCAAAACTTCGTACGGAATATCCAAGAAAGTGCCTTTGTCGGAGGTTTTGCAATATTTATTGATGTTTTCTTGATTGGCAATGTACTGTTTGTTGCTGTTGGTTCCTGCCACCCATTGCCAGCTGAGTACGTTGCTTGCCCAGTCGGCATCCAGCAAATGGTAGTACATCCATTGTGCAGGAAGTTTCCAGTGGTTTTTACCCAAATTACACGCAATTCCGGCTGTGTACATTCTCAGATGATTGTGCATGTAGCCAGATTCGTAAAGTTCCTCAATTCCCTGGTCTATTGCGGTGATGTCTGTTTTTGCCTCCACCAAAACAGTCGAAATTTCATGGGAAGTAACTCCATTTTGTGGGTTTCGGATGTCGTGGTCAATTCCAACTTTTTTTTGCATCCAGCTTTGCTGCCAGTAATCTCTCCAGGCCAATTCTTGCAACATTTTTTCGATCTGATAAGGTTTGAAACCCAAAGTCATCACATGGTCAAAAACTTTTTTGGTTGAAATGACACCACGAGAAATATAAGGCGACAAATAGGTGACTTTTCCATCCAAAAAATTACGGGATTTACAATAAGCCACTGGTTCAATTTCTTGAATTCGTTTTAGTATAGAATCGTAATCTGTCGGGAAGTTCATTTATCTTTTTGATATTTTATTATGAGTAATTGTTCGTTGGCGGGTACATTTGAATCGGTCAATTTCTGGATTTCTTTTTTTCAAATGTTTTTGACTCACTCCGCTATTTACTCGTTTCCGCCACAAGTTAAAACTCTTCCGCTTAAGCGAGTTCCGCATAATTTTAATCACTTCACTTTCGGGCGTACCAAACTGAAATTCAATCGCTTCAAATGGAGTTCTGTCCTCCCAAGCCATTTCTATAATTCTATTTATGTCTCTTTCTGAAAGGTCTTGTTTCATTGTTGTTTCGTTAGTCGACAGTGGTCAGTCGTCAGTATTTATTCGTCAGTATTTAGTCGTTAGTCCAAAGTCATATCCAGACAAGTCGCATATAGCAGCGGTCTTTAGTCTTTTCTCTTTGTTCTTTTCTCTATTATCTAAAACCTCCAACCAATCGATTCTGTTCCCTATTCATCGGGACACTCGAACTGACACTCGTTTACTATTCGAAAACTAGAATTTAATATCTCACCACAGAATCCTATTTTCATTGCTCCTATCCCGATGAGTCGGGAGAGTAGTCGTAAGTCGTAAAGCACAGCGGTCATAAGTCTTTTGTCTTTTCTCTTTTGTCTTTATTCTTTTCTCTAACATCTATCCCCCAAACTTCCCATATCTTTTCTCCAATGCCACAGTCCGGTAATCAAATATTTCGTTCAATTTTTTTTTGATAAAAAGGCTATTGGCAATCGCACCCAAAAAACCGAGTGGTGGTATATAGGTCACAATGTCTTTCATCCGCACTCCGCCTTCTATCGGTTCGATAAAGTGCTGGTGATGCCACATTTTGTAAGGACCTACTCGCTGTTCGTCAATAAAATACTCCATTTCTTTTACCTGCGTTATTTCGGTCATCCAAGGAGTTTTAATTCCCAAAACTGGTTTTACTACGTAAGTTATTATCATCCCAGGATACATTTTTTGGTCACTGTCTTTGGAGGTGATGTCAAAACCCATGTACTCGGGGGTTATTTCCTTGAGGTTTTTGGGCGAAGAAATAAATTCCCACACCTCTTCCATGGTGGCGGGTACTTTTTGTTCTTGAATAAACTGGTAAAATGCCATGACTTAGTTTTTTATTGCGTCTATTTTTTTCATCACCTCTTCTGCCTCGGCTG
>JALRIS010000100.1 GCA_023255335.1 Flavobacteriales bacterium | reverse complement strand
TCAGAATCAAAGACTATCTCTTCGTTGGTTTCTTCAATTTCCGATTTTATATCTTCTAGCTCAATCAAGGTAGAATGAATTCGTTCAAAAATTTCTTTTGTTTTTTTACTCGAATCAGATACCGAAGACAAAGAATGGCTTACCTCTTGCAGCTGACTTATGATTCCCATTTCATTGTCCAGGAGTTCAAAAGCCTTGTTAAAACTCACTTTGATATACTCAGCATTGTTCAGCAAATCCAGTTCCTCTTGCATTTCTTCTTCGTGAATTTGCTCAAGATTAAGCGCGGCCAATTCATCGAACTGAAACTGGTAATAATCCAAATCTGCCTTCAATTTCGATTCTTGCTCCTGGAGTTCTTCCAAGGCAGATTTTAATTTCTTGTACTTTCTAAATTCTTCGAGAAATTCTGTTCTCAAAGATTCATTTTTCGCGTTGGCATCTACAATACCTAACTGATATTCACTTGTATTGAGTAATAATGTTTGATGTTGCGAATGGACATCAATCAGTTTTTCGCTTAATTGCTTCAAAATAGACAAAGAAACTGGCGTATCATTAACAAAAGCCCTTGACTTACCCGATGGCAAAACCTCTCTTCTTAAAATGGTCTCAGATTCATAATCCAACTCGTGAAGAACAAAAAAATGCTGAAGGTTTAATTCACTTATTTCAAACCAAGACTCAATCACACATTTTTCTGAATCTTGATTCAGAACAGAACCTTCCACTCTATCACCCAAGGTAAGACCAAGCGCACCCAAAATAATAGACTTTCCGGCACCCGTTTCTCCAGTAATGGCCGAAAAACCAGAATGAAAATTGATCTCGAGCTCATTGATGAGCGCATAATTCTTTATTTTTATCTTTGAAAGCACAAACAAAAGTACAAAACAGAATGTGAACTTTTTCAATAGTTATCTGAAACTTTTATTTCGATAATATCCACTCTGTTTTGTGTTTTTTGATAACTTTGTTCAGCTATGAATCATCAAGAAATATTATCCGATTTAAAACAAAAGAAACTTCAGCCTATCTACTTTTTGGAAGGGGAAGAAACGTATTTTATTGATAAAATATCGGATTATATTGAAGACCATTTGCTCGAGGATCACGAGAAAGATTTTAATCACACTATCTTTTATGGCAAAGATTCAGATCCTAACCAGATTATAGAAACTTGTAAGCGCTTTCCTATGATGAGTGACAAACAAGTAGTAATTGTAAAAGAAGCTCAGCACTTGATAAAGGTGTTGGATCAATTTGAAAACTATTTCAAACAGCCGCAGCCTTCTACGATACTTGTCTTTTGTTACAAATACAAAACCTTGGACAAAAGAAAAGCTATTTCAAAAGTAATAGCAAAAAACTCTGTCTATTTTACTGCTTCCAAAATAAAAGATTACCAATTATCTGCTTGGATTGAAAATCAAGTAAAAAGTCATCAGTTGCGAATAGAAGGTAGAAATGCTTCTTTACTTGCAGAATATTTGGGTAATGACTTGAGCAAAATTGAAAATGAACTGGCCAAACTGGCCATGATACTAAAACCTGGTGGGGAGATATCCTCTCATGCCATTGAAGAACATATCGGAATAAGTAAGGATTTTAATGTATTTGAACTTCAAAATGCGATTTCTTCAAAAAATCACGAAGCTGCTTATAAAATTGCTCATTATTTCGGAAAAAACGAGAAAGCTCATCCTTTTGTACTTACGCTAGGATTTTTGTTCTCTTACTTTTCTAAGGTAAGCGTGGTTGCTTTTTCTAAAAACAAAGGAAACGACAATGCCCTTGCCAAAGAAGCAGGTATTTCACCCTACTTCCTAAAAGATTATAAATTGGCTGCGAGACATTATTCTCCAACCAAATTGGTGAAAATTGTGAAATACATGAAAGAATATGACCTTAAATCAAAAGGTGTAAACAATACTTCGGCTAGTCACAACGATTTGTTGAAAGAACTCTTATTCAAAATATTGAATTAATCTATCTAACTATGAAAACAATCAAAATTACTCTGGGAATTTTGGCTTTCCTCGCCTTACTTGGATGCTCAATACTCAAATCGAAGGAAGTAAAACAAGCCGAAGACAAATTGAACTTCACTTTTTCTAAATTAGATAAAGATGGACTAACGAAAAACCGAAAAACCTCCTTGGCCTATGAATTTTGTATTCCCAATGAACCAGAGTATATAGACAAAGTGAAATCCATTGATGAATCAATAGCCATCTACAAGTCCTCAACGGGCAGAATTGGTTGTGGAGAAAATCAAATCCTGTGTATAGGAGAAACAGAAGGAAAGGATTTTAAAAATATTCTTATTTCATTAACACAATTACCCTATGTCAATAGTATCAATGAAAGTTTTTTTGAGTAGTTTTCTGGCACTCGTCTTAGTAACAAATTGTGCAAGTCGCACAAAATCAAAAGAGAGCACTCCTCATTTAGTAGGCGAAATTACTATCCAAGAATTGCAAAACAGCCAACACAAAGAATGGTTCAACAAGGAACTAAGCACCTACCTTGTAGATACCGAAACATTGGATGATTTCTGGAATAATCCCGAAAGACTCGAACAATTATCGGTAACGATATATATGGGCACATGGTGTAGCGACAGTCAAAGAGAAGTTCCGAGGTTTTATAATATAATGCGGTATCTGAATATTACCGATTACACAATAATTGGGATGGACTTGAATAAAAAAACACCACAAAAATTAGAAAAAGGTAAGAAGATACACTATGTGCCAACTTTTATTATCTATCTCAATGGAAAAGAGATAAATCGTATAGTGGAATCACCCGTTCAATCCCTCGAAAAAGATTTGATTTCTATTGTTCAGTCCAAAAATTATACACCCAACTACGACTAATCCTTTTTTTTTCCATATATTCATATGGATTATGGAAGCAATTAAACAATTATTTAATTTTAATGAACTCAATTCCTTGAGCGTTGAAAAAGGAAGGATTCTAATTTCTGATCCTTTTCTGAATGATAATTACTTTTCCAATTCCGTAATTCTACTGTGCGAATTAAATGAGAAAGGTGCGTTTGGTTTGGTTTTGAATCATTATATAGACGAAACTTTGTCTGATTTTATGAATGACTTTCAAGGAGCGAGAGCCGAAAAATTTAAGATTAGTCTTGGTGGGCCAGTTGATACCGATAGCATTTATTACATTCATAACAGACCTGATCTTATTGAAGGGAGCATCCGCATCATTGATGACATCTATTTAGGAAATGGAAAAAAGTTTGGAGATCTTTCCTTGCTCATCAAGGAAGGAAAAATAAAAACAAACGAACTCAAGTTTTTTTTGGGTTACTCGGGATGGACCGCAGGTCAACTCCAAGAAGAATTGAATAGAAACTCATGGTTTGTTGGAAATTTATCAGCCAAAACAATCATGAACTATCAACAAGAAGATATTTGGAAAAAAACACTTGAACAGATGAGTGAAAAGCATAGAGTCATTTCCAACTTTCCTCAAAATCCGCTACTGAACTAACTTTGAATTACTGCCCGAGTATCTTCGTTCAGTAATTGTACCAATTGATCTGCCATTTTGTGAAAGAATCGTTTGGTTTTGTAACTTCTTACCCACTTTATTCCTTGGATGGCATTGGTTAATATTATTTCGTCACAAGACAATAAATGACCTGCTGTAATGGAACTTTCGTACACTTTTATATTATTGGATAAAGCCAAATTAATCACTTTCATTCTCATTGTACCTCCTACACACCCCGAAGAAAGCGGAGGAGTATAAAGGACTCCATTGCTTGCAATAAAAAAATTGGAGTTTGTACTTTCGATGATATTCATCTTTTCGTTAATGAGTAGGTGATCTCCCAATCCTTTTTCTTTGGCTGCATGAATCGCAGAAACATAAAAAAAGGCGTTGGTAGTTTTGAAAGAAGCGTATTTATTGAGCGGTTTGGTAATTTCATTGAACACATCAATGTCTATTCCATCGGTACTCAATACAAACTCATTGGAAGGAAAAGATTCTGCCTCAATGATAAATCCAGGTTCATTTGTTTCTGAATAATAGGAAGCAACCTCGCCTTTTCTATAGATGGTCAGCTTCACTCTTCCACCTTTGTGAATTCCATTATGCTGAATCAAACTCTTTATTTGATTCTCAAAATATTCAATCGTAAAATAGTCTGGAGTATCAATTTTAAACACTCTCATTCCTTCGATCAATCTTGCAAAATGAGCTTCGAAATTGTACACTTCACCATTGACCACCCTGATGCTTTCAAACAAGCCATCTCCATAACGAAACGATCTATTATTAATAGATAAAACGGGTTGGTTTGACGGATAAAATTCACCGTTGTATATTAAATCTGCACTCAAAATTAGGGTTCGTTTTAAATTATGTGTTGAATTTGTTGAATAAAGTTAGCAATAACAAATTTAGGACTGAGAATTATTGTAAAAAGAAATCCAAACAAGGCTCCCAAAAGGTGAGCATCATGTGCCACGTTGGTTCCTCCTCTTTTATTCATATACATTTCATATATCACATAAAGCACACCAAAAACAATGGCCGGCATTGGAATTGCCGCGTAAATGTAGATAGTATTGGTGGGGTCGAGTACTATAGAGGAAAATAAAACTGAAGAAACAGCCCCAGATGCACCTAAAGAATTATATACAGGATTATCCTTATTCTTTCTTAATGCAGGAAGTGAGGCAAATAAAATTCCGCCTACATACAAAAGAAGAAAATACAACATTCCGAGACCGCCCCCAAACTTGAGAGAAAAAAACATTTCGACATTTTGACCAAAAAAGTACAATACAAACATATTGACTCCCAAATGAAGAAGATCGGCATGAATGAAAGCATGAGAAAACAACCTATACCATTCGTTGTGGTAATAAACCTTTGCAGGATTAAAAAGCATTTTATGCTTTAATTCTAATTTTTCTGAAACATAGAGGGATACGACAACGGTAATTAATAGAAGACAAAGAGTAATTGAAAAACTCATTTAGGGTTTGATTTTGGTAGGTCCTAATTTAGCGAAATGAGGTACTTCCCACAAATAATAAAGAATAAATTGCAAACACCACTCTAAGCAACGTATAATGAGGTATTTGGAGAAAAACAGGATCGAAAACAAAAAAAATCAAAATTCCAGTCGTATTTATGAACATTTAATCACTTTTATCAACATAAACCCTTGTAGCACTTGGTTTATAAAGGAATTCGTATATATTTGTTAGTGTTAACGCGAGTTAATGTTTTTTATTAATCATTTAAAAAGAAAAAAATGAACAAAACAGATTTAATCGATGCAATTGCATCAAATTCAGGACTAAGCAAAGCTGACTCAAAAAGAGCTTTGGAAGGATTTATGGACGCTACTGCTGGAACTTTGAAAAAAGGTGACAAAGTATCTCTAGTAGGATGGGGAACTTTTTCAGTATCTAACAGAGCTGCAAGAACTGGTAGAAACCCACAAACTGGGAAAGAAATCAAAATTGCTGCTAAAAATGTAGTAAAGTTCAAAGCTGGTTCTGAATTAGCTAAGACTGTAAACTAAGGAAAACCTTTAGTTGAATAAAAAAGCCCGTTGGATAATCCAACGGGCTTTTTTTATGGTAAGTTTTTAATTCAATTCCATTTTTTGAAACATTAAGTTGCCTAAAACTCAAAATCGAGGTGTAATTTGTCCTTTAGGTAAAGTAGCTCTGGCTTTGTTTCGGCTAATTTCAAAAATTTTTCTTTGTCTGTATATAAAAACACTTCGGCCTTTTCATTTTTTACCAGTTTTGCTTGAAGCTGAATAGAATAATTATTCAATTCTCTTTTAAGAAAATCAAGAAACGATTGTTTCTCTCTATTAAAATTGTCAAACAACGATTTATTATCCAAAGTATGCTCAATGGTAAAACACTCTTTTAGCTCAGGCGAGTTGGTTGTAAGTGCGGTGTGCAAAGTTTTTTTGTTTTTGTCGTTTGCCTGAGAAGCATACGAATTCCATTTTTCCATTAAACTTTCAAAAGTAAAAGGGTCTTTGTCTTTCTTTTCTTCCTCTTCCCCGAGCTCTTGCTTTTTTTCGAGAGTTTGTTTGATTGAGAATCCAGAAAAACTTTTGTTTTTTTGAATTGGTTTTGAAGGAGTTGTTTCCTTTATTTCCTCTTTCGGTGAAGGTTCTTTCTTTTGTGTGTCGTTGGGTTGAACTTCCAACATATCGGCCGTCTCAGTCATTTGTAATTCATCCTTTTGTTGAGATGAATTGCTCAAGTTCGATTCTAGCTTTTTCTCTGAAGGTCTGGGTGGAGCGGATACCTCACTTTCACCTTCCTTAGTTTCTAGATTTTTTTTTTGCTCACTTTGACCAAGTGAGTTTAATTTTATTAAAGTTAATTCAACTAATAAGCGTTGATTCTTGCTTGCCTTGTAATGGGTGTCAGCCTCTGAGATGATTTCGAGTCCTTTTACCAAAGTTCGAGCACTTGTTTCGGCACTTTGTAGCAAATATTTTTCTTTTACACTTTCACCAACCTCCAAAAGTTTCACCGTTTCGGGACTTTTAGAAACAAGTAAATCTCTAAAATGACTTCCTAAGCCTGTGATAAAATGATGTCCGTCAAAACCGTGGTTCAAGATTTCATCTAAGGCAAGGAGGCAATCCGAAATATTGTGTTTGTTTATGGAATCTACAATTCTAAAGTAATAGTTGTAATCCAACACATTAAGATTCTGAATCACTGAATCATACGTAATATTTCGATTTGAAAAATTAACAATTTGATCAAAAATAGACAAAGAATCTCTCAAAGCTCCGTCCGCTTTTTCAGCAATTACAAAAAGGGCTTCTTTCTCGAAAGAGATTCCTTCTTTTTGGGCAATATTCTCCAAGTGCGACACCATGTCCACCACTTTAATTCTATTAAAATTATACACCTGACATCTCGACAAAATAGTTGGAATTATTTTGTGTTTTTCGGTAGTTGCCAGAATAAATATGGCATGAGGTGGCGGTTCTTCAAGTGTCTTTAGAAACGCATTAAAAGCTGCACTCGACAACATGTGAACCTCATCAATAATATAGACTTTGTACTTTCCTACTTGAGGCGGAATTCGAACTTGGTCGGTTATGTATCGGATGTCTTCTACAGAATTATTAGAAGCAGCATCCAATTCAAAAATATTAAAGGACAAATCATCATTTTCTCCAAGAGAATCTTGGTTGATAATTTTTGCGAATATTCGAGCGCAAGAGGTCTTTCCAACACCTCTAGGACCACAAAACAAATAGGCTTGAGCCATCTGCCCCGTTTTTATAGAGTTTTCTAAAGTAGAAGTAATGGATTCTTGTCCCACAACACTATCAAAGGTATTGGGTCTATATTTTCTTGCTGAAACTACAAATTCGCTCATGTAGTAAAATTAGCATATTTCTGTGAGTTTAAAAGGATAAAATGTGTAATTTTTTTGAACTAATTCTTCTATTCAAAATCTGGGTAAAGCAAATACTTCGAGCGCATTTTTTTATAAGAGTTCAACTCTTTTTCCCATGATTGCTTGATGGATTGTATTGAACTTTTGTTTTTTAGTTGTTTTCGCAATTCATCGGTACCTGCAAGCTTGTCAAAAAAATCAGGTCTTGTAAGGAAGGTTCCCGTTGTTTTTTCATTCATACCCACCAACCAATGTAAATACAAACCGCGCGTATTCCTCACATACAACAATCCAAACAAACTCAAATTATACCCTACACATTGTTCGTTTTTATGTTTTGGATGTGCTGCTCCTATCGTGGATTTTGGGACAAACTCATAAGACCCAGAATCTATAAATGGAGATCCAATTACCTGAAAAGGGAGCTCGGTTCCTCTTCCAACACTTACTGAGGTTCCCTCAAAAAAACACAAGGATGGATACAAATATATAGCCGACATATTGGGCAAGTTAGGTGAAGGTGGCACAGGTAATTCATAGAAATCTGAGTGAGAATAATTTTCGCAAGAAACGACCGTCAGTTTGCACTGAACCTTATTCTTTAGCCAGTTTTCTCCATTGATCATAGTTGCTAATTCTCCTACTGTAAGTCCATGCACCACGGGAATTGGGTGCATTCCCACAAAGGATTCAAATCCATTTTTTAATACCGGACCGTCTACATAAAATCCGTTCGGATTCGGTCGATCCAACACAATCACTTCCAGCTTATTCTCAGCAGCTGCCTCCATCACATAATGCAAAGTTGAAATGTAGGTGTAAAATCTAGCACCTACCTCTAGGTCTGCGTCAAGGTTACGAGCAACTTCGTGTGCTACTTTCTCAGCGTCAGCATACCAGAGTGCCGCTTGCTCAATGTGACCAAAGTTAGCCTCCAATACAAGTGCGCTAAAGGCTTCGTAGTATTC
>JALRIS010000033.1 GCA_023255335.1 Flavobacteriales bacterium | reverse complement strand
CACCGTTGTCTACTTCTTTGTCAACTGAAGGTAAGTCGATTAAAAGATGTTTTATTCCCGATTCTCTCAAAAACGCAGCGCCCTCATGACACAGATAAGGCGGGTTTGTATTCGAATATTGAAAGGTTAGTTTTTTACGAGAGTTTGGTAGCGTGCGAAGCACTAATGCTTCTGCGGGTTGGTCACCCAAGGCTTCTTGTATTTGACGTTTGGTGATAATCAAGTCACCTTCTCTTCTAGTTCCAGTGTTGGTAGTCCATAGTACAGGTTCTACAGAAATAACTTGCGCCATGAAATGAAACGTGGTAAGTAACTGATTGATAGAATGAATTTCTTTGTCGATGTGTCCTACCGTTTCCGTATGTGTTCCGTTTCCGTGTGGGTTAAAATGAATGTTTCTAAAATTGACAGAACCACCTTCCGCAACACTTCCTATAAATCCGTCTCCTTTTACTGGTTCTATTTTGATAGGAGATACATACCAAGCACTTGAGTTGTTTGGTTCGGTCGATAGTCTCATAGAAATATCAAGGGGATTGTTTAATTCTAATTCATAGATTCCCGACTTTAGTTCTATAGTTGTTTTCATAGCTAAAGTTAGGAAAAAAAATAACTCTCTTTCATCGGCAGAAGCAAATACTTTGATTAATTTTAAGCATGAGTTTTTCAAAAAGAGACAAGCAAGTGACCCCGTTAAAATTGGCAATAGAAAAATTGCTTAAAGCCTATAAGATTGAGGACAAAATGGACGAGCTCGATTTGCACAAGGAATGGAAAGAAATGATGGGAGCAGCTATTGCGGCAAAAACAAAATCTTTGGAATTGCGAAAACGTATACTGATTATTCAGCTGGAATCTTCTGTACTAAGACACGAACTTTCTTTTGCCAAAGAAAAACTGAAAGAATCTTTGAATCGAAAGCTTCAAAAAAGAGTAGTAGATGAAATATTGTTCAAATAAGTGGAGAGGCAGAAAAAAATCGTGCTTTCATAGGAATAAAATGGATAAAAAACTATATTTTTGTCCTTTCAAAAAAACAAACCAATGGCAGATATAGAAAATTTTGATGTACAAGAGATTAGTGATAAAATCCAGGATAAATTTGAGCAAAACAAAAACACAATTTACATTGCTTTAGGAGCTGTTGCTGTTGTGATTGCTGGGTTTTGGTGGTACAATAGTAATAAAGCACAAAAATCGACAGAAGCGAGTAGCGTAATTTGGAAGCAAGAGAATAATTTTGGTTCGAATAATTTTCAAGTAGCTATTGATGGGGATCAAAATAACATTGGATACGCAACCATTGCAGAAGAATATAGTGGAACTCCAGGAGGCGATATTGCCACGTACAATATGGGTGTAGGATACCTGAATATGGGAATGTTCGCGGAAGCAATTTCGGCTTTAGAAGGAGTAAGTTTTGACGATGATCTAATTGGGGCAATAGCCAAAGGAGCTTTAGGAGACGCTTATTTTGAAACTCAACAAGCTGACAAGGCTATTTCGAACTACAAAGCAGCCGTTGCTCATTCTACAAATGACTTCACAACACCGGTTTATTTGAAGAAATTAGCCATAGCTCAAGAAGAGGTAGGAGATATCGAGGATGCTATTTCAAACTACGAAAGAATTAAAAAAGAATTTTCAACTTCAGCAGAAGCTCAAGGAATTGAAAAATTTATAGCGAAACTTAAAAAATAATTATGGCTACAGCCTTAACCAACTTATCAGAGTACGATAAAAATTTAATCCCGGATGCATCATCGATGTCATTCGGGATTGTTGTTTCAGAGTGGAATGAAACAATTACCTCCAATTTACTTCAAGGAGCTTACGATACTTTAATAGAGAATGGCGCACTGCCAGAGAATATTTTGGTAAAACATGTTCCGGGAACTTATGAACTTCCCTTGGCCTCTCAGCTCGTAATTGAGCATACAGAGGTGGATGCTGTTATAGCAGTTGGAAGCGTTATTCAAGGTGAAACCAAACATTTTGATTTTGTGTGCGAAGCGACTTCTCTTGGCATCAAAGATGTGAATTTGATGTATGGTGTACCCGTTATTTTTTGTGTGTTGACGGACAATACGATGCAACAAGCTATCGACAGAAGTGGAGGGAAGCATGGTAATAAAGGAGTAGAATGTGCAGTTGCTGGTATCAAAATGGCCGCTCTTAAGAAGGAGTTACTTCCTCAATAATTTTCTAAAGAAATAGTACAGATACAAAAAAAGCACTTGAGGTAATCAAGTGCTTTTTTTGTGTTAACGTTTGTTTTGTTTTTTATTATTAGAATCTAAAAGATAAACCTGCAGAAGCAATTCCTGATACAAAGACGAAAGTATGTTCTCCCAGACCATTATTTTCATCTAACTGTACCTCTTTTGATCTCATGTATCCCGCTTTTCCACCAAGCTCAAGAAACACAGGACCTAAATAAACTCTTGTACCAAAAGAAGCATTTCCAGCAAAACCATTCATTCCATTGTTTGATACCACTGGGGTAGTATTTGCTGGCTTTTCTTTACCAAAAAGTAACACTTCGCTCTCGGTTAATAAGATTCCTCCGCCAAGTCCAAAATAATAACTCCAGGCAATTTTACCATTTCTGGAAACCCAAAAATCATCATTGATTTCAACGTTCAGATTTACATAGTTCAACATTGTGTAGCTATACTGCAAGAAATCTTCGCTCGTTCTTACTACATCTTTATTTCCTTCGTATGTGTCTCCAAAACTACCACCTTGAATTTCACCATCAATTTTCACCATTCGGTCATCAATATTTTTGTAAGTGAAATTGTCATAACCTACAGAGATTGAAATGTTCTCGGTAATAAAAAAACCTAATTTACCGTTGAACTTCCCGAAGTCATATTCGCTAAATCCATCGTTTGCATCAAAATGAGTGAGTGAAAAGTCGTAGCCATCTCCTTCCATCGAAAGAGTTGATAAATCGTAGGCAGTTCTATTTAGTCCGTAAGAAACAAATAGTCTGTTTTTGTTTTTTCTTTCTTTAAAATCTTGAGCGTTTGCCGTACCAAAAGTTATAGAGAGTGCTAATAAGAGTAATTTAGTTTTCATTTAAATAAAATTAGATAGTTTATAAGACAAAAGTAAACTATTTGCGTCAAGTTAAAAAATAAATTGAGTCTTTTATTCTCTAACGTATTAATTGTGAGTGAATCTAAATTGGTAACCTATTGTTATGTTCCCTTGGAAATAAGAAAAGTTTTGAGAGGCTTTGTCGACTCCATCAAGATTGGTTCTAACATCCGGAAGCATAACGAAGCCGGTCTTCACAGCAGGGTGAAGAAATAGTTTTTTGAAGAAAAATAGTTTTAATCCTACATTCGCGTTAACAGATCCACCGGCCAAATGAAAGTCATCTGTTCCTAGTTTGTCGAACAGGCGTGCATTGGTTTTGGGAACAGCTGCTCCTGCGCCAATTCCTGCAACCAAATCAACAGCAAATTTTCTGTTTGACGTTTCGAAAAACAAATCGTTGTAGTCCAATTCAAGATAAATAATGTTCAGTCCATCGGTGTGTTCATACTTCACAAAGTCCTGTGTTATAGGCATCAGTTCTTGATCATATTCTTTTGCCCAAGTTGTGCTGGCAGAGGATTCTATTGTTCCGTCTACAGTGGCTATTTGTGAGTTGTCTAGAACGTATTTCATGTGATCGACACTTACAGAGAGCGAAAGTTTATTCGTTAGGTAATAACCTACTCTTAAGTTGTATTGAGGAATTGTGAGCAAAGCGGGATTGAAATATACTTTCGGGTCAAACTTTGTTTGTCTGTCTTTCGCTACGGCTTCTTTTATGGTAAAATCATATCCGTTTCCCCAATATCTGATGTCGCTCAAACTGTAGGTCGAGCGGTTGTATCCCCAAGAAAAAAAAGCTTTTCCTTTTCGTTTTACGTAGAAGTCCGTATGGTTTAGGTTGTACAATCTAGCCTCTTCTTTTGCAGCAGAGTCACTTTCTTGAGCGATTCCAGAAAATGAAAGGAGGAACAAGAAAGTGAGGAAGGAGAGTCGATGTATCATGGTGTATTCATTTTTACAACCTGAGTAGGTTTTATGTTGTTGTTTCTCCAATTTATTTGTTCGATCACGTTGGCAGACAACAAATCAAAAGCGATTGCAGAAGGTGTTCCGTCTTGAGCGGCAACCGGTGTTCCCGCATCTCCAGCTTCTCTGATGCTTTGAACCAATGGTATTTCTCCTAAAAGTTTTACATCTATTTGCTCGCACAAATCTTTTACACCGTCTTTACCAAAAATATAATACTTGTTATTTGGCAGTTCTTCGGGAGTAAAGTAAGCCATGTTTTCCACAACACCCAGAACAGGTACGTTGATATTCGGCATCTTAAACATGTGAATTCCTTTCTTTACATCAGCCAAGGCAATTGCTTGCGGAGTGCTCACAATCACCGCTCCGGTAATAGGAACCAACTGAACCAAAGTTAAGTGAACGTCTCCCGTTCCTGGAGGCAAATCAATGAGCATGTAATCCAATTCTCCCCAATAGGTATCGATAAACATTTGCCGGATGGCTTTACTCGCCATAGCACCTCTCCATACGATGGCTTGATTTAGATCTGCAAAAAAACCAATTGACATAACTTTTACACCGTGAGTTTCAACGGGCGAAATGTAGCTTTTTCCGTCTACCTCAGTCATTGTGGGTTTGTCATAAGCGCAATCCATCATCAGTGGCATAGAAGGACCGTAGATATCTGCATCAATAAGACCTACTTTGTATCCTTTTTTTGCCAAACTTATCGCAATGTTGGCAGTCACGGTAGATTTTCCTACACCTCCTTTTCCTGACGCAACAGCCACAATGTTTTTTACTCCAGGCAGAATTTTACGCAAGTTAGGGTCTGTTTCTTCTGATCCTATTCCTGAAATCTCAATTTCTGCTTCTATTTCCTTGCTTATGAAACGTTCAAGATTAAAAACACAAGCTTGCTCCATTCGTTTTTTCGAGTGAAGTGCAGGGTTACTAATTCTTAATTTGAAAGAAATATTCATCCCTTCAATTTTTATATCTGAGACAAGTCCAAGAGAAACAATGTCTTTTTTTAAATCTGGTTCAACCACATTTTTTAATGCGTCTAAAACTTGTTCGGGAGTAATGTTCATTTTGGTTTTATTTATTTCTTTTGGGCAAAAAAATTTTACCTTTGAGTGTACAAAATTAATAAACCTCACGTTTATTATTGCAAAAAAAAGAAATTAACCTCTATTATGCCACAAACATCAAATAAAAAGCCTGTAAGAGTAGGGATATCCATTGGAGATATTAATGGAATTGGTCCAGAAGTGATTTTGAAGACTTTTTCGGACAATCGAATCTTAGATTTTGCAACACCTGTCATTTACAGTTCTGCTAGTTTGCTTTCGGCTCATCGAAAATCGTTAGATCTTCCTGCGATGACTCATACAAATTTGGAAGAAGGTATGGAGCCAAAATCCAAAACATTGTACATTAAAAAATGCTGGGACAAAGATCCTATCTTACACATTGGAAAGGAAACACCAGAAGGAGGAGAGTACGCCATAAAATCTCTCAAAGCGGCAATGTTACATAACAATGTTACGTTTGCACCCCGAAAACAGGGGTAATGTTACGTTTTTAGGGGTAATGTTACGTTTTGTTTTTTGTAAGTTGTTGATTTTAAAGTAATGTTACATGTTACGTTTTTTTTCAACATTGAATGAAAGGTAGAGATCGAACGAGCCTGCCAGCGAGTGCGCACCACCCCATAAATCCAAAACAATTTGCGCGTCGCTTAAAATCGCCCAACCAAATATGAATATCCCTATTTTCCGTAACATTGACACATTCAATTACATTTTAATAATAATATAATATATATGTTTTAATGTTGGCTGCTCTAGCCGTTTTGGCAATTGCCGATTTAATAGTTGGTGTGAGTAATGACGCTGTAAATTTTTTAAATTCAGCAATAGGTTCCAAAGCCATTTCTTTTAAAACCATAATGATTGTTGCCTCTTTAGGTATTGCTATGGGTGCCATTTTTTCTAGTGGTATGATGGAAGTTGCTCGTAAAG
>JALRIS010000212.1 GCA_023255335.1 Flavobacteriales bacterium | reverse complement strand
TAGTTTGTTGAAAAACAATGAGATAATGAATCTTGCATTCCACATTGTTAATAAAAAGCAATATGCTGCTGGTTCGCACAAACAATTTATTCGTGCATTAAAATTATATTACAAAGAAATGCACAACAGTTTGATATATTTCGACTCCATAACACCAAGAAATAGACCTAAGTATAATACGATGGTATTATCAAAACAGGAAATCAAAAAATTGTTACGAGTCACCTACAACCTGAAGCATAAAGCTATTCTTACTACCATATATAACTTGGGACTTAGAGTGGGGGAAGTGGTAAACTTAAAAATAACAGATGTTGATGGGGATAGAAATTTGGTTTCTGTTAAAAAAGGAAAAGGGTACAAGGACAGAGAGATTATGCTCTCTCCCGTGCTTAAACAATTACTAAGAAATTATTTCATCAAGTATAGACCAAAAGAATACTTGTTTGAAGGAGCAAAGGGGGGTAAATACTCCACAAGTAGTATCAGAAAAATAGTGGCCAACAGTACCAAAAAAGCAAGCATCAAGAAAGCGGTTGTGCCACATTCTTTGCGTCATAGTTTTGCTACTCATTTGCTCGAAAACGGCACGGATATTCGAGTCATTCAGGTATTGTTGGGTCACAATAGTATTAAAACCACACAACTGTATACTCGTGTTTCTTCTACCTTAATTCATCAGGTAAAAAGTCCGTTAGATTTTTTATAATACGTAAATTCGAACTTTAACAATTGATCTCATGGAAAAACCGAGCTACAAACAAAAACTGCACCTCATACAAGCAGTATTTTTAGACATTGATGGAGTCATCACTGACGGAAAAGTAATTATGCACCCCTCGGGCGAATTTTTAAGAAATATGAGCACTAGAGATGGGTATGCAATAAAAAAAGCTGCTAACTCTGATGTGTTGGTCTTCGTTATTTCGGGAGGTAGCTCCGAGAGCATGAGAAAACGACTAGAGTTTTTGGATGTTAAGGAAATTCATCTATCTGTAAAGAACAAAGTGGAGGTGCTCAACTCGCTACTCAATAAGTATTCATTGACCAAAGAACAAGCCTTGTACATGGGAGACGATATCCCAGATTATGAGGTTATGCAGGAAGTGGGTATTTCTGCTTGTCCTAAAGATGCGTGTAATGAAATTTTGGGTATTGCCGATTATGTATCTCACAAAAAGGGAGGAAACGGAGCGGTAAGAGATGTTCTCGAACAGCTGTTGAAAATAAAATCCAAATGGATGAACGAATTCACTACCCAATCTAACTAATCATGAATTATACTCTCGATACTTCTCGCAAAGATCAACATTACCTCTCCATCACATTGGAAGTAACTACTCCAAAAGCAGAAACATTTCTTCAACTTCCCGCATGGCGTCCTGGGAGGTATGAGTTAGGTAATTTTGCCAAAAACATTCAACATTTTGAGGTGGTGAATGAGAAAGGAGAGAAGGTAACTTACCAAAAGACCTCAAAGGATCGTTGGAAGGTAGATACTCAGCAAACAGACCTCATTCGAGTAACATACTCCTACTATTCCATTGATTTTAATGCCGGTTCTACCTATTTGGGAGAACATGTATTGTATGTAAATCCTGTAAATTGTTTCCTCTATGTTCCAGATGAAATCGATAAGCCTTGTACTGTGGAGATTCCGGTTGGCAAACACGAAAAAATTGCTTGTGGAGTGCCGTTTGAGTCAGGAAAAATAACCACACGCAATTTTCATGAACTTGCAGACACTCCGTTTTTGGTAAGCAGTCAGTTACAATCTCAACATTACGAAAGTCATGGCGTAGCAGTAACTATTTGGTTTTATGGCGAATGTAAGCCAGAATGGACGAAAGTAATAGAGGATTTTAAACAATTCACCGATTATCAAATCCAACAATTCGGAGGGTTTCCTACCAATCACTATCAT
This sequence comes from Flavobacteriales bacterium, assembly GCA_023255335.1. Classification (GTDB taxonomy): domain Bacteria; phylum Bacteroidota; class Bacteroidia; order Flavobacteriales_D; family CAJJDF01; genus CAJJDF01. The sequence continues at coordinate 4,212 of JALRIS010000212.1, read as the reverse complement.
TTCATCACTATCATTCATCCTCACAAGGCCTATCACGGAGTGGAACACGCTACGTCCACAGTAATTGTATTGGGCCCTAGTTACGAAATCATGAACGAACGGTATGTCGATTTATTGGGGGTAAGTTCTCACGAATTGTATCACGCATGGAACATAAAATCAATTCGGCCTGCCGAGATGAATCCGTATGATTACACCAAAGAGAATTACTCAAAATTGGGGTATGTGGCAGAAGGAGTAACGACTTACATGGGAGATCTCATGCTCTACGAATCGGGAGTTTTCAATAAAAAGGACTACGAAAATGAATTGAATCAATACCTACGAAGACATTATACCAATGGAGGAAGATTAAATAAGTCTGTGGCAGACTCCTCGTTCGATACTTGGCTCGATGGCTACACTCTGGGTGCTCCGGATAGAAAAAGTTCTATTTACATTGAGGGAGCTCTTATTTCTTTTATGATTGATACCAACATAAGAAAGGCAACCGACAACCAATATACTTTGCATGATGTCATGGCCGAATTGTACGAACAATATGGAAAAACATCCACGGGATACACAGAAAGTGATTATCGCTTCATCATTGAGCGATTGAGTGGTGTATCATTCAAGAGTTTTTTTGAAGATTATATCTGGGGAACCAAAGATTTTACAGAAGAATTATCCAAATGTTTTGCTCTACGAGGATTTCAATTTACCAAAAGTCCCTCTGAGCTCGCAACCGAGAGATTTGGAATACTACTAAAACCAGAGGAGACGAACAAAGCGGTGGTGATGCACATTGCTCCGAATTCCGCTGCGTGGGAGGCAGGGTTGGCGAGGGAAGATACCATCCTATCCGTAAATAGTTTGTTATTGGACAATAACCTAAATCAATGGTTGGGGTATTTCGAACATTCCGACATTGAACTAGAGGTAGCCAAAGGAAACCACCTGAGAAAAGTGAAACTATCAGCGCCAAATCAGAATCAATTTTGGACTTATACCGTGAAAGGATGAAAAGTAAACAAGCTATAGAGGAAGTTCTTCTTGCCCATCCTGGATGGAAACTAAGTGAGGAAGGAATAGAGAAAATATTTGTGTTTGAGTCGTTTGGCAAAGCTATTCAACGGATGCAGGAATTGGTTCCCGAAATAAATAGAGTCAATCATCACCCCGATTGGGAAAATAGTTACAACAAAGTGAGAGTAAGACTTTTTACGCATGACGAGGGGGCAGTGACAGAGAAAGACATCAATCTTCTAGTTCTCATAGAACAGCACTGGGGTAAAAGTTAAATTATCTTTAACAAGAACAGGGCCAAGAAGTTTAGACTTGTTTTTTTGGTACTTTCGGGGCAAGTTAACTATCTTACTCTATGAATGCTAAAAACCTCGTACTGTTTTTTGTGTTGAGCTGTGTATTAGTTGCTTGCAAAACCGAGCAAGGAACTGATAATGAAAGTCTTAAACAGAAAGAACAGGAGTTTTTGTCGGAGCTTACCACCCGATTTACAAAACTACTAACCAAGAATTCTCACGAAGATTCTCTAGGGATCATTCCAAGAATTGGAGAAATTCATAGTCAATTTCCTTTTCCTTGGATGAGCCAAGAAAAAGTACTCAATGAGCAAGCCCACTTTTTACTTGCCCAATTGACCAATGCATTGTGTTATGGATTGGATTCCTCTTTGTATGAGGTTGCCCGAATGCAAGAAATTGAGAACCAGCTTATTTTGGATACGGCTAATCTAGACCTCTTGGCCGAAGGAAATTATTTATTTACAAAAAACTACTTGGTCTTTGTCTCTCAACTCAAATACGGCTTACTAAACCATACAAGTAAGGATTCTGTTTATTATGAATGGAAAATAAAGATGCTCACTCCAGCAGATTTAACTGAAATGAAGAATGGATTGTACCACAATGAGTTGTCTCAATCCATCGAAAACCTCGAGCCTCAATTTGTTCAATACAAACAACTCAGACATTCTTGGACAAACTACCTGGAAGGTAAAAAGTTTGGGGCAGACAAAATCAAAGTTTCTTCTATGAAAGAAGATTCTTCCTTGGCGTACCAAAATGCAGAGAAAGCATTGGTGTTGTATAATTACTTAGATTCCACTCAATTAAAGAACGATTCTCTGTTTCACCAGGCATTAACCTGTTTTCAGGCCGATAATAACCTAGCGACAGACGGAAGAATTGGAAGTGCCACAGCCTACGCTCTTTCTCAAAGTAATAGAGAGAGAAAATTAGCTGTATTGGCCTCGTTGGAAAAATACAAATGGGAGGAGTTAACGGAAGATTCACTGTTGTACGTGAATATTCCTTCCTATGAACTAAAGTTTATTGAACACAACAAAGTAGCCAAGACTCTGAGAGCTGTGGTGGGAAAAACAATCAATCAAACTCCCACTTTTTCAGCAAAAATGGACTACCTTATTTTAAATCCATTTTGGCATATTCCGCGAAGTATCTCAAGCAAAGAGATTCTGCCCAAACTAAAAAGAGATTCGAATTTAGCGAGCAAAAAGGGCTACACGATTTACGACAATAACCGAAATAAAATTGACGCTAGCAGTATTGATTGGAGCAAAGTAAGCGAAAGTTCTTTCAATTACAGAATTTCTCAGACCAGAAGTGGTGGCACTGCGCTAGGAAGAGTAAAGTTTATCTTTACCAACGAGCATAGCATTTATATGCACGATACGCCCGCAAAGATTTTGTTTAACAATGATGTTAGGGCATACAGCCACGGTTGTGTGAGGATAGAAAACCCACTTGAACTTGCCACTTACCTTATCTCAAGAAAAGACTCCAATTATACTCAAGATTCTGTTGAGAATTTTGTACAAACAGGACAACAAAAAAGAATCGATTTGAATTATCCGCTCACCGTGTCTTTGAGGTATTTTTGTTGTGAGGGAACACCAGAAGGAGACATGCGATTCTACAGAGATATTTATAAAAAGGAAACTCAGTTGAGGTCTTACCTCAGTAGGCTTTTTTACTCAAAACAAGAGTAAAAAGAATCGGCAAAATTTCTCGCTTTCAAATAACGAGAACTTCGGCTATACTTTTGGTTTGGATGATAAATATAAAAACAAGAACCTTCGGAAATGGTAGTCACGATTTCTTTGTAGCTTTTGTGTGGCAGGGCAGGGCAGCCATAACTTCTTCCGAGGATATTTCCATTGCTTTTCAAGAATTCTTCTGTGGCGTAATCGGCTGAGTGAACCACTACGCCTCTCTCAAAAACATTGTCATTCGTAGATTCTTTTCCGTGCAACTTCATCGAATAATCATATTTTCCATCGTAAATTTTTCCTGTGACAAAAAATCCAACACTACTCATTCTAGATTCGGATTTATTGGAGAATTTGGTGGCATACAAGGCTCCCGAATTTTTCCCGTGAGCAATGATGCTTTTGTACAGAATTTTTTTTGCTTTCAGGTCAATCACAAAAAATCGTTCTTCGTTGCTTGGTAAAGAAAAGTCAATCAAGGTTAGGTGGTTTTCATCACTCAATTCTTGCTTGTTTTTCATGGAATAAAATCCTTTTACTCCTTGTTTAAACATGGTAAAGTTTAAAGCTGGCTCTTGAAGGCAATCATACATTGATTCAACATAGGAATCAAATGCCATTACTTTTTTTTCTACCGGAATGGGATCGGAGTTGCGGTGAGCTATATTCTCAAACTTTCGCATACCTCCTTTGTTTATTCCTGTGTTACTCGAAAAAAGAAAAAAGACAAATAAAAGAGAAATGTATTTCATATGTAAGTGAAAGTGTTGACGACAAAAGACAATTAAAACCAATGTTATTTGCTGGTGTACTTATAGAAGGCGGTATAACTGGATACGATTCTAATACACTCACAGGTGGTATGGGTGCGAGATATTTGGGAATCGGTCCTTCAACAAAATACACGCAAGATGTTGTAACAGTGAGTATGCGTTTGACGAGTGTTCAAAATGGCGAAGTGCTTATTAATGTAAGTGTTACAAAAACTATTGTAAGCACAGGAGACCATATTTCAATGTTTCGTTTCATAGATATGGGAACAAAAGCATTAGAAATAGAATCAGGAACAACGGCAAACGAACCAGTAAACTATGCAGTACGAACCGCCATTGAGCAATGCGTTCTAGAAATGGTGAAAGAAGGAGAACGTAAAGGGATATGGCATTATAAAGGAGAAGCATCATGAGTAAAATGATGTT
>JALRIS010000210.1 GCA_023255335.1 Flavobacteriales bacterium | reverse complement strand
CTTTGTTTCCGAATTATTTTTTCGTAAATGACGGGCAGTGGTTATTCCAGCTATTCCATTTCCAATAATTACAACATGATTTTCCATGGTTATTTTGAATTTAATGACCAGTCATACTCGTTGAAATTCACCGTAGCATTGAGGTCTATCTCTTTATCGGAATAGGTATTTATGAATTCGATAATTCCCTGGTTAGAAGCTCCAAAATCAGCTTTGTACCAATCAAAAATTTTGGAAATTACAAGGTTATTTTCTTGCAAAGTGTTTTGTTCTTTATTTGCCAAAAATGCCTTAGTTTGAACTGTGAGTGCTCTTTCAAGATTGTGTTCGGTCCATGCCTTATTCATTATTTTGGGACAAGACTTTGCAGCACAGTTTACGGCAAAATGAATGCGCGGTTCTTTGTATTTAGGTCGAATGATTTTATTCTCAATCACATTCAATGTATACGAGGTGCCGCTCAATTCTATGAGGGGAGTATCCCAAGGTTTGCCTCCTTTGAGCTCGGTGATAGAAGAAACTGGATAGTTGTCAATAATTAGTTTCACTGTTACGGCATTGTACATATTTATCCAATAGGCGAGTTGCTTTCTTTTGTTCCATGATGTGAGCTCAGAATGCATTTCTTTCAATTCATTTAAGTATTGTTCTACCTGTTTTTTGTCTGATAAGAATCCAGCGTAATTCACCTTTCCATCTGCACTAATATGCTTTCGAGTAAGCACATCCCAGAGTTGATGTGGTTCAGCAATTATTTTTTCTTTTGGAGTTTCAACAGAATCCACTTTTGGAGTTTCTTCGATTTCATCAGTGTGCTTAATCTCTGTGTTTTCAGCTTGGGTTTCGGCTAACTCTTCTTGCGGATTTTCTTCAACCACATCCATCTGACTCTTTGTTTCGGAGCTATCTAAAGATTCTTGAGTCTTTTGAATAGGTTGAGTGGTTTCTTCAGTTAATATCTCTTTTTGTGGTTCAATTTCCGTTGTTGCTGGTTGTTCTGTTCCATTTTGTGAGCCACAAGAGAGGAAGAAAATAGGAAGGATAAAAAGAGGGGATAAGTGCAATTTCATAGATAGTTTATTTTTTGCTCGAAACAAACCTCGGGATGTTTCAAGTTAAATTTAATGAATTTATTTAAATCAGATGTTATTGGAAGACAAATCCAATATTTAACCCTGTATTTTTGAATGCATTTCGTCCATCCAAAATATATGAGACACCCCAAAAAACTCCAAGATGATCAATGAGTCCGTAATAGACTGTACCGCCAATTTTTTGATACCCAAATCCCAAACCTTTAAAACCTCCACGATCTGCAGTGGGCCGAAGTTCTCCGTCACCTCTGTAGTCTGTGCCGCCAATTGCATGAATAATTTCGTAATACACATCCACATAAATATTGCCTGCATACCCAATTTTTAAAGACGAGGCAACTGCATTCGGTGTAGGATCGGACTTAAAAAGATACCCTCCTTGTAAAGTAGCGAAAATGTTGGATTTAAAACTTTGGTGGAGAACCAGTCTTCCGTCTCCTGCCAAAGCCATTTGACCAATGGAGCTCGAATTGTTTGTTTCGTATTGAGACAAAGGATCTGAATACCCCGCAGCAAGCATTGCTCTTAGTTCTCCAAATTTGTTTTTCTTTGTCATCACATTGTATTTCAAGTAAATACTTCCGTCTTGAAATCCTTTTTGTGCTCCTTTGTTCACGTCAAGATAAGGAATCCCTACTTGAACGTTAATTTTATCGGTAATTCCATAAATACCAAAAAAGCTGAGGGCTCTGGTTGTTCGTCCTCCTGACCCAAGATTTGGACCAGAATACAATTTGGAGGCTTTTTCCCTAGTAAAAGACATTCCCAAAGAAAATTCTTTTTTCTTTTTCATAAATCCATCAACTGGACCCTGGGCGAACATACTTCCGGAGAGGAAGAAAATAATAAGTAATTTTTTCATGATAGTTTATTTTTTTGGACGAAGGTAAAAATCAAATCCGCCCTTGTTGTGTAGGAAGCGTATATCGGTATATTGCTTCATTTCTACTCGTTTTGTTATCTTGGTTACTAAGTAAACGTCTTTGTCGATATTTCCTTTCAGTAGCCATTCATTTGTTAACGAGTTTACCACCATTGGGTTGTATTCTTTTGGGGTTTTAAGACTCTCTTTGTAGGCTTGTTTTACTAGTTGGATGCCGTCTTTTGGGTCTCTAGGAGACATTTTTGTATAAAAGTAATGACCATAACTTTTGAACCCAATAGTTGTGACGTACACTTCTTTATTTTCAAGAGATTCGTAAAACTCTATGGCTGGTCCTTGCGAGAACTCTTCAATTTTTGGAACTATGAAGAGAGAATATCCGAGTAACGTAATCCCAGAAGAAAAGGCAAGAGAAATTAGAAACTTGGTGCTCTTTTTTCGATTGAAATAAGTGAGTGCCACGAAAAGACCTGCAATTAATACTAGACCAAAAACAGACTCCCAGCCTTGCCAATTAATTGGATGTTGGAAGGAAGCAACAGCAAACTCATCTTTGAGGTAAGGAGTGATCCAGTGATGATTTTTAAACAAAATGGGTACTAGTGTTAGTAGGATTCCGAATACGAGCCCGATAATGAGAAACGCGAACCGCGTAATTTTAAATTCTAGAGAATTTTTTAGTGATTCAGAATAAAAATATACATAACTCGCAGCCAAAAATGATAGGGGTAAATAACTCATCGAGGAGTAATGTACGATTTTGGTTTCGACTATCGTAAATAAAATCATGACAACCCAAAAGAGGATCTTCATCCATAACAAAAACTGGTAAGGGACATTCGATTTTTTTTTGTAAAACATCGGAATAGCCAAGATAGACATGGGAAAACATCCCAAAAGGACTACTACAAAATGGTAATAAAAGGGTTGTTTGTGACCCGCAACTGGTTCGGTGAGTAATTCAATTTGGTATTGAATAAACTCTAGAATAAACCATGGACTGTTGGTAATTGTTTCGTAACCAAACCACAAAAAAGTGACTCCCAAGGAGCTAATGAAAAAAAGAAAAACCGTAATAGGTTGTATGTTGGCCTTTCCTTTTTTGTACACTAAATAAAAAATCAATGTAAGAAGAAGAAGTAATAAGCCAACGGGACCTTTGGTGATAATGGCTAGCCCAATAAAACTTCCAGCAACGAGTGAGTTGGTTTTTTTGTTTGTAGGTTTCTCAATGGTGAGAATAAGAAAAAAGAGAGAAAGGAATATGAAAAAATTAAAGAACGGATCTATTATTCCTGACTTAAAATAAATGTGAGGAAGAAATGAAGTGAAATAGAGTAAACTCCATATAAAACCAAATTTACGTGAGATAAGTTTGGTTCCTATTCCGTACAAAGTGATGAGCGAAATTACACCCAACAAGGCATTTGGAAATCTGGCGGCAAATTCATTCACGCCAAATAATTTCATGGATAACACTTGGAGCCAAAAAAAGAAGGGAGGTTTTTCCCAAAAAGGTTCATAGTTTATTTGAACCCTAAAATAATCGTTGGTTTCGATCATTTCTCGGGCAGACTCCGCAAAATTAATTTCATCCCAATCGAATAAATGAACATTTCCTAAAAAGGGAAAGAAAAATATTGCACCCAATGCGAGTAAAAACAAAATATATTTGTGAGTTTGACTCATTTTCTTTTTCTAATTAAGGGACGTGTAGCCCAGTTTCCATAATTGATTTTTTCGAAAAGAAAGTAGAGCACAAAAGTGGCAAAGACACCAATTGTGGCACCTGCTAGAATATCTTGAAAGAAATGTTGAGATAAATAAATCCTGGAGTAAGCAATTAATACGGCAATCAATCCATACAGAATTCCGAGTTTTTTGTTGCTCGAAATAAGAGTTAAGAAACAAAATAAAGTGAATGCGGCCGTTGTATGTCCAGAGGGAAATGATTGACTAGATAACTGGGTGAGCTCAAACTCACTAGGAAGCAACCGCAAATCAGAAATGAGTGAAGTTGGTCTTTGTTCATGAAAAAAAAACAGTCGCTTGAGAGAAAAAGTTATAATTGCTGTAGATGCATAAATAAATAAGCCATTTAAAGCATATTTAGCCCCCTTGAATACTAATATTCCGAGAATCACTATTACAGAAAACCATTCCACTATTTTGGTTGACCAAAAAAAGAAGGAGTCAAAGAAAGGGGAATGAAATTGATTGACAAATAACTGGGCGTCAATTTTGCCAAGAGCCACTATTAAAAAAATAACGATTCCAGCAAATACAAGGTATATGCTCAGAAAGGCGCGATGTTTTTTAATAAGGTCTATCAAAGGTTATTTTAAAAGTTTCCATTTGTACACACCAATTCTCGTAAAGAAATGCTTGAATGAGGTTCCTAGCACTCCAAATCCGTAGGTCATACTTCTTTTGAAATTGATGGAAGAAGCTTCATCGAAATATTTGGTTGGGCAAGTGATTTCGGCAATTTCAAAATCTTTATAAATGATTTGTGAAAGCATTTGGTTGTCAAAAACAAAATCATCGGAATTGGCATTGTAGTTAATCGATTGCAAAACTTCTTTCGAAAATGCTCGGTAGCCTGTGTGATACTCAGAGAGTTTCTGACCCACCAATATATTTTGTGTAAGAGTTAAAAACCTATTGGCAATGTATTTGTAAAGTGGCATTCCACCTTTTAGTGCGCCATTTCCAAGAATTCTTGAGCCCAACACCACTGGGTATACTTCGTTGGCTATTAGGTAAGAAATAGAATGAATTAATTTTGGCGTGTACTGATAATCAGGGTGAAGCATAATCACAATGTCAGCTTCCAGTTCGAGTGCTTTGTTGTAACAAGACTTTTGATTTCCTCCGTAACCTTTGTTTTGCTCGTGAATGATTACATGTTTAATCCCAATTTTGGCGGCCAATTTGCTTGTGTTGTCACTCGATTTGTCATCCACCAGTACTACATCGTCTACTATTTCAAATGGAATTTCTCCGTATGTTTTTTCGAGGGTGTTCTCTGCATTGTAGGCAGGCATCACCACTACAATTTTTTTTCCGTCAATCATTCTTTCTTATTCTTTGATGCAAATATAGGGAAAGCAACCGAATTTTAATTTATCCATCCGTAAAACCTGACGAGGGTTGATTTCAGAAAACTAATTCATTAACAACCCTTTGTTACATTTATCCTTATTCCGCGGTTTCAAACTAACCACAATGTGTTATCTTTGTTGAGTAATCATTAAAAAATAGAAATGGCTAACAATATTTTAAAAGGTAAAAAAGGAATAATTTTTGGAGCTTTGAACTCCCAATCAATTGCATGGAAGGTAGCAGAACAAGCTCATGCAGAAGGTGCTGAATTTGTGTTGACCAATGCGCCTATCGCGATGAGAATGGGTGAAATAAATGAATTGGCAGATAAAACTAATTCTCAAATTATCCCAGCGGACGCAACGTCAAACGAAGATTTAGAAAACCTAATCGTAAAATCTCAAGAGATTTTGGGAGGAAAGATTGATTTTGTTTTACATTCTATTGGAATGTCGCCTAACGTAAGAAAAGGAAAGCATTATACGGAACTTAGTCACGACTTCTACAACAAAACATTAGATGTTTCTGCCATCTCTTTTCATAAAACATTGCAATTGTGCAAAAAACATGACGCTCTCAATGAATGGGGATCTGTATTGGCATTAACGTACATTGCAGCTCAACGAATTTTCCCTGATTATGGAGATATGGCTGACGCTAAATCGTTGCTCGAATCTATTGCAAGAGGATTCGGGTACCACTACGGAGTAGCAAAAAAAGTGAGAGTGAATACAATCTCGCAATCACCAACAGTAACAACCGCAGGAAGTGGAGTAAAAGGATTTGATGAATTTATCAATTACTCCGAACAAATGAGCCCACTAGGGAATGCCTCAGCGGAAGCTTGTGCTGCTTATTGCATTTCTATGTTCTCGGACTATACCAAATATGTAACAATGCAGAATTTATTCCACGATGGAGGGTTCTCTGCAACGGGTGTTACACAACAAGTTATTGAAAAATTTGGTAACTAAAATTTATACGGTATGAAACATTTGATTCTTTCTGTTTTGGTTTGTTTGGGTGTTAGTTTCGGATATACTCAAACAGAAGGAAGTGTTTTTACTTCTACTGGTCGAGGGGTTTCCACTACTTTTGCTACTGATTACCAATCTCTAGGAATAAATCCAGCTAACTTAGCTTGGACAAAGGAGTTTAAAGGAAAAAGAGTGGCTTTGGGTTTTCTTGAGACTGGGTTCTCGTTGAGTTCTCCTATACTTAATAATCCTATCGTCAATGAGTCTGCTTCTATTCCTTTTAGTTTTGGATTTGATAGTGATGCAAGTTTTACTGATTTTCAAGAATTTTCTTCGGATCTGCAGGAAGGCATGAGGCTGAATGCAGATGTACGATTATTTGGAATTGCGGTAACTACCAAGATTGCAGGATTTGGATTTTCCGTGAATGAGTGCTATGCCATGAACGTTCAAACCTCTAAAGACTTTGCAGATATTGCCTCATTTGGCTTTGGCTCTCCCTATTTTGATACCTTGGTGTACAGTCAAGGAGGAAGTACCAATAAAGTTGTAAATACCCCGCAAACTTATGATTCGTTAAGAAGCGATACCTCTGTCCAATTACTGGCCGGAATAGCAGGGAATCCCAAGACAATTCCTGAACTCATGGAAGGAACACAAATAAAAGTCTCGTGGATTCGTGAGTTTAACTTTGGATTTGGAACCAACATTTTAAAAACGCAAAAATTCGGTTTGTATGCCGGAGTGGGTATCAAATATCTTCAAGGAATGGCTTTGTTAGATATGGAAGCATCCAACAATAATCTGAATGGATTTATTTCCTATTCACCTTCTTTGGCAGGAGGATCAGGTAATCCAGGCTTGTTCTCTAGCGGAAACATTCAATATAAATTACCTAAAGCTGCTGGAAGCGGGTTTGGTGTGGATTTGGGAGTGAATGTAAAAGCTTTCAAAAGAATAAAAATAGGAGTAGCCGTAAATGATATAGGAAGTATTACTTGGACAGAAAATACGTATTCTGCTCAAGCAGATTCTTTGTTAAGTACTTTTAGAGTAAAAGGATTTTATGCCGACTCGGGATCTTTTCAGTCCAATTCTGGTGGAGCTACCTTTGACAGCATACTCAATAATCTTGTAGATATTCGTGCTGGCAATTTCACCAAAAAAGTAAATCTACCTTCCACATTCCGATTAGGAGCAAGTATTCAGTTTGGTAAGTTTTTGGAAATAGGAGGAGAGGTGGTTACTCCGCTTAACGACAGACCAGGAAATTTAGTATCTTCGGTGTATTCGTTTGGGGGAGATCTAAAACTGGGGCCTGTAATTTTATCTTCAGGGATAGTGTTGCAAAACAAAGAGGTATTGAGAGTTCCAGTAGGAATTGTGTTTAGTACTTTTGGAGGGTTGTACGAAATTGGATTTTCAACGAGAGACATTCAAAGTTTAATCAATTTACAAGATCAAGAAAACCCAATGATTTCTGCGGCTTTCGGATTCTTGAGATTCAGAATATAAGTTATGAGTATAGGAAATGATGGTATCGGTTATTTTTTCATCCTATTGTTGGTGCTCATTGCAGCTCCTTTGGTTTTTTGGATAGGTTCCGTTTTGTATGCCTGGGTAAAATGGTTGTTCAACGACAAACAAAAATTAAATGCCAGTTACTCAGAAATAAAAGATATTTCAAATCCTGTAAGAGGAACCGTGAAGCTAACTTATATGCTTGGTTCGGCAGGAAGAACCAAGCTGGTGTTGGTCGACAATAATTTTAACGAGAAAAACGAATTGTTCCATGAAGATAAATCGATAGGAAAGCACTCCTTTGAGTTTGAGTCCAACCGGATAGAAAATGGGTCATACTTTCTTGAGATGACTACGATAAATCAAAAAATAACTAAGAAATTGGTCATTGAAAACTAAGGAATTATATATCGCTCTGGGGATACTACTTTGTTGTTCTGTTCTCCCTTTTTCTGCTTTTTCGCAAGAAGAAAGTTTAAGTAGAATTCAACCTTTAACGAAAGTAATAGCGAAAACCAACTTTCGTGTTCCTTTTTCTACCTCCAATCCATTCTTTAGCGAGAACTCTCAAGGAATTGTTCAGATGTCTGGAAGTTTGAATTATTCTTTTGCGAAGAATTTTTATGTAGGAGCCGGATACGATTATACTTATTTCAAATTATCCGAGTTAAAACTTAATTCTAGTCCGAATCAGCAATTAGATGGAAAAATACAACTTCAAGGTTTTTTTGGAGAGGTAAGTTATTTTTATTCGTTGTATGACAATGTTTTGTTTGAAGCAAATCTTCAAATTGGACAAGAATCCATTCATTCTTCCTCGGCCAAATGTTCGGACAAGGGTATATCGCATACAAAAAAAGGAGTGTTCTGGAGTCCAAACATAAACGCCTATCTCTTGACCGAAGAAGCTTTTTCCTTCTTTTTTTCCCTTGGATACAGAATTTCTTCTCAAGGATTTGAACCTAATGATGTGTGCGAAATCGAATTTTCTGGACACGATTCAAAAGATTATCTAGGCAATTACGGAAGTATTCACGTAGGGTTTGGAATTGGTTTTTCTTTTGTAAAACCAGACAGAAATTAAGATGAAAATAGGCGTCATTTCTGATACTCACGGCTATTTAGACGATCAAGTATTCGAATATTTTAGCGAGTGCGATGAGATATGGCACGCTGGAGATATTGGAGATTTATCGGTTACCGATAGATTAAAAGAGTTTAAAAGACTAAAATGCGTCTTCGGAAACATAGATGGAGCAGAAGCCAGAGCAGAATTTAGAGAAACAATTCGATTTACCTGCAAGGGCCTTGTCGTGATGATAACACACATTGGAGGAAAGCAATATGTCTATACTCCGCACCTGAGGGAGGAACTAAAGCGAAATCCACCAGATATTTTTGTCTGTGGTCATTCTCATATTTTAAAAGTAGGGTATGATAAGCGTTTTGGTTTTTTGTATATGAATCCGGGAGCAGCCGGCATACATGGATTTCATAAAGTGAGAACCCTTCTTAGATTTGACATAATTAATAAGAAGCCAACCAATTTAGAAGTAATTGAATTGGGCCCCAGAGCAGCTAAGTAAAGTAAGTAGAGAATGGGGAAATCCAAATGTTGCAAGAAAAAATGCTGCAAAAAATTCAAAGAAAAGAAAAAAGACTATTGTAAAAAATGTCCCAAAATATGCCAATTGTGCGAACCTAAAAAGAAGAAAAAAAGGAAAACATGAATAATATTTTTACTTTTACGCATGACCATGGCTAAGAAACTTATTGGTATTTGTGTACTTCTTTTTGCCCTTTTTGGGCTTGGTTTGATATTGGGAACGGTGATGGTACCATTCGATAGCGCCAATGAATTGATTTTTCGACTAAGAATACCAAGAACTCTTACAGCCATTGTTTGTGGAGCCGGAATTGCCGTTTCGGGCTTGTTGATGCAAACCATTTTTAGAAACCCTCTTGCCGGCCCATCGGTGTTGGGCATTTCTTCAGGTTCAACGCTGGGAGTTGCGCTAGGAATTTTTGCTTACCAATGGGTGAGTATTTCTTTTCTTAATGAAAAATTAACTATTTCGCTCATGGCCACCTTGGGAGCTTTGGTTGTCACTTTTTTTATCCTAGGAGTTTCTCGTTTTGTAAAGAAAAGTAATACACTTCTTATTGTGGGATTGATGGTGGGTTATTTCGTTTCTTCGCTGGTTAATATTTTTAGTTTTTATGGCGATAAAACAAATTTACAATCCTTTGTTTACTGGGGACTTGGTAGTTTCAACAAAGAAATTGACTTGGACGTTTTGAGTATTTATTACCTTGCCATACTTAGTATGCTGATCATCGTGTTTTTCCTTCAAAAACCCTTAGATATGTTACTTATGGGTGAGAAATACGCTCGGACTATGGGATTAGATGTAAAGAGAATTAGGTGGATAACCATTTTGCTAGTAGGGATATTGGTTGGTTTGATTACCGCGCTTTGTGGACCCATTGCATTCCTTGGAATTGCTGTTCCTCATTTGGCAAGAAACTTCATTCGAAAATCTACCCACAAATGGGTGATACCTTTTACTTTACTGTTGGGAGCCTGTCTCGGACTTATTTGCGATATAATTGCTCGTTTGCCAGGATTGGATGGCAACCTTCCCTTAAATGCAGTGACAAGTTTCATAGGCGCGCCTATTGTAGTATGGATTGTATTCAAAAATAAAATGGTGTAACATGGAGAATCAATCTACATTGAGTTTAACTAATTTGACAATTGGCTACGATCCCAAAAAAATCTTAGCGAAAGAGATAAACCTTGAAGCTCACGAGGGAGAACTTATTAGTCTTATGGGATTGAATGGTACAGGGAAAACCACCTTGTTCAAAACCATTTTGAATGAAATACCATGTTTGGAAGGAACAATTTCTACCCACGTTTCGGAACAAAAAAGACATGAAATGATAAGTGCTGTTTTTACTGAAAGAGTATCAATTTTTGGTTTCACGGTATCAGAATTAATCGCTCAGGGAAGAGCCCCACACACCAATATTTTTGGGAAATTATCTGCTCACGACAAACAAGTGATTCAAGAACAAATACATGTCTTGAATTTAGAGCAAATTGCTCAGGAACAGATTGATAGCCTTAGTGATGGTCAGTTTCAAAAAGCAATGATAGCCAGAGCTTTAGCTCAGGAAACGCCCATTATTTTGCTGGACGAACCGGCAGCTTTTTTGGATGTGAAGAACAGAAGAATGATTTACAAATTACTTTCGTACTTAGCGAAAGAGAAACGAAAAACTGTCTTGGTATCCACTCATGACATTTTATTTACGAGAGAGTATTGTCAAAAATCTTGGGTAATTCAAAATCAATCAATCAAGGAAATGAACCCTTCAGATATTTCAGAGTCCTTTTTTGATTAAAGGAACAAAGAAAGTATTTTCTTCATCGTGTCCGACTTTTCGGTGTACCCTAATTTCTCGTATGAAAAAATAAGGTTGTTGACCATTCTTTGGATGATATCTTTGTTGGAGCATGGAGAATAAAACTCTTCTTTTTGAGGTAAATTTAACTGAAACAAAAATGAGTCAATTTCTTTTTTATCGAACATAGTTCCCTTATTAAAGGCATTGATGTAGACCAACACATCCTCGGACTCCATTTCTGTGAGGTGCACGTTTGTCATGAATTCATCTATGTAACAAAGGACAAAATGACTTGGCAGATTAACTCCGTAGATCGGCAATCCTAAATCTTGGGTTACGAGTAAATAAATAATGGAGAGCGAAAGTGGATTTCCTTTTTTATTTTCAATTACATTACTCAAGAATGAGCTATGTGGCGAATGATAATTTTTTTTGTTTCCAGTAAACCCATGCGTTTCAAACAAAATTTTGTTTACGACTTTTATTTTTTCAAAACTGGTGAGGTTTGGATTAATTTCTAGCCAAATATCACGTTTTATTTTCTCCAAAGCCTCCGAAACCGCTTTGAGATCCATATCTGGATACTGAAACTGATTGATAAGAAGTGCTCCTCTCAATAAATCCGGAGATTCCTGAGAAACCCATCTTTTCAATTTAGAGAAGGTAGAGTCAAACTGAATTTGTTGAATCAAGTCTTCGATTCGTTCTTGAGATTCGTGATTTATCGGATTGTTTTCCCAATAATCCTCCAAGAATGGGATAGTTTCTCCGCCCAATTCCATTAGCTTATTCCTAACCTCAGTGAAAATAAATTCATCTGGATCATCCAATAGGCTAACCAAAGCTCTTATTTCTTGGTCATTTTTCACGTGTGCTTTTTCTTTTGAACGATATAAAAGTAGAAAGGTTCGCTCTTACAAATCTGATTTTATGGGTATTTTATACACATCCAAGTGTTTATTTTATCGTATATTTCGGACTATGATTGCTCGTAATTTGCTCCGCTATTTGTTCGTGTTTCTCTCTATAGTTTGGTATGTTTTGGTATACTTCTATGTAGATCGATCCGAGTTTATATTCCTTACTTCAGGTGTGATAGTATTGGGAGTATCGTATTTGTATTGGGTGGTAAACAAGAGTTTTTCTGGACGTCAAATTATACTATTAGCCGTCCTGTTTAGAGCGCTCTTATTAGTAGGGACTCCCAATTTATCTGATGATTTTTACCGGTTTTACTGGGATGGAAACTTTATTAATTCTGGAGTCAATCCGTATGAGTTCACTCCCTCAGAATACCTTTCGCTTACAGATAAAGAGAATTCAGTAGAGTGGCAACAAGTATATCCATTCCTCAATTCTCAAGAGTATTATTCAGTTTATCCTCCTGTCAATGAAGGTTTTTTTGCGCTCGCTTCGTTCCTCGCAGGCGGTAATTTAGCTTATTCCGTTTTCTTTTTAAAACTACTTATTTTTCTGTTTGATATCGCTCTGGTAGTTCTGCTTATTCAGTTTCTTAAGAAATTATTGCTCCCCGTTTCATTTGCTCAAATATATGCGCTAAATCCTTTGGTGATAATTGAACTTACCGGAAATATTCACTTTGAAGGAGTCATGTTGTTTTTTCTTTTTGCTGGATGCTATTTTCTGGAAAAACAAAAAATGCTTGCAGCCTCATTTTTTCTGGCACTCTCTATCGGGACCAAACTCATTCCCTTGCTTTTTCTTCCTCTTTTTCTCCCTTTTTTGGGAAAGGCAAAAAGTCTTACTTTATTTCTTACGACAGGGATGTTTTTGTTGCTGTTTTCATATCCATTTGCCTCCTTAGAGGTGGGAATGAATTTTTACCAAAGTATTGATTTGTATTTTCAATCGTTCGAATTTAATGGGAGTGTGTATTACATGCTGAAAGAACTGAGTTATCTCATTCATGGATATAAATCTCCTTGGGTTGCCTGGGTTCTTCCTAGCTTTGTTATCTTGGTTATTCTTTCGATGGTAGTTTATTTGTGGCGAACAAAACCCTACTTAAGAAATTCCAAGTTCAATTTTCTGCTATTTTCGAAGTACGCGAGTTACTGCGCAGGAGTATATTATTTGTTTTCCACAACAGTGCATCCTTGGTATGTCATTAATCTTCTGGTGTGGTCAGTGTTTGTTCCTATTCGAGCAAGTATTTATTGGAGTTTGTTTGTCTTTGTTAGTTACATAGCTTACAGTAGTTTTACCGTAAGTTTTGCCCCTCATGGAGACTTCAACAACTATTGGCTCTATTATGTTTTAATAGCAATTCAATACTTTGTCGTAG
The DNA here is from genome assembly GCA_023255335.1 of Flavobacteriales bacterium. Lineage (GTDB taxonomy): Bacteria > Bacteroidota > Bacteroidia > Flavobacteriales_D > CAJJDF01 > CAJJDF01. The sequence continues at coordinate 6,825 of JALRIS010000210.1, read as the reverse complement.
TAATTATTTTTACTTTTGACCTTTCAAAAAAAAAGATACGATCATGAAACATTTTTCAATTTTATCCTTAGTTACATTGCTGCTATTTGTTTCTTGCGGCCAAAGCAATTCGTCCAAGGAGAAGGGGATCTCAGAAATTGAGCGAACGGAGGAATATAGCGAAAATATAATGCCTCATTTTTTTGATTTAGACAAAAGTCAGTTTTCTTACACAGAGAATACGTATCAGGAAATAGATGAGTTGTTGGAATTAACACTCGAGGTAAAAGTAGAGAACCAAAACAATTTATCGGAAGAACTTCGTGATTTGTTTATCAAGAAAATTGAAAGGATGATAAACGAACGAGGGAATCTCAGCCATGATTCTCATTCTATTTTGATGGAATATTGTCATCCATTGATAGAACTAGTAGAGTTGTGTCACAGCGCAACGGGTGAGGAGGAGTTGGTAAGTAGAGTGCGAGATTTACAAGTGTATTTATTAAATTTTGAGCAACTTTTTCCGAAAAACTAACGGCATATCACGGTCGATTAACTTTTTCTTTTCTTGACATAATTTAGTTAACTTTAGTGCGTTTCCTTATGGGATATTCACGAACTAAACTTATCTAACTTATGAAAAAACTATTCTTTTCTATTTTCTCCCTCCTTTTGCTGTTTTCTTGCGGAAAAAGAATTGAAACTGAGCTATCAATCGGTCAAGACTTTTCCAGTTTCATTTCTGCACACACCGCGGGGATAGTTTCTACGAGAGCCACAATTCAAGTAAAACTTGCTGAACCGGTTGAAAACTCCATAGATTTTTCTAAATCAATTATGGATGAATTGCTCGTTTTTTCGCCCGAGATAGACGGAAAAGCCGAATGGATTGACAATCGTACTATTGAATTTACTCCTTCTCGGCCCTTGATGCAAGCCACTAATTACGTTGCCAATTTTCGATTGGGAGAATTGAGAGAAGTTCCCAAGGAACAACAAACTTTTGTTTTTCAATTTCAAACCATTGCTCAGAATTACCACGTTTCTCATTCTGGCCTATCTACACCCAATATAGAAGATCGTTCCATTCAAATCTTGGAAGGAATTATCTCTTTTGCTGATGTTCTTGATTCGGGCTTACTCGAAAAATCATTTTCTGCAGTTCAGTCGGGAGAACAACTCCCTGTTGAGGTATCGCCACTGGGCAATAATGAATACAGATTTGTTGTGGGAAGAATTTCTAGAGGGTTGTCGCAAAATTCTGAAGTAACAATTAAAGTGAACGGCTCTTCAATGAGTTGTGAGAAGAATTACGAGGAAACGATTATCGTGTTTTCTCAGCAGCATTTTAAAGTAACAAAAGCGGAAGTAATACAATCGCCAGAGCAGTATGTAAGCATACACTTTACGGATCCTATATCGGAGAGTCAAAATACAAAAGGTTTCGTTACCATTGATGGATCTGGAGGAATGGAAACCGTAATCGAAGGTCATGAATTAAAAGTATATCCAATTTCTCAACAGACTGGCAAAAAAGAATTGATTGTATATCAAGGAATCCAGAATTATGAAGGTATTAAACTTACTAATCAATTCTCAACTACTTTGATATTTGAGGCAATTAAGCCAGATGTAAAGGAATACGGAGACGGAGTAATCATACCATCCGAAGGGAAAATGAATTTTCCTTTTGAGGCTGTGAACCTAAAAGCGGTAGATATTGTGCTTACTAAGGTATATGAAAATAATGTATTACAGTTTTTTCAGGTAAATAATCTGGACAACAGCAACCAATTAAAACGAGTAGGACAAAAAGTGTTGACAAAGAAACTGGACTTAACTAAATCCGGAGTTGATTTATCTCAATGGAATAGATTCACTATCGATTTATCCTCAGTTATAGCTCCCAATGAAGGTTCTTTGTATCAGATCAGAATTAGATTCAAAAAAGAATACTCCAATTACAACTGCGAAAAAGCTGAAAAGAACGATTTGGAGGAGATTTCAGCTTCTCATTTGGAAGAGAATGAATGGACTGAGGACGAATGGGGGAGTTACGATTATGATTATTATGACGATTACGAATATTACGACTATAATTATGATTACAGTCAGCGTGATAACCCTTGTCATTCTATGTATTACAGAAACAAAGGAATTACTAAGAATATCTTGCTTTCAGATATTGGGATTATTGCCAAGGCGGGAAGTGATAGGATTCTTCACGTTATGGTGAACAACATCAACACGACAGTACCCATGCAAGGAGTAAATCTGGAAATTTTCAACTTTCAAAAGCAAATAATCTCTACCATTACTACAGATGGAGAAGGAATGGCATCTATTCAGTTGGATGAAAAGCCATTTGTTGTGACCGCCTCCAAATCCGGTCAAAAAGGATATATAAAATTAAGGGATGCAGAATCTTTTTCCTTGTCTAAGTTTGACGTGAGTGGTGCAACTATCCAAAAGGGAATAAAAGGATTCTTTTACGGAGAAAGGGGTGTTTGGCGACCAGGAGATTCTTTGTACTTGTCCTTTATGCTGGAAGATAAGAATAAGTTGCTTCCAACAAATCATCCCGTTGAATTCACTTTGCACAATCCAAAAAATCAATTGGTGAGCAGAATTGTGAAAACAACTTCCGTCAATGGGCTGTATGATTTTAGAACCGCTACCAATACAGAGGCACTCACAGGAAATTATAAGGCAGAGGTGAAAGTAGGTAACAGAAAATTTGTTCAGTACCTCAAAATTGAAACGGTGAAACCTAATCGACTAAAAATTGAACTGGATACAAAGGCGGATCTACTATCCGAAAAGGATAAAACTACTGTCGAGCTTTCGGCTAAATGGCTCCATGGTTCACCCGCAAACAATTTAAAAGCAAAAGTGGATGTTTCCATAGATCAAAGTGGTACGAGTTTTAAGAAGTTCGAAGGATATCAGTTTGATGATCCATTAAAGAGGTATTATGCCAATGATTTTACAGTATTCGAATCGCGATTATCGCAAGAAGGAAAAGCTAACTTCCCTTTGAAGTTTACTATTCCAAACGCGGCACCAGGGATGTTGAATGCGCATTTTACTACCAAAGTATTTGAAGAGGGTGGTGCTTTTAGTATGCATAGAAAATCAATTCCCTATTCGCCCTACACTTCGTATGTAGGAGTCAAAGTGCCAAAAGGAAGCTTGTATGCCGGTACGTTGGAGGTAGATAAATCTCATATTTTGGAGTTTGCTACGGTAACAGAAAGTGGAAAACCATTTTCTAATGCTATAGAGGTTAAAATATACAAGTTAGAATGGAGGTACTGGTGGGATAGATATGACAGTGACCTCTCTAGTTATATCTCCCGATCAAGTGTCCGCCCCATGCTCACTAAAACTATCTCAACTTCGGGTGGAAAAAGCTCACTTAGTTTTAGGCCAACTTCCTGGGGAAGATATTTGGTGATTGCGAGAGACAAAAAAAGCGGTCATTCAACCGGAAAGATTTTTTATGCAGATCAGCGATATTGGTCAAGAAGCAACAATACTGACAAGGAGTTTGCTTCTATGTTGGCATTTTCTACTGACAAAGAGACCTATCAGGTAGGGGAAGAGGTAAAATATTCATTTCCTTCTATGAGTGGAGGAAGAGCTCTGATAAGTATAGAAAATGGATCGAAAATTTTAGAAAAGAAGTGGGTAAAAACGGAAGAAGGAGAAACAAAGGGATCTATTGTTGTGACAAAAGAAATGACTCCCAATGTGTATGTTCACATTACGTTATTGCAACCTCACAAAAATACGCTCGACAATATTCCTCTAAGAATGTACGGAATTGTTCCCATTTCTGTAGAGAATAATGATTCACATTTGGAACCCATTATAGAAATGTCTTCTGTATTGAGACCGGAAACCAAAGCCACAATCAAAGTAAAAGAGAAATCTGGAAAAAGAATGACCTATACGCTAGCAATAGTAGATGATGGGTTGTTGGATTTGACCAATTTTAAAACCCCTAATCCTTGGAATAGATTTTATGCAAGAGAAGCTTTGGGTGTGAAGACTTGGGATATTTACGATTACGTGTTGAACGCTTTTAAACTAGATCAATCTAAAGTATTGGCAGTAGGTGGAGGAGGAGAGATCAATTTGGATAAAAAAGGCGCAAAGGCAAATAGATTTAAACCAATGGTCAGATTTCTTGGACCTTTTGAGCTCAAAGGGGGAAGTAAAAGCCACCAAATAGAAATTCCAAATTACGTGGGTTCTGTAAGAGTGATGGTAGTAGCGGGAGAAGACTTGAAATACGGAAATGCTGAAAAGACGGTGGCGGTGAGAAATCCATTGATGGTATTAGGAACCTTGCCCAGAGTGGTTGGTCCTAATGAAGAGATAACATTACCGGTAGATGTGTTTGCAATGGAAAAACATGTAAAAGAGGTGCAAATTTCGATTCAAACCAATTCATTTTTTTCTTCTGAGAATAAAGCGCAAACCATTCAATTTGAAAAAGAAGGAGATAAAGTAGTTCGTTTTCAATTAAAAACAGCAAACAAACTGGGAATTGGAAAAGTATCGATAGTAGCTACTAGTGGAAAAGAAAAAGCGAAGTATAATTTTGAGATAGATGTTAGACCTTCAAACCCGCTTGTGACGGACGTGACCGAGGCGATAGTTGAGGTGGGCGAATCTTGGGAATCAAACTATTCGTTTAGCGGAATTCAAGGGACAAATGAGGTTTCTCTTGAGGTTTCTTCTTTCCCCGCCATTAATTTAGAACAAAGGCTGAGTTACCTCATTCAGTATCCTCATGGATGTATAGAACAGACAACTTCCTCTGTTTTTCCACAATTGTATTTGGGGTCATTTACTGAATTAAGCGGAAGTAGAAAAATTGAGATTGAAACAAATGTAAAAGAGGCGATTAATCGAATGAAAAATTTTCAGACAGCTAGCGGAGGGTTTGGTTATTGGCCTGGAGATGTTGTAGAAAGCGATTGGGGTACAAATTATGCTACTCACTTTTTGATTGAAGCGGAGAAAAAAGGATATGCTCTTCCTTTTGGAATGAAAAACAAACTTATTAAGTATTTAAAAACTCAAGCAAGAAACTGGCAACCGAACAAGAGTTCCAGAGTGTACAGAAATCAAAGTCATGAAATAATTCAAGCCTACCGATTGTACATCTTGGCACTTGCTAATAAAGGGGAGTTAGGAGCTATGAATAGAATGAAAGAGAACAAAACGCTTACATTGAACGCTAAATGGAGACTGGCGGGTGCCTACAAATTAATGGGGCAAGTTAAAGTGGCGAATAACCTTGTTTTTGGAGCTTCCACAGAGATAGAGGAGTATTCAGAATATTCTTATTCTTATGGTTCCTCAGCAAGAGATGAAGCCATGATATTGGAAATTTTGAGTAGGCTGAACGACAAAGGAAAGGCTGCCTTATTGGCGAAAAGAATAGCTAATAAACTGGGAGAAAATAGATGGATGAGTACACAAACCACGGCTTATTCTCTCATTGCACTGAGCAAATTTCTGGAAGGATCAGAAACTTCAAAATCTATGAAATTTTCCTATTCCTTGCAAGGAAAAACCCACACAGTGAGCGAAACTAGTCCAATGTTTGTGGATAATGTTTCTCCCAAGAAAATGGAAAATGGAAAAGTGTCGTTGACTAATACCGGAAATGGACTGCTCTATGTGAGAGTTATCACCAAAGGGATTCCTGTAGAAAGTAATGAATTGGAAAAGAACAACAACCGTACCATGAACGTGAAATACATGGACATGAATGGAAAGTCAATAAATCCAGAAAAAATTCTGCAAGGAACTGATTTTACTATGCAAGTAATGGTTTACAACCCTGGGGTTAAGGGAGACTTAAAAGAAGTGGCCTTGACTCAAATTTTCCCTTCGGGATGGGAAATTCACAATGCTCGAATGAACAATTACTCCACAGGAGGAGATTCTTATTATGATTATCAAGATATTAGAGATGATCGAGTGTACACTTATTTCTCTCTGCCTAAAGGAAAAACTAAAAACTTCACCATTCATTTGAATGCCACTTATGACGGAAGATTTTATCTGCCCTCCGTTTTGTGCGAGGCAATGTATGATAATTCTGTAAGCGCTGTGAAACCCGGTAAGTGGGTTGAGGTGGTGAGGAATTAATCAAATACAATACATAGAAATTGCTAAGAGTCAATTACTTTAATTGACTCTTTTTTTTAGCCAGATTTGTCATTTTAGAGAAATCAAGCATCTTTACACATGAATACCTACTAATTGGCTAATTTTACTTTAAGAATCAAATTTTATGAAGAAACTGTTATTCCTGTTTTTTACTGTTATTGCTTTATCCAATTGTGTAAAATACAAAACTGCCGACTTAGTGGTACACAATGCTCGAATTTATACCGTAAATCAAGAGTTTGAAGTGGCGCAAGCCATGGCAATCAAAGACGGAAAAATAATCGCGATTGGCAAAGAACATGAAATCATGAATAAATTTCGAGCCGAGGAAATATTCGATGCAGAAACACTCCCAATTTATCCTGGTTTTATGGATGCACATTGTCATTTTATGGGTTCTGGACTCAATTCGCTTGCCGTTGACTTGAGTAAAGTGACCACTCTTCAAGAGATGACATCGACCCTTCAGAATCACAAAAACTCATACCCAACATCGAGGTGGATAGTGGGATATGGATGGAACGAACACAATTGGAATTTTCCATTGGATAGCGTATTTCGAGTCTTGAATCAACAATTTGAGGACAATCCTGTTATGCTTTGGCGGTTATTCCAGCTCCTTCATAAAGCTGTCCGTCAATCAACACTTTTCCG
>JALRIS010000205.1 GCA_023255335.1 Flavobacteriales bacterium | reverse complement strand
CACATCCAATCACACCGGCTCCTACAATTACCAAACTCTTGGGAAAAGATTCCATGTGGTGTATTCCGTCACTTGTCATGATGATTTTTTCATCTACATCTATATTCGGAATGATTCTCGGCCTGCTTCCGGTTGCTATCACAATGTTTTCGGCCCAAATTGTGGTTTCAGTATCGTCTTTTCTTTTGATTTCTACCTCGTGGTTAGAAATCATAGTTGCCATTCCTTTTTCGTAACTAAATTTATCTTTAAGCTTGGTATCCAGTAATTTGACGTGAGAGGAATATTGGAATTTCCGCTCAAAAATCGCCTCTTTGATAGTCTTTTGGACATCGTCCCACGTTACTTCCAATTGCCTTCTTCCTGCGGTGTACAAGTTGGTATTAATGGTGTCAACCTTACGCGAAAGTTCCCACATTGTTTTAGAAGTGAGGGCTCCGTTGTATATTCCAGCTCCTCCCAGCTTGTCTTTTTCAATCAAAACCACAGATTTGTCAAAATCTACAGCTCTCATGGCAGCAGCATATCCCGCTGGTCCACCACCAATGATACACACATCGTATTTTTTAGTCGAATTCTCTTCCACTTAGTTTGCTTGTTAGTTTGGAGGTTGTTGTCCCCAAACGGATAGGTTAATTATAAAGGATAAAGGTATAAAAAAAATGATTTTCATTCTGCCTTTTGCTTAAATTCTTATCCCTTATCTTTACAGAAAATTAAACGAATCCAACCCATATTTTTTTCATGAACGAATCTTATCAAAAGTTACTCGATCTTCCCAAACAAACCAGAGACAAAAACAAGAAGTTTATCACCAAACTCAAGAATAAGAAGCCGAAAAAATTGGACGATATGTTTCATGAAAAACACGAGGAGGTTTTTGAGGAAATAGATTGCTTACAGTGTGGCAACTGTTGCAAGACAACGAGTCCCATTTTTAGGGAAATAGACATCAAACGAATCGCCAAAAAACTTCGGATGAAAGAACCCGATTTTATTGAGTCTTATTTACGAATAGATGGAGACGGAGATTATGTATTGCAATCGGCTCCATGCCCATTTTTGGATATGGAAGACAACACCTGCGGAATTTATGATTTTCGTCCGGGGGCTTGCAGCGAATACCCTCACACCAATCGAAAAAATATGCATCAGATCCTGGACCTAACTTTGACCAATTCCCTTATTTGTCCAGCTGTTTCGAGTATTGTTACCCAGCTCGAGAAAGCCAGCAACATGGATAGGAAGTATTTTAAAGGGTAGGGTAGTTCAATGTATTTTTACCTGTAATGAGTAATTGTTGATTTAGTTATTTTTATTAGAAACCTTCTATACTAAACTCACATTTACAAGTAGTTATCATCTACAGATTTATATTCCTAGGATAGCACGGGTAATAATTGTGGTAGGTTTACTCAACTTTTACTTTCAATCGGCTACCTTTGTATTCTTGAAAAAAAACAATTAATGCTCTCGACCTATACCATTGAATTCAAACGAAATTTACAACTTGCTTGGTCTGTTATTTTAGGACTGCTAGGACATACGATTGTGGGGTTGGTAGATAATGTGATGGTAGGTAAATTGGGAACTGCTCCACTGGCTGCTGTGAGCTTAGGAAATAGTTTTATTTTTATGGCTATGTCGGTTATTTTGGGGTTTTCTACCGGAATTACACCATTGGTGGCAGCTGCCGATTCTACTGGCAATCACAGCGAAGGAAAGAGTGTGTTAAAAAACGGGCTCCTCCTTGTTACTTGTTTGGGAATTGTTCTCACAGGAGTTATTTTTGGGATGCGTCCCTTGTTGTATGAAATGAAGCAATCAGACGAAGTAGTGGAGCTGGCCCTTCCTTACCTCAATGTGGTAGCTCTTTCTCTCATTCCATTGGCCGTATTTCAGGCATTAAAGCAATTTGCAGATGGACTTTCTCAAACCAAATATTCGATGTGGGCTACTGTCATCGGTAATGTATTGAACGTCATTCTTAATTATGTGTTGATTTACGGAATTTGGATTTTCCCGGAAATGGGCATCGTTGGTGCAGCTTGGGGAACTTTTATTTCGAGAGTTTTTATGGCAATTTCTATGTATTGGCTCGTTGCCTTCAAACCTAAATTCGCTCCTTATTTCAGCCAGTTGTGGGAAGAGAGATTTAAAAAGAAAACAATTAAAAACCTAAATCGTCTTGGGTTTCCTTCTGCTATGCAGATGTTCTTTGAATTTGGAATTTTTACTGCTGCTATTTGGCTGAGTGGAACTTTGGGAAAGAATCCCCAAGCGGCCAACCAAATTGCGCTGAATCTTTCATCCATGACCTTTATGTTTGCTATGGGGTTGGCAGTGGTGGCAACTATTCGAGTGGGTAATCAATACGGACTCAAAGATTTTGGTGAATTACGAAGAATCGCACGTTCACTTTTTTTGCTTATCCTTGTTATGGATGTGGTTTTTGCGCTATTCTTCCTCATATTTAATGAGTTTTTGCCTAGTATTTACTTGGATGTAAATGACTTAGAAAATCAACTAGA
>JALRIS010000124.1 GCA_023255335.1 Flavobacteriales bacterium | reverse complement strand
TTAATGAAAAGAGCAGGGCACTTATTGTCTAAAATGCGTTTTGTCTCTGCACAGTTAGATGCTTATATATCAAATGATGTTTGGTTGAGAAATGCAAAGCATGCAAATGCAATGGGTAAAAAATTAAGTGATGGTTTGTCAAAACATAATGATATTGAAATTGCATATCCAACGGAAGCAAATGAAGTCTTTGCAAAATTTCCAAGAGAAAAAATAGAACATCTAAATTCAGAAGGCTACAAAATGAATGAGGATGAATTAGATGGTAAAGCAGTTAGATTAGTTGCGGCTTGGAACACTAAAGATAGTGATGTTGATGAATTGTTAAATACAATTAAAGCTAACTAGGATTTTTTTTAAGAACTCAATATATTTAATCACTTCTCTTCGTTTTTCGCCATACGAAGGAATTCGCCATTTGTAGGTTCCAGCAAGCGGCACGGTAATCGTATCATTTGCTACCAACAAAGAAATTTCGTGGACAAAAGTAGGTTGAGATTCGGGTTGCAACAAATCGCTTGTTTTTTTTACTTGGAATAAAGTAGTGAATGGAGCATTGAGCCAATAAGGATTGGAAATTGCAGCCGGTTTTGCCACAGAAATGGTTTTTGAGAATGGCTTGTTTGTAGCTAATTCAATGTTTTCTTCTCCCCAAATGAGCGAAACAGGAACCGAACCACGATTCAGAATTTCGAGTTCAAAAAAGCTCGTATCATCAGACTGGTACACAAAATCTTTGGCTAGCATTTCGGTGAAAACTCCCAAGCAATCAAGAATCAGTTCATTGCAACGAGCCAGTTTTTCATTTTTAAAGTCAGAATTTGGAAGTTTCATCAAGCCATTTCTAATCTCAATTAATTCTGTCACGTTATTTTCGGGATTATTATAATCAAAACTTTCGACTAATCCTTGAAGTTTGTTTTCAAATTCCTTGTCAATCAGTTTTTTCCATGTTTGGTTATTTTTCTCGAAAAACGAATGGTTTAGTTTTTCGCCTTTCAAGTGTTCAAAATATTCGAGTCTAGAACCTCTTTCGGTAATGGCACCAAAACCTTGGCATTTGTGCTGAGAACGAGCAATTGTTCCAATTTCGTTGTAAGATTGTCCCAAATGCGGATTATACCCTCCGATATCGGCAATCAGATAATTGGGGTTGTTTTCGGCAGTTTCTGGAAGATTTTCGAACCACCAAGTAGACGAATTCCAGTACACCGAAGTGGTTTTCCAGGCGCCAAACTCCTTTACTTGTTGGGGCAAAAAATTTGGATCAGCCGCTTTGTCAAATGCTTCCATTGCCAGCATAGCAGAAGCCGTGTGATGTCCGTGACCGCCTCGTTTGTCAGGTGGAAAACGAGTCAAAATCACATCGGGTCGGAATTTACGAATCATCAATACTACATCCGCCAATATTTCCTCCTTTCCCCATTTTTCAAAAGTCTCTTCGGCCGTTTTGGAATAGCCAAAATCAACAGCTCGAGTAAAATATTGCGAAGCTTTGTCGTACGACCTAGCAGCCAGTAATTCTTGTGTTCTCAACACTCCCAGTTTCTCGCTCAATTCGTTGCCAATCAGGTTTTGACCTCCATCGCCACGAGTCAAAGATAAATAGGCAGTTTCGGCATATTCGCCCAGGGAAAACCAGGCCAAAGCTCGCGTGTTTTCATCGTCAGGATGGGCCGCAACGTAGAGCACTCTTTTTAGTGAGTTTAGTTTTTGTAAATCCACATACAATTCTGAGGCTGGCTTGTTGGCAATGGCTGAGAATGTTGAGAGTGCTAATAATAAGGCAAGAATATGTTTCATGGGTAAGTTCTGAGTGTAAATCGTGAATAAAGATAAGTAAATTGGGGATTAAAGTTTTGGTGTGTCAGCGATTCCTTTTTCTGCAGCAATATTCAAAGAACTTCCTCACTCAATGGAGGAGGTTAAGACGAATCTAGTTTTGACAAACCGCTTGCCCAGAGCACTGATTTTTATTCAAAAGTTAAAAAATCATAAAGCCAAAACACAAACAACAATTCCCCGTTTGCCTAAAAAAATAAGAATATGGTCGATTATTTAATTTTCAGAAAAACAAGAACCGCTCGCAGCTTAGTGTTTAACAGATTTGCACTTCCGCTTGTGAATGGGTACAGAGAAATTTTTAAGGGGAAGAAGGTCTCTTGGGGAGAAACGAAAAATAGTTTAGCCCGATTTTCTTCGGGTAGCATAGGGCATGAAATGTCACTATTTTTGTCGCGACATGGATTTGAGGTAAATCCCAAAATGGAGAGCCATGACGTGTTTCATGTTATTACAGGTTACGGAACCCAAATGCACGAAGAAGCAGCAATGCAGTTTTTTTTAATAGGAAATGGGAAACAATCTAAGTTGGCACGAATTTCGGCTTTTGTGGGATTTGTTTTATTTCCAGAATACTGGAAACTCTATCGCTCGGCTTACCGCAGAGGAAAAAACACGAGGCATTTTTCGAGTTGGGAGTTTCGGGAGTTACTTTTTGTGGAGGTAAACGCCTTTAGAAAAGAAATTGACTTGCCAGAGAGGGAGTTGTGAATCGTATTAAGTAGATTAGTTTGTTGACTAATAGTTAGTTCCCTTTTTTTATCCAATTGAGCAAGACCGGCAAGAGGTATAAATCACACAGGAGGGCAACGATAAGGCTAACGGTAACCAGAAGTCCAGTGATAAAATTTGCATAAAAGCTAGAAAGAATAAGTACCCCAAATCCTGCAACCAATACGAGCGTGGTAAGAAGAATAGCTCCTCCACTTGTTTTTATTGTGGTAATCAACGAATCGTAATTGGAGTTGCCTTTTTCTAATTCAATTTTGTACCTACCTAAGAAGTGAATTGTGTCATCTACGGCAATTCCAAAGGCAATGGTATATACGATGGTTGTACCAATATTCATTCCGTAATCAAACCATCCTACCACAGCTGTAATGGCTATGAGTGGCAGGATATTGGGAAACAAAGAAAAGAAACCGATTGAGAATGACTTGAAAATAAAAGAGACGATAAAAAAAATAAAAACAACAATCACACAAAGATTCCAAATCATGCCATTGGATACATTGACATTGGTTTCATCAATAATGAAGGCAGTTCCTCCGAAATTAATTTCTAAATCTGGTGTGTTTTTGTGAGCAAACTCTAGGAGTTTTTCGTTGGATTTCCGTGTTTCGTAGCTTCCAAAATCCTTTGCTTTGGTTTTAATAAAGGTGGAATTGTTGGAACGAGACACAAAGCTTTTAAGCTTAAGAAGTCTACTGTTTTTGAGTAATTTTCGTTTTACTTGATTAGCCTCATACTCATCCTGTGGTATGGAATAAGCGGAAGGATTACCTCCATTCAGAGCTCTGTTTACTTGTTTGGCAGCTGTTGCCAAACCAATATTTATGGTTGCGTGGTACTCATCTTCCACGAAAGTTTCTATCTCATTGAGTTGGGTAAGAATGGAAGGGTCAAACAGAGAAGAATTTGAATCTCGAAGAGAAATGGTTATCGTAAGGTCACGTGTTCCGTACATTTCTTCTTCCATGAAATTCATAATCTGTGTAATTTCATCTTTTTCGCCCATATTCTCGTAGACAAAATTATTGTGTTTTACTTTGAAAATCCCCCAAACGGAGAAAACAAGCGCAACCAACGAAACAAAGAGTGTAGGTTTTATCCAAAGACGTTTTGGAGTGAGCTTTTCAAGAGAATTATGAAGAGTAATTTTTTTGGAATAAAAAAGGAGGACAGGTAGCAGAAAATAGGCAAGTACAAAAGCATAAAAAACCCCGACTGCCGTGAAAACAGAGAATTCATTGAACACCTGAATATTGGAGTTCGACAGCGACAAAAAACCAAGAGAGGTAGTCAAGGTTGTGAGTACAATAGCCTTTAAGATGTCATTTCTGGTTTTTTTGATTTTGTCAATTTTATCCTCTGATTGTTCCTCACTATAGCGGGAAATGATATGAATGACATCACTCAATGAGATAACACCTACAATTACCGGAATAGCGATGGTAAGCACATTTATTTTGAAACCAAAGAGAGAAATTGTACCCAGTATCCAAATGACGGAACTTACAACTATGGCAAAGGGAATCACAATTCCAACTAGCGACCGAAAGAAATAGAGTAAAATGAGGATGATTAACAAAAAGGCGATTACGATCAGGTGGCGTGAATCTTTTTTTATCTTTTTTGTGATAAGAAAATCATTGTGTTTTGTATTGATAAAAAATACCTCTTCAAAACTAAATTCTTTTGCGGCATTCTCTGTTTTCAATTTCATTGCTTTTAAAGAATCTAATGGCAATGAATCTTGGATGATTGCGTAAATAAGGGCCGATTTGTTATGTTTACTGATAAATCTATTTTTTACATCAGGAAGGGAGTCGAGTAGACTCCAAGATTGAGAAAAAGCATGAGCTGAATCAAGAAGAAGCACTTCGTAAGGAATGGTTCCTAGACTAGAGAAAATGGCTAATTTTTGGTTCGTAATAGAGAATACTCTTTTCACTTGAGGAATTTTTTCCAATTTGCGCGAAAATGAGTCAATTTCGAGTAGGATATCATACCCTATTTCTTTCTTATTCTTTATCCCAATCATTACTGTGTTTGGGAGTTCTTCTTCAAAGTGATTGAAAAATTCTTCGTTGAAAAGAAATGCTTTTTCGTCTTTGTCAAAAAAGTCGTTGAGGTCATGTCCAAATTCCACATTGGCTAATTGAAAACCAAAAAACGCTGTAATAAGTAAGAAAAGTACAGTAATTAGTTTCCTATGTCGGGTTGCAAATACCAAATCGAATTATTTTGTGACCAAATTTAGAAAAATAGAAAGTGAGAAAGAGGGAATAAGGATTTTTATTTTCCTTTAAACTATCTTAAATTTAGGCAATTCAAATTTAGCTGAGGGAGTTATGCCAATAGTGCCATTCAAAAACATAGAACACGTAATATACGAACATCTGACTGAGAAAAAATTGATTGCGATCGAGAAAGCAGAATCAAAAAAAATAGCTGAATTTGAAAAACGAAATAAAAGTAAAAAGCAAAAGCCTGGAGACAAGGTTTCAGGATATTGGTTTGTACTGGATGAAGAGTATAATTCCCTTAAAATTGATTTTAACGAAGTGGTAAGAGTAGAAATTAGGGAGCTAGAATTGTTTCCGTTGAAATAACAGAGAGTTGAACAACAGACCTAAAGAATTATTAAAATCGGTATTTGGTTACGACCAATTTCGTCCGTTGCAGGAGGAAATAATTACCCGAACGCTGGAGGGAAAAGATAGTTTTGTGCTGATGCCTACGGGGGGGGGGAAGTCTATGTGTTTTCAGATTCCTGCGTTGTGTTTTGAAGGAATTACCATTGTGGTGTCTCCTCTCATTTCGCTGATGAAAGATCAAGTACAAGCATTGAAATCAAATGGAATAAAGGCTGATTTTTTCAATAGTTCTATTTCACCAACAGAGGAAAACGAAGTAATTGATCGAGCCAAGAAAGGAGAAACACAATTGTTGTATTTATCTCCAGAAAAATTAATTTCGGTGAGTAATTCTTGGTTAAAGGAATTGAAAATAAAGCTTGTTGCATTAGATGAGGCACACTGCGTGAGCATGTGGGGCCATGACTTTAGGCCAGAATATACGCAGCTCAGGGTGTTTCGCAATTCATTGCCCGAAGTTCCTTTTATGGCACTAACTGCCACTGCCGACAAATCGGCCAGACAAGACATTGAAGAACAGCTCGGACTGAAAGATTCGAAATTGTTTATTTCTTCTTTTGACCGAAAGAATTTGAGTATTGAGGTAAGAGGTCAAGTACCCAAAAAGAAAAAGCTTCAGGAGATTTCTCAGTTTGTGGAAAGAAGAAGAGGGGAAAGTGGAATTGTGTATTGCTTGAGCAGAAAAAACACGGAAGAAGTAGCGGCATATCTGTCGGAAGAAGGTCATTCCGTTGAATTCTATCACGCGGGAATGAATCCGGAAGAAAGAGAAAGAATCCAGACAGAGTTTATTAATGACGATACCAAGATAATTGTGGCTACCATCGCTTTTGGCATGGGTATCGACAAGAGTAATGTGAGGTGGGTAATTCATTATAATTTGCCCAAAAACCTTGAAGGATATTATCAGGAGATTGGAAGAGCCGGGCGAGATGGACTCCCTTCCGAAACTATTTTGTACTACAACATGAGGGATTTTGTGCTCTACAGTCAGTTTGCCGATGACGGTGCCAATTCTGTTATGCAAAAAGAGAAACTAAACCGCATGCTCCAGTTTGCCGAAGCAAAATCTTGTCGAAGAAAGATTTTACTGTCCTATTTTGGTGAGCATTTAGTTTCTAATTGCGGAAATTGTGATGTTTGTCAAAATCCGCCTAAAAGTTTTGATGGCACTATTTTGGCCCAAAAAGCACTCTCAGGAATTGCCAGAATGGGCCAAAAAGAAGGGATAACTCTTCTTATTAATGTATTGAGAGGATCTAACAACGCAGATGTACATGAGAAAAATTATACCCAACTAAAAACCTACGGAGTAGGCAAGGAGGTAAGCTTTTTTGATTGGCGTGATTATATCATCCAATTGGCAAATCAGGGATTGATTGAAATAATGTACAGCGAGAATTCAGCGCTAAAAATTTCTCCGTTAGGAAAAAAGGTGCTGAAAGGCGAAAAGAACATCCAGCTGACCTATCCTGTTACAGCGGAGGAAAAAAAGAAAAAGCCGAAAATTGTTCGAATAGCCAACGAAGGAGAGGTAAATGAAGAATTATTTAAGGAACTAAAGAAGGTAAGATACGCCATTTCCAGAGAAGAGAATGTACCTGCCTATATTGTATTTAATGACAAAACGTTGCAAGAAATTGCTCGAGAACTGCCTGTGACTGAAAATGAATTTTTAGCCATTTCGGGGGTTGGATTAAATAAGATGCAGGAATATGGGGAGGAGTTTATGGAAGTTGTCAGAAGATTTAAGTCTATTGCCAAACCCAGAAAGATTCCTACTACTCTTGAAACTTTTGGGCTGTATAAAGAAGGATTGTCTCCGGAAGAAATTGCAGAAAAAAGAAAATTAAGCAGTACGACTATTTACTCTCATTTGTCTCAATTGTACTCCGAAGGAAAAGAGGTAGATTTGATGCAGTATGTGGACTCCAATACGGTAAAAAAAGTGAAAGAGGCTTATGAGCAATTGAACAAAGAAGGTGCCCTCAAGCCAATATTCGAAAAACTAAATGAGAACGTCTCCTACGGGGAAATTAGAATAAGTTTAGCCATAATTCAAAGGAATGAATAAAGCACTGTTGAGAAGGGAAATTCAGGAATTTATAGGCGTAAATTTACGAACAGATTTACACCAGCTGATACTTAAAAAACCAGTGTTTGAGGGAGTTACAAACAAGGAACTGGCTCAACAGATTCTGGGAAAATTAAAAAGTAAAGAAAAGTTACCTACGTGGTTTCAGTTGAAGAACGCTTTATTTCCTCCAAAAATATCTATCGAGCAAACATCCTCGGAGGTAACAGCTCAGTATAAGGCTGGCTTGATTTCAGGAAAAAACATCATTGACTTAACGGGTGGATTTGGAGTAGATGTTTATTATTTTTCTCAAGTTTTTGATTCTGTTGTTCATTGTGAAATAAACAGAAACCTCTCGGAAATTACAGCTTCTAATTTTACAAAACTAGGTGTCACAAATTGTCACTTTGTACAAGGCGATGGTGTGGCTTATGTAAAAGAAAATGAAGTTCGCTATGAGTGGATTTACCTCGACCCCTCGCGAAGAAGTGAGGTGAAAGGAAAGGTGTTTTTGCTGAAAGACTGTTTGCCCAATGTGCCCGATAATTTGGAATTACTTTTCTCGAAATCAAATAAAGTGATGATGAAAACATCGCCATTGGTAGATATTTCCCAAGGAATTTCGGAATTGAGTTTTGTGAAGGAAATTCACGTAGTGGCTGTCAAGAACGAAGTGAAAGAGTTGATATGGGTGTTAGAAAATGGTTACGAAGGAGACTGTCGGGTGCTAGCTGTAAATTTGGCAAAGAAAGGAAACCAGGTTTTTGAATTCCAATTAAAGGAGGAAAGCAAAGGCATTTGTCCGCTTTCTCCTCCTCTATCATTTTTGTATGAGCCGAACTCTGCCATACTTAAATCGGGAAGTTTCAATCAAGTAGGAATCAAAAATAGGGTAGGGAAACTACACAAGCATTCGCATTTGTACACCCATTCTGAGTTGATTGATTTTCCTGGTCGTAGATTTCGGATAATGGAAGTAATTCCATTTCAGGGGAAGGAAATCAAAAAGCGACTGGGAGGTAAAAAAGCCAACATTACTACCAGAAATTTTCCAAAGAAAGTGGAGGAGTTGAGAAAAACACTCAAAATTAAGGAAGGCGGAGAGGTATATTTATTTTTTACTACGAATCTCGAAGAGGAAAAAATTTGTGTGGTGTGCACAAAGGTTACATGAGAATAAGTGTATCAGATAAGGAGTCGTAGCGCTTCCTTTTTAGATAAATTACTTAGCTCGTCTTGGTAAGTTTCAACAAATTGAATAACCCATTCAGGATTTGTTTTTGAATATTCTCGTAATATCCAACCTATAGCTTTGTTTAGAAAGAATTCTTTGCTGTGGAATAAAGGGACAATGACTTGTTCCAGAATCTCTGTTGAGGTATTTTGTTTGTATTTCAATTGATAAAGAAGGCACGCGCGCTGAAGCCACAAATTGTTGGATGTCATCCATTTGTCTAATATCGGAAAGAGGTGATCAGGATAAAGTTTGAAATAGGTGCCTACCAAATGAACGGATACTAAATCTACAGAATCCCACCAAGATTTTTGGGTAATCATGTGTTCAAATAGTTGGATGTCCTCTTCCTTTATTTCCCGTAGATAGAGCCTATTCAAATCAATGGCCGCATATTGAAACTCTCGGAACGGGAGCGCCCAAAGTTCAGTGGTGATTTTCGTTAATTCTCGTTTGTTTGGTCTATTTTGTTTCGTTAAAAATGGTTTTTGAATTGATTTGCGCACGGGGGTTGTGAGTCCAAGTAATTTAAATTTTTGTTGGAGATATGCTTCTTGTTTTTCGCTAACATTGTCGTTAGAATGAGCAACAAATTGAGTCTTCAATTCTAACACAAATCGCGTCATGGTTTGTAATTCTCAATGTCAATTGATTTGGTACAAAAAAACGATTCCTCTTCGAGATTGTTGGAGGCAACTACCACAATTCGGTCGTTTAAATTATCTTGAATAAGCTTTTGATACCACTTTATAGCTTTTTTATCGAGGTTCGAGGTAGGTTCATCGAGCAGCAAGATGGGAGTTTCCGAAAGAATGGATAATCCGAGTTTTACTCGTTGTTTCATTCCGGAGGAAAAATGTTTTATCGCCTTATTTTGGGCGTGATTTAGTTCGATTATTTCGATAAATTCCGCAACACCTATTTCTGGTTTGAGGGGTTTTAAGGCAGTGTAGAATTTAAGTAATTCTTCCATCGTATATTCTTCAAAAATTCCAATATACGGGGAGGTATAGGTTACTTGTTTGTAAATTTTATCGAGAGGAATGAGACGAGAATCCTCGTACCGGATGGATCCCTCGGTGGGCGATTCAAAACCCGAAATCATTTTTAAAAATGTAGACTTCCCAGAACCGTTAGACCCTGTTATTGCCAATGAATCGTTTAGGGATAACTCTGTTGAGAGTTTTCTGAAAATCCATTCTCGGTTATACTTTTTACCTGTATTGTCAAGAGAGATTTTCATAAAAAAGAGTACTAAGTGCGGAGTGATTAATTGAAACCTCTCATTATTCCTTTTGTTTCATTGTTAATGAAATCGAGTATTTCTTGTTTTTCTTCGGATTTTGGCAACTCCAAGTCAGCAATTTTAAGGGCTTGTGTCATGTTTTTGTTTTGAACATAAATTGTTCGATACACATCTTCAATGTTTGTGATTTGCTCATTGGAGTATCCTCTTCTTCGTAACCCGATAGAATTAACACCAACATAAGAAATAGGTTCTCTGGCTGCTTTTACAAAAGGGGGAACACTTTTTCTTACCATGCTTCCTCCCGCCACAAATGCGTGTTTTCCAATTCTTGTAAACTGTTGCACACCTACCATACCTTCGATAATTGCCCAATCTTCTATGATTACGTGTCCTGCAATATTCACTGAGTTGGCAACTACGCAATTGTCGCCCATTATGGTGTCATGCCCAAAGTGAGTATAAGCCATTACCA
Source organism: Flavobacteriales bacterium (assembly GCA_023255335.1). Lineage (GTDB taxonomy): Bacteria > Bacteroidota > Bacteroidia > Flavobacteriales_D > CAJJDF01 > CAJJDF01. Next base: position 8,944 of record JALRIS010000124.1, on the reverse strand, counting down.
GGCAGTTATTTCCAATCTTCGTGGTCATTTTATCTACCGTTCCTCTATTGATAGTGACACACTCACGAATCGTGGTGTTATCTCCAATTTCTACGGTAGTATCTTCTCCTGCAAATTTTAGATCCTGGGGGATGGCCGAAACCACAGCTCCCGGAAAAATTTTACAATTTTTGCCAATTCGAGCACCACTCATTATTACGGCACCTGGACCAATCCAAGTTCCTGCACCAATTTCTACATTATCGCCAATTGTTGCAAATGGTTCGATGATTGCACCTTCGCCTATTTTGGCGTTTGGGTGGATGTTTGCTTGAGGATTGCTCATACTTAATTATTTTTTTCTTTTACGATTTGCGCAAGCATCTCGGCTTCTGATACCACTACACCATTCACGTAGGCCTTTCCCTTCATGTTCACCAATCCTCTTCTTATCGGGCTTATTAACTCTAACTCAAAAACAATCGTATCACCAGGAATTACTTTCTTCTTGTATCGAACGTTGTCAATTTTTAAGAAATACGTGGAGTAATTCTCAGGATCTTCAACTTGGTTGAGCGCGAAAACACCTCCAGTTTGAGCCATTGCTTCAATCTGCAATACACCTGGCATCACCGGATTTCCAGGGAAATGCCCCATGAAAAAAGGTTCATTGAGCGTTACATTTTTAACTCCCACGATTCCATTTTCTGAAATTTCCATCACTTTATCAATTAAGAGGAATGGGTATCTGTGGGGAATCATGTTTGAAATATCATTGATATCGAACAATGGCTCTTTCGTGAGGTCAAAATGTTTTGTCTTATCATTCTTTTCCTCAAGGAATTTTGCTTTGAGCAGTTTTCCAAATTCAGTATTGCCGTAATGCCCGGGTCTAGCACTCAAAATATGTCCTTTTATTCGTTTTCCAATCAAGGCTAAGTCGCCTACAATATCCAGTAGTTTGTGCCGAGCTGGTTCGTTTTGGAATTTTAGTTTTGTCGTATTCAAAACACCTATTCCGTCTAACTTTATTTCAAGATCTTCTTTTCCCAAAAGTTTTCTTAATCTGTTGATTTCATCATCCGAGATGTCGTCTCGTTCTACCAACACGATTGCGTTATCCAAATCACCCCCTTTAATTAAACCATTGGCTGCAAGCTGCTCTAGTTCACGCATAAAAACGAACGTTCTACAGGTAGAAATCTCTTCTTTAAAATCTGTGAGCTTCATCATAGAGGCGTGTTGAGTCCCAAGAGCAGGTGAGCGATAATCAACCATCACAGTTACTCTGTAATTTTCATCGGGTACAGCCAAAAATTCAATTCCTTTTTCTTCTACTTCGAACTTGATTGTCTCGTTTATTTCAAAATATTCTCGTGCTATTTCTTGGTCTACAATCCCTGCTTTTTCAATGGCATCTATGAATGGTCTTGAACTTCCATCCATAATCGGAATTTCTGGTCCGTTCACCTGAATGATGGCATTGTCTATTCCTGTAGAATAGATTCCTGCGAGCACATGCTCGGTTGTATGAATTTTTGTACCATTTTGCTCAAGGGTAGTTCCTCGCTGAGTTTCGGTAACTCTGCTTACATCAGCATCAATCATGGGTTGGTTTTCCACATCCATACGTTGGAACTTATATCCGTGGTTTGCGGGTGCTGGCAGTATAGAGAGTGTTGTTTTTTTTCCTGTATGCAATCCAATACCTTCGAGGGTAACGGCAGATTTTATAGTTTTTTGAAAATCGGTCATGAATATTTATTTCTATTTATTAGATAGTTCTTTTTCTAATTTGTCTACTTTCTTTTTCAAGTCGGGAAGTCCGCGATACACGATGTAAGATCGCTTGAAATCACCAATAGGAAAAGCAGGAGAACCCTGTACAATTTGTCCTTTTTCCGTAATAGCATGCCCTATTCCTGACTGTGCCGCAATTTTTACTTCATCGGCAATGGTGATATGACCCACAATACCTACTTGGCCACCAACCATACAGTTTTTACCTATTTTGGTAGATCCTGCAATACCTGTTTGTGCAGCAATCACAGTGTTTTCACCTATTTCTACGTTGTGGGCTACTTGAATTAGGTTGTCAAGTTTTACTCCTTTTCTGATTATGGTTGATCCCAAAGTAGCTCGATCTATAGTGGTGTTCGCACCCACTTCTACAAAGTCTTCTAAAATAGCATTACCTATTTGAGGTACTTTGGCATAGTTTCCTTCGCTATTGGGAACAAATCCAAATCCATCTCCTCCGAGTATTACTCCTGAATGAAGTGTGCAGGACTTACCGATTTTGCAATCTGAATAAACCCGAACTCCGGCAAAAAGTATTGAATTATCGCCAATCGTTACATTGTCTCCCACAAAAGAGTTTGGATAAATATGAACGTTGTCTCCCAACGTAACATGTTCGCCAAAACTGCAATTTGCTCCTATAAAAACATCCTTGCCCAGTTTTACAGAGTCTGGAAGAAAACTACTTGGGTGTATTCCAGGTTTTTTCTTCTTAAACTCGTTGTAAATAGCAAGCAATTTGGCAAAAGCGGCTTGAGCACTCTGGACCTTTACAAGAGTACAAGTTGAGGGGATTTCTTTGTTTGGTTCAAAACTTTTGTCTACAATCACAATGGAAGCACCAGTCGAATAAATGTAGTTTTCGTACTTCATGTTCGAAAGAAATGACAGGGTGTTAGGCATTCCCTCTTCTATTTTTGAAAGATTGTTTACAGAGACATTTTCGTCTCCTACAATTGTGCCTTCAAGTAAGCCAGCGATTTGTGATGCAGTAAAGTCCATTGTAGCAAATGTAACAATAAAATTAGAATCTGAAGGTGCGAAATGGGCATCATAATAACAATGAAATGTTAAATAATGACTAAGGATTTTTTTATATCATTACCCCATATTTTTTTACCAACGGGATTTGAATTGAATTGAATTCGGAAATAGATTCGGGCAAAAAAATGAATTTTTTATCGTACATCTTTTTGTTCACATAAAAACTGAGCCAAAATTCGTTGCTCAAGGCAAAAAGTTCTTCCGGAATGGGTTCGATTTTCTTGTAAGATTTCGGCTCTACTTCCTCCAACGAATGGCGGAATGTAGCAGTTTTTCTTTGTTCTCCTTTTATTTCACCATAGCCTCTTGTCGTAATCAGAACCCCTTCGAGTAACTCATTCTTGTTGTTTATCAAGTAAGCTGTCCATTCTTTTCCGCCAAGTTCATTTGTATCTTGTACTATGGCAATATGCACGTCCACAACCTCCGGTTGTTCGATGTCTTTTTTCATACAATGTATTAGTTTATGACTTTAAATCAAAGTCGAATAAATTAGCGAGATTCACTAATAATTTAGATTTTACTTCCTCCATATTTACTTCTTTTCCCAATTCTTCTTTCATGGAAGTTACCGCTTTATCATCAATTCCGCAGGGCACAATATTCTTAAACAAAGAGAGGTCAGTATTTACATTGAAAGCAAAACCATGCATGGTCACCCATCGGCTGCATTTTACTCCTAAAGCACAAATTTTTCTAGATTTTAATGAATTGTCGATATCTAGCCAAACTCCCGTTAATCCATCTATGCGTCCAGCTTTTATCCCGTACTCTTCTAGTGTGAGTATAACAGCCTCCTCGATGTGGCGAAGGTATTTGTGTATATCTGTAAAAAAATTGTCAAGGTCAAAAATAGGGTATCCCACTATTTGTCCAGGCCCATGGTAGGTTATGTCTCCACCTCGGTTTATTTTATGGTAAGAAATTTTATTTGCCTCTAATTGAGTTTGGTTCATCAGCAAATGAGATTCTTTTCCACTTTTACCTAAAGTATAAACGTGTGGGTGTTCGCAAAAAATAAGGTGATTCTGCGTTTTTTCAGCAGCTTGACCTGCGTCTTCTTTTTTCCTATTTTCTTTTTTTACTGATACAATTGATTCAAAAATTTCGGTTTGGTAATCCCAAGCCTCTTGGTATTCCATTTCTCCTAAATCCTCAAAAATTACAGTTTTGTTCACTCTCACTTACTGTTTGCTTAGTTGGTTTTTTAGGTTATCAATAACTTTAATTTCAATTGAGTCTACGTTATAAATATCGGCCAAATAAAGGGAAATCCAATCTGTCAATAAGATAAAGTAGAAAATCTTTTCCACTTCTGTATTTCCTTTCGAGTATACATCAATACAGCAATTTGCTATTTCTGATATATTTTTTTTTGATAAATCCATTCTTAACTGGTTTCTTGGATTGTCATTAATATTCCTTAGAAAGATACAGGAAAAAGACTTATTTCCTCCTTGCCATCCCAAAAGTTCGTTATGGTTCATTTCAGGAATAATATTTGAAAAGGCAAGTGTTTTAGTGTTTTCGTTTAACTGTTGTTTAAACCTCGTACCAACTCCTTCAAAGCTGGCATCTGTGTATATTAAAATCGTGGTATTTTTAATATTATCGGATATTTGTTTTGCTTCTTTTTTAATATTAGATTCTTCTTTATTTAGAAGTACAATGGTATTGTTGATTTCAGCTTCAACATCTAAATCAAAGAGTGAGTATTGTTTAAAAATAAACAGTAACTGAGTTAAAGAATAAGTCAGCATTGCTCTTGGAGGATTACCAGCAGGAACTACTATAATATCAATATTATTTTTTTCGGCAATTTTTTGGACTTCTCCACCAGAGGAAATACATATGATTTGACAATTTCTTTTTATAGCCTCGTTTAAAGCCGAAACTGTTTCCTCGGTATCGCCTGAATAGGAAGAGATTATAACTAACGTATTTAAGTTTGCAAAATGGGGTAAAAAGTATGAATTATGAGTTAATACAGGTTTTGTACATTTCGATTCGGCAATTTTAGAGATTATTTTTCCACCGATACCGGATCCGCCCAAGCCACAAATTATAATATTTTGAATTTCATTATTGGTTTTTCTGTTAAAAAAGTTGATGCCAATTGCTTTAGCTTCGTTTAATTGATTTGTAAAGTTCGAAATGAATTGTATCATAGTTTCTTTTTTTTATTTTTGGCTTTTGTTGTAAGTTGTGATAGATTTACACGACACCAAAGTCGTTGCAAAGTTATTAGCAACGCGATGTAAAATTATAAAAAAAATTCTTCAATCATACTTAATTTAACTTATATCTATTATGAAAACCTATTACAATCCAGACGACCTCAAGAAATTTTCTAAAATTGGTGAATTTCAACAACCACTGGCCGACAAATTTTTCTCCTACTACGGGGATGTTTTTAAAGAAGGTGCCCTTACAGAAAGAGAAAAATCGTTGATTGCACTCGCGGTTTCTCATGCAGTGCAGTGCCCGTATTGCATTGATGCATATACCGTGGACACGTTGGAAAAGGGATGTGATGAGGAGGAAATGATGGAAGCGGTTCATGTGGCGGCTGCTATTAGAGGTGGTGCCACCTTAGTTCACGGAGTACAAATGATGAATAAAACAAAAGAAGTTTCGATGTAATTGCATGAAGTCATTAGTAAAACAAAACAATAAATTTTCCGATATTGAGTATCAATTTCAGGTGCTAAGTGAAGGGGTAAAAGGTCAATCGCTACCAAGTTTTTCAGAAAAACTAGAGGAAACAGGGTTGTACCCTTTAAAGCCAACTTCTATTGAGGTGTTTCAAATAAATATAGGCAAAATGTGTAACCAAGTATGTTCGCATTGCCACGTAGATGCTGGTCCCGATAGAAAGGAGATAATGACAAAGGAAACTTTGGAGTATTGTCTGAAGGCGATTAAAGAATCGGGAATAAAAACTGTTGATGTAACCGGAGGCGCACCAGAATTGAATCCTCATTTTAGATGGTTTGTTGAAGAAGCGTATAAGCTGGGTTGTAAAGTAATGGTTAGGTGTAATTTAACGATTATTGTGGCGAACAAAAAGTATCACGATTTACCGGAGTTTTACAAAAAAAATGAAGTAGAAATAGTAAGTTCTCTTCCGCATTATAGTTCAAAGAAAACGGATTCTCAAAGAGGAGATGGTGTTTTTGATAAAAGTATTAGGGCCCTACAAATGCTGAATAGCGTGGGCTACGGAATGGCTGATTCAGGATTAACGTTAAATTTGGTGTATAATCCATCTGGTGCTTTCTTGCCGCCCAGCCAAGACGGACTGGAGAAACAATTCAAAAGAAAATTAAAAAAAGATTTCGACATTAAGTTTAATTCACTTTTTGCTATCACTAATATTCCTATCAGTCGATATCTGGAGTATTTGGTAGCCTCCCAAAATTATTTGGGTTACATGGAAAAATTGGTAAACTCATACAATCCTGAAGCGGCTAAAGGAGTAATGTGTAGAAATACGATTTCTATCGGTTGGGAGGGATACTTGTACGATTGTGATTTTAATCAGATGCTAGAATTGAAAGTAGGAGTGAGCAAAGAACGGCAGCATGTGAGCCAATTTGATGTCTCCCAGCTCCAGAAAAGATCAATTCTTGTCAATGAACATTGTTTTGGATGTACAGCTGGAGCAGGTTCAAGTTGTGGAGGCGAAACGGTTTAATCTCGCGTATCGCAATCACAAGGTTCTGTGGTAAGCACCTTTGTATTTGGTAACAATGCCTTAATTCTATCTTGCTCGTCCAAAGACATTTCTATCATTCTTAAATCCAGTCTTTTGAGTTTGTTCAGAGTAGTTATTTCAGAAGAAATAGTCTCAACACTATTCCGATATAAGTCTAGGCTTTCCAAGTTTTTTAGTTGAGCAATGTCATTCGGAATAGAGGAAATGTTGTTGTTTGCGAGTTTCAGCACACGCAATGCGCTCATTGAACAAATTTCTTGAGGAAACGAATTGAATCGATTCGATTTTAGAGCAATTTCCTCTAGAAAAATGAGTTCCTTTATTTCGGCAGGAAGAGTGTCTAATTTATTATGGCTCAAATCTAAAGTGACAAGGTTTTTAAGCGTAAGAATTTCTTTCGGAAAAGATTTGAATCGTTTTCGATTTAACTTCAAATGATATACCTCCTCCGGATTTTTTAATGCTTCGCTTAATGATTTGTACACCTTTGAGGGAGTAGTTGAAGCAGATTCAAGGCAAAACAAGGTAGATAGTCCTAGTATGAGAGCAACAAAAAATGTGAAATTCTTTATCTTCATAGACTAAATATAGGGATTTTTCTTTACCTCAAATGAGAAAACACAAAAGTTGTATGAAATGGCAAAATTAAAATTGGACCTACATGATATCTATAACAAAGGAGAGTTGATTACTCAAGAACTGGAATCCATTATAGAGGAGGCAATCGAGAAAAAGATAAAGACCGTTGAGATAATTCCTGGCAAAGGTTCTGGGCAGTTGAAAAAAAAGGTAATACGATTTTTGGAGCAAAAGCACATTAAGAAAAAGTATCACCGAATAGATAAAGATAGTAAAAACTTTGGCAGACTCTTCGTTCACTTTAAGTTTTAGTAATGGAATGTTAATTTTTAAGGGAGTTTTTAAATAAATCCTTATTTTTGAAGAATAATCTAACAAATAAAAAATGAAAAAAATAGCTTTAGTATTGGTGGTAATGATGGCAGGACAGTACGCTATCTCTCAAAATAAATTTAGATTCGGCCTCAAATTAGGACCAGCAGTAAATTGGATGAAACCAGACGATGTGAAGAAATTTGAAAACGATGGAGCGACAGTGGGATTCAACTGGGGATTGCAAGCAGAATACGCGTTGAGCGATAATTTTAGTTTTTATTCGGGGTTGGAGTTAAATCAAGAAAGAGGTAAAATTAATTTTGCTCCTTCAGATAATTCCTCTTTAGTAGTATATTTCATGGATGATGAATATAATTTCAGTCCTTTAAAAGAAGAGAACGGGATTTATTCGCCTGAGGATACCTCGGCTTATGGAATAAGGCTTTTGAATCGAACTTACAAAAGTACTTATGTCACACTTCCTATCGGAATGAAGATGAAAACAAACGAAATTGGTTACATGACTTATTTTGGTGAGTTTGGGTTGAACATTGCTTTCCGAACCGGAACAAAAATTACCGATGAGGTAGATTACATGGGAAATGTTGCGGCTAAAGCAAATTTATCCGATATTAGTGAAGTAAACATGGACAAAGACATGCAGCCAGTGAGAATGCAACTAAGAGCGGGAGCGGGTGCAGAATACAAGATTTCAGAAGGAACCTCAGTATTTGGAGCTATTCATTATAATTTAGGATTTACTAACTCAGTAAAAAAAGATTCTAAATTGATGCTGAACGAAAAACTATTCTCGCTATCTTTAAGTCAAAGTCAGCAATCCGATATGCAGAAGCGTATGCGATCATTAATTCTGGAGCCTATCTCGACACAGCAAAAGGTCTTAACTGGAGCTTTGAAGGCTCTAGAGGAACAATCAAGTTTGATGAAGAAGATGCTGAGCAATTCAATCGCCTAATCAAGTGGTGCAACAAATGGAGAAAACAGAATGAATCTAGCTGAGTATCAGCAGTTCACGGCATCCACAGCGATCTATCCTAAGGACAATGCCCTAGTGTATCTGTCCTTAGGTCTGACCAGTGAAGCCGGTGAAGTGGCAGGGAAGATTAAGAAAATCATTCGAGACAATGTGCGCAACGATGAAGCCATTGTCAGTGAAATTGGAGACGTGTTCTGGTACTTGTGTCAACTCTGTACTGCAATGAATGTAGAAGCAGCAGATGTGATTGAACAGAACATGAACAAGTTGATTGATCGACAAGAACGCAACGTAATCAAAGGAAACGGAGATAATCGCTAATATGAACAGTTACAACCAATACATCGCTAAGAGTCGCTATGCACGTTACTTGGACGACAAGGGTCGCCGTGAGCACTGGCCCGAGACCGTGGCACGCTACTTTGACTTCATGGAAGGACATCTGAAGAAGAAGCACCACTACACGTTGTCCCCTGCCCTGCGTAAGGAACTTGAGACTGCTGTGGTTAACT
>JALRIS010000109.1 GCA_023255335.1 Flavobacteriales bacterium | reverse complement strand
TGTGTATTCAGCCGCAAATATTTCAGACTATAGATTTCCTATTTTTGCAAATGTGGGTTGGGACGCTATGAACATTGATTCGTTAGGCAACTATTCTTCTAGCGACAGAGATGCGAGTCTTGGGGGAACTAACTATTCTAGACCCTTTATGAGAGGTTATTTTCCTCGCTTTTCCTCGTTGGTTTCTCAATCCATTGTGATGAATACAAAATCTAAGTCATTTACGACAAGGTATGATATTCGACACCAAACCCCGTATCCGTTTGTTTTTATTGAATATGATACCGCTAATGTCGAAATGAACTTTTTGATAAATGTATCTACGGGAGATACTTTGTATTTTACTGAAGTAGCAAATGGTGCTTTTGTAGAATTAGATAGTATCCTAAATGGAGATGTAAATTTAACGTTTGACTATTCATTAACTAGTTGTGAAACTACCCCGATGATTTACACTGCAGGAGCAAGTGAAAGAAGTATCATGGATAGGGATACATTAGATTTTACCTCGTTCTGTACACGTAACGAAATTAGGAGAATAACATTAGAGCCTACTACCTCCATATTGCAGGCAGAGGTTTTCGATGAACCAAGAGATACTATCAATTTGTGTGAGGAAGACACAATTGGAATAAGGATAAATTCAGCTGGTAATTCAGATATTTTGAATCCTTATATCTTGGTTCCAATAGAGCCAGGAATAATATTTAATAATATTTCTATAAATTACTTAAATATTGTTGAAAATGTAAGTTGGGATACAGTAGGTTCTGGTGGAAATGACTCGATTAGAATTTGGTTGGCAAATCACAGCGGAATAAATGATTCGCTTCCAGGAACTATCCTTCAATCAGATACATTACCAAGACAAGTGTTGGTGTCAATTTCATATGGCACAACTTGTGACGTAGTAAGCGGTGGTACCTTTAAACTTGTAATATATGGAAACGATGCTTGTGGTGGGCCTTCCAATGGAAGTGGCTCAGTTGAAGAAACAGCACCCGTTAATATTATTACAGGAGCAAGTTATAATTTTATTGTTTTACCTAGCGCATTACCGACCGCCTTCAATGGATGCCAAGATACGATAGATTACTCAGTTCAATTCTCGATGTTGCCAGATACAGACCCATTTGCGGTATCAAATGGTAGAGATACTTTTTCTTTAATGTTACCCAGTTTCGTAAATTATGTATTGGGAAGTTACGTGCCTAATTCTCCTGATTTTGATAGCTCTCAATTAATTATTAATGTGTTAACCGATGCCCTCGGAAATGATAGTATTATTGTTTCCATACCGGCCGGAATAAATCTCGGGGAGGGATTTACGTTAAATTTCAAATTAATGAGTAATAGAAATGGAGGTTGTGGTGTAGCAGAAACTATTAGATCTGTTATTTCTGGAAGTTCAAATAGCTCGAGCCCCACATGTTTCTCACCAAGTGGTACTTTCTTTTGTACAGAAGCTATTGCTATACAAAGAGGTCAGAGCAGTCAAACAGTTACCATTGAAAAATCGATAATAACTGAACTCGATATAAAAGTATTTGTTCGAGATAGTATGTTAGTTGGTCTTGATGAAATAGCATTCAATGGGAGATTTAAAGTGACCAATCGTGAATTGCAGCAAGGAGACACATTAGTATTAGATATTTATTGTTTAGATGATTCAGGAAATAGAATAGGAGCCCCAATTCAGTCCTATAAATTTTTGGGTCAAGTTGCTGTAGATTCAATAATTGAATTTAGTGATACAGCGATATTTTTGACTTGTCCAGGTGTAAGTTCTATCGAAGGTGTTATTGCCAAAGAGTCGTTTGATGGTTCAACTCAGTGTATTTGTGATTCAACTAAATCTTCAGTCTCCTTTACCTTAATTCAACAGATTGTTGCTGTAATCGACATGGACACTGTCAATGAAGATGGAATTGTGACTATTGATGTTATCATCAACGATACTCTGCCAGATTCTAATTTAGCGTCAGTGACTGTTTCAATTCCTAATCAATCATCAAATGGGACATCTTTTGTTGATTCAAATGGTAATATAGTATATCAACCAGATAGTAATTTTGTTGGTGTTGATACGCTAGAATATGTTGTCTGTGATAGCTCGGTGTTATCCTCAATATGTGACACCAGTTTAGTTTTTATAACCGTTGTTCCACAAACTGACACATTGAGCTTGACAATCAATGAAGATTCTGATACGGTTATTTGTTTGGATTCCGTAACTAACCTTCAAGGAGGTATAATATCCTCTTCCATTTGTGGTGGAAGTAATAATGGTGTTCTGGTTTCAGCTGGAGGAAACTGTTATTCATATGCTCCTGATTCAAATTATTTCGGACTAGATACAATTTGCTTAATTGCCTGTAACCCCTCGGGTTTATGTGATACAACTTATTTTGTTATCACGATTGATCCAATTAATAATAATCCAACAGCCATCAATGATACTTCTTCTACAGTTGAAGATGTAGGTGTGGTTATTAATGTGACAAATAATGATTTCGATATTGATGGTATAATTGACATGGGTTCAGTTGGTGTAGTTAGTGGTCCATCAAATGGTTCAGTGGTTGTTAATCCAACCACTGGTGAGATAACTTATACTCCTAGTACTAATTTTGTTGGTACAGATATGTTTTCTTACGTTGTTTGCGATACAGGAATTCCTGTTTTCTGTGATACTGCATTGGTTTTAATTACGATAACTGCCAGGGCCGATACTACTTTTATTAGAACGGGTCAAGATAGTACTATTACTTTCTGTACCGATTCGTTGACAAATTTAATGGGAGGTGGTCCTTACTTTACCTCTAATTGTGGATCCCCAGCCAATGGTAGTGTAACTACAAGTTACAGTACGTGTTTTAACTATACTCCAAATTCTGGATATTATGGTAATGATACAATGTGCATTATCACATGTAATTTGTCCGGTTTTTGCGATACAATTATAGTCGTTATTACAATTGATCCAAAACAACCAAAAACTGACACAATAATTACTATCGATTCTGTTATATGTGTCGACACAACAGAGATCCCTGGTGGTTACACATCAATTTCCACTTGTGATGGAATGAATTTAACTACAAATGGAGGGATTGTCAGTTATGGTGTTGGGAGCTGTATTAACCTTAATCCAATTTATTCATCATTTACTGATACTACTTGCATCATTATTTGTAACTCAATTTATAATATTTGTGATACAACAATTATTATCACAGTTCAGCCGCCTACAATAGACACAATTATTCAATTAACCAATGGGAACCCAACTAATGAATGCCTAACTCAAGATGAATTAGCGGGAACAATGTTTACTTATTCTACTTGTGGAAACCCAATTCAAGGAGTACTAACAGTGGCTAATGATACGTGTTTCACTTACACTCCAATAAATGATAGATTGGACACAAGCTGTGTTGTAATTTGTGATGAATTTGGAATGTGCGACACAACTGTATTCATTTACGTACCACCAGTAACTAAAGACACAATTTATACGTTGGATTCAACGGTATGTGTTGACACTACTGAAATGCCTGCTAGTTATCAAACAGTAACTGGATGTGATGGAAACTCACCTACCACTACCTCAAATGGAGGAACTGTTTCAATCAATGCCAATGGGTGTGTGACTATTTCACCGGTGTTTACCTCAAGAACGGATACAACTTGTATCGTGATTTGTGACACTGTTCTAGGAATATGTGACACCACTCTTATTGTTTCTATGCGAAGAGCTACACCAGATACTATCATCGAGTGTATTCCTCGAGACGGAATGGCCAATGACTCAGCAATGAATACTATGGACCTATTAGGGTCAGTGGTAACAAAGAGTGTGTTTAAATTACCAAAACACGGTCAGTTTATCTTGACCAACGACACAAACTCTAGTTACCAAACTTCTCCTTTCCCAGTTTTAGATACTGTGCAAGTTTCGTTCTGTGATGAATATAATTTCTGTGATACGTTTACATTTATTTACATTCCACCAATGAGACCTGATACACTCTACACGCAAGGAGGAGGAGTTGTATGTGTAGATTCCACTGAGATGCCAAGAGGTGCATATACTTCTATAGGTACATGCGATGGTATGAATATGACTAGTAATGGTGGAACAGTGGCTGTGCTTTCAGGAGGATGTGTAGATATCACTCCAGATTTTTCTACCAGTAGAGTAGATACTACTTGTGTGGTTCTGTGTGATACTGTGTTGCCAATGTGCGAATGTGATACGACCTACATTATTAGTTTTGCTCCGGCTACTACAGATACTTTTGCTATTCAATTACCAAGAGGAACAAATACTGCTGATACATGTTTGACTACTGAAGATTTATTTGGAAACTCGTACACTTACAGAAGACTAGGTGCTCCTGCACCACACGGACCAGTTACGACTCATAATGATACTTGTATTAACTATGTTCAAACTTCAACAACGAAATATTTGGATACGGCTCGAGTATTGATTTGTGACGAGTATGGAAATTGCGACACAACAGTAATTATTTATGTGCCTGCTCCTGATCCAGATACGTTACTTGTTGGTCCAGTAATTCCATCGTCCAACGCAGATACCTGTGTGAGACTTGAAGCTACCTTTATGACAGGTCATCATGTTGGAACCTGTGACGGAACTGGTACAACAAGCTTGGGTGTTCCGGTTACTTTTACCGGATTATGTGTAAGCTATCCAGTATCAGCACCAATTTTCACTGGTGATACAGCTTGTATTATTGTATGTGATACAGTAAGAAATATAGTGGTTTGCGATACTACTTTGATTGTTTATCTTCCAGATACCACACCACCAACTGTTGTGTGTAAAGATGACACCGTATATCTAGACAACTTCGGTACGGTAACAATTGATACAAGCAACGTAGTAAGTTCAATTACGGATAATACCCTCATCAACTCAGTATGGGTTACTCCAACCAACTTTAACTGTACAAATGTTGGGCTGAATAGTGTTACTCTCTATGCTGTTGATACCAATCGAAACATCGATAGCTGTGTTGCAACCATTACAGTATTGGATACTGTACCGCCAATCGCGCTTTGTCAAAATGTGACAATTCAATTAGATAGCAATGGAAATGCGAGTATCTCGGCTATTGATTTAGATGCAGGAAGTATAGATAATTGTGCGATTGCAAGCTTATCAATCAGTCAGACAAGTTTTGATTGTAGCCATATAGGTTCAAATACAGTTGTTTTAACTGTAACTGATGTAAACGGCAATGTTTCTTCTTGCAGCGCCACGGTTACCGTCCAAGATAATATAGCACCAATCGTATATTGTCCAGGAAATAAAGAAGTAGTGTTAAGAAATACTACGTGTGAGTTTGTTGTACCTGATTACCGAGGTGAGGTTTCCGCATGGGACAATTGCCTTGTAAATGGCATAACGTTTACTCAGTCGCCTGGTGCTGGTTCAATTGTAAACCTTGAGAATACGGACACAGTGATTACGATTACTGCCACGGACGGAATTAATTCTTCTACTTGCTCATTTGTGTTGAGTGCGAGGTGCGTGAAAGAATTGAATATACCTCAATTCATTTCTCCAAATTCTGATGGAAAAAATGATACCTGGGAAATACCAGAACTGGCGAATTACCCAAGTAACGTTGTGAAATTATTCAATAGATGGGGGAACTTAGTATTTGAGCAGAAAGGATATTCTACCGGATGGAACGGAAGATCTAATGTAGATAATGGGGTTAATAGACTGATTGATAATAAACAACTTCCTGAAGGAACTTATTATTACATCATTGACCTAGGTACTCCGAATTCTGAACCTTATGTAGGGTATATGCAGATTAAGAGATAACTTATTCGATAACTAACTAATAAAGCTCCTCAACATTTGAGGAGCTTTTTTTTTGAGTTCAATGTGACAAATGTCACCTTTCGTTTTAATGATTGTGTTTAATTTTGACAGATGAGAGTGTTTGTTTTTATTGTTGTGATAAGTACCGTTTTTAGTTGCACAGATTCTTTGCGAAAGGAAGTCAAAGAGGTAACTTCTGAAATAGACTTAGGAAAGAAATTGTTTTTTGATCCTATCTTATCTCAAGATCGATCTATTTCTTGCGGAAGTTGTCATAAGCCAGAGTTTGCTTTTGCAGACAACAGAAGTTTCTCACGTGGGGTTAATGATAGCCTAGGCAAACGAAATACTCCTTCTGTTATGAACATGGCAAGTCGCTCACATTTTTTTTATGATGGTAGAGCTTCTTCGCTCGAAGAACAAGCAATAGGACCAATAGAAAATCCAATAGAGATGAACCTATCTATTGATTCGGCAGTTCATCGTATACAACATTCTGAGGTATATAAACTATTGTTTGATAAATTTTTCAAAGAGGAACCTACTAAAGAGAATTTGGCGAGCGCATTGGCCAGTTTTCAACGAAGTTTGGAAAGTGATGGGAGTGCCCCACATGATTTGTGGATAAATGATATCGAGCCCATGGCATTATCTACTTCTCAACAAAGAGGACGAGAACTTTTTCTTGGAAAAGCAAAATGTTTTGATTGTCATTTTGGTCCTGATTTTACAGGAGATGAATTTCGAAATATTGGCTTGTATGACGAGAGAGAATACAAGGATAAGGGACGTTTTGACATCACAAAAGATACAGCAGATCTCGGTAAATTCAAAGTTCCTGGATTGAGAAACGTTGCGCTTACTGCGCCCTACATGCATGACGGGAGTATCGAAACACTTGAAGAAGTGATTGATTTTTACAGTGACCTATATATGTTCGTTCCGAATCCCATAAATTTGGATACGATTATGAGGGAACCTCTAAAATTATCGGTTACCGAAAAGGAAGATTTAGTCAATTTTCTACATTCTTTAACGGATGAAAAACTACCGGATTAAACGCTCTCGTATGTTGGTAATGGAATAACCTTTTGTTCCATTTACCAATTAGTCACAATTGTTAGATTCAGGAGAAGTTTTTTCAATTACCCTACACTTCCTTCGAGTGAGATTTCTAAAAGTTTTTGAGCTTCTACAGCGAACTCCATGGGCAGTTTGTTTAACACATCCTTGGCGTAACCATTTACGATAAGACTTATGGCTTTTTCCTCGCTAATTCCTCTTTGCAAACAATAGAATAGTTGGTCTTCACCAATTTTTGAAGTGGTGGCTTCGTGTTCCACTTTAGAGCTTTTGTTATTGCACTCGATGTAAGGGAACGTGTGCGCTCCGCATTCATCTGTCATGAGTAGCGAATCACATTGAGAAAAATTTCTGGAATTGGTAGCATTTTTGTGAATCTGCACAAGTCCTCTGTACGAGTTTTGACTTTGACCAGCGGAAACACCCTTGGAGATAATGGTACTTTTGGAGTTTTTGCCAAGGTGAATCATTTTGGTACCTGTATCAGCCATTTGATGATTATTCGTTACAGCGATTGAGTAAAACTCCCCTACAGAAGAATCACCTTTAAGAATACAAGAAGGATATTTCCAAGTAACAGCCGAACCTGTTTCTACTTGAGTCCAAGAAATTTTGGATTTATAACCTTCACACAATCCTCTTTTGGTAACGAAGTTGAAAATTCCACCTTTTCCATCTTTGTCTCCTGGATACCAGTTTTGAACAGTAGAATATTTAATTTCTGCTCCAGCCAAAGAGACAAGTTCTACCACAGCTGCATGTAGTTGATTCTCATCCCTCATAGGTGCAGTACAGCCCTCTAAATAACTCACATAGCTATCTTCATCTGCAATGAGTAGGGTACGCTCAAATTGCCCAGTGTTGGCTTCGTTAATTCTAAAATAAGTGGAGAGTTCCATTGGGCATTTTACTCCCTTTGGAATGTAGCAAAATGAACCATCCGTAAATACGGCAGAGTTGAGCGCTGCATAAAAATTATCGGATTGTGGAACCACAGTACCCAAATATTTTTTTACCAATTCAGGATGCTCTTTTACTGCATCACTAAATGATCCAAAAATGATTCCAAGTTCTCCCAGTTTTTCCTTAAATGAAGTGGCAACTGAGACAGAATCCATCACAAAATCTACCGCCACACCTTGAAGTTTTTTCTGCTCATCCATAGAAATACCGAGCTTATCCATAGTGGCTTTTATTTCTGGGTCTACATCGTCCCAGTCTTTGGCTTCTTTTTTGGGAGAGGAGTAATAATGAATGTCTTGAAAATCTGGTTTTTCATACTTCACGTGGGCCCATTCAGGCTCCTTCATGTTTTTCCAGATTTCAAAAGATTGTAATCTAAAATCCAACAACCAATCCGGTTCCCCTTTTTTAGCAGAAATTTTTCGGATTATGTCTTCGTTCAATCCTTTCTCTATTTTTTCAGATTCAACGGATGTAGTAAATCCAAACTCATATTCCTGAGTCTTCAAATCTTCTTTTAAGTCGTCTTCTGTGTATTTTGTATTCATTCCTGTTTCTTCAATTAATTAAAGAGAAAAACTTTCTCCACATCCACAAGTTCTATCTGCATTTGGGTTTTTAAAAACAAACCCTTTCCCATTTAGTCCGCCAGAATAATCCAATTCTGTTCCTACCAAATACAAATAACTTTTTTTGTCCACAACTACTTTTATTCCGTTGTCTTCTATTTCTTTGTCTGATTCTTTTATTTCGTTATCAAAATCTAGTTCGTACATCAATCCTGAACATCCTCCACCTTTGACCCCAACACGAATAAAATAGCCAACTTGCCCTTCGTCTTCCATCAACCGAATGGCTTGCTTTTTTGCGTTATCACTTACTTTTATCATGGCGATTGATTATTTGTCTTTTTCAATTACAAAAATAGGTAAAAAACAATGCCTTGTAAAGATTTGAGTTGATTATTTTTACTTAGTCTAAATAAAGAAGGGGTGAGGAAAACCTCGGGGTCGAGACCTACAATTTAAAGTTCAATAAATTGTTGTTTTGTTCTTTAATAATGTTACTCAACTTACTGTTTTTTAATTTCGATTCCGCCCAGTTGGAACATTCAAAATATTCGAGAGGAATTTGTTGTAGCTCTCTTGTATCAAGCTGGTTAAGTTTATTTTTTAAATGGATAATTTGTTCTTCTAAATCATATTTATTGAACCCTGGATGGGTTGTTTTGGCAAAAAAGTTTAGTAATATTTCTTCGTAAGTAAACAACTTGTTGCGAGTTTTTAAAAACCGTTTGGTGGATTTTAGGTTGTATTGAACCAACTCATAATTCCCCAATTCAAAATGTAGAAATAGATTGAGGAGCTCAGCAAAAGAATATATTTCTTGCGATTCGTCTATCGCTATATTGTTCAGTAACTTATTTATCCATTTTAGAGAGTCCGAGAATTTATCTTGTATAAACAAAATGTGAGCTAAATTGTAATAGAAGAAAGCTAACCTTGAGGTGTTTATCTTGTTCTCATTAATTTCTAAAAACTGGGTGATTTTTGATTCTAGTTGTTCAAAAGTATTAAAATCGCAAGTAAGTTTGACTAGTAGTAATTGAATACTCCACAAGCTTGATTTCAGCTTGATTTTTAAATCCTTACTTCCGTTTTCTTTGTGTAGCTCAAATAGTAGTTTCAACTTTGTGTAAAGTTGTTGAGCCATTTCTATATTCCCGTTTTTTATCGAAAGATAAATGGCATTAGCCAAATTAGAAACCAAAATATTAGGCTCGTCTCCAAAATTGTTCGGATTCTCTTCCAAGAGTTTAATGGTTGCCAATACGGTGTCCAAACTATTTTTATTATCCTGGATACCAAAGTAATAGGCTCCTTTCAGGTGATTGAATAAATAGGACAATCCAATCTTGTTACTTGGAATTTCGAGCGAATTAATAACAGGTTCGAGGTCTTTTTTTAGAAATTGTATTTCTTCCTCAGTTCTGGCTCTTCCAATTTTATTCAGCTTATGAAACAACAGTGATTTTAATTCCCAAAGCTTTGAATTAAGAGAAAGTCCTGAGATGATTTCTTTCTCGTTATGACTCAGATTAATCAAACTTTTCGAAGAAGAAGACTGGTAATTATCTTTCTCAATAAGTTTTTTTTCCCATTGAAGAATTTCCAACAACAGATGAGTTTTATTGTATTTTAACGCCTGTTTCTTCGCAGATTTCAGCCGTTTTGCGCATTGTTTGTATAAGGATTTGCCAAAGAGGATTTCAATGTAATGTAGTTCATTTCTGATGAGTTGCTCTTTGGATTTTTCGCTGTAAAAAGCATCCAAACTTTTTAGAATTGTGTCGTACAGTCTGGCTTTGGCAATTGAGAACTTTTTTACAAAAACATACTTACTCAATTGTTCTAGGAGTAATTCCTCGTTGTACGTTTTTTGTTTGTCAATGGCATCAAACAATATTTGTGCATTATTCTGCGAATCGCTTGCAGTATGTCTAGTCACGAATACCTTGAAATATCTCTTTTCGGCCTTAGACAGTGACTTGATTAATTCGTACAGATGACTTGAATATTTATTGGCCATAGGCGATTTGTTTGCAAAATTTAAGGCATAAAAAAACCATTCGTTCTCACGAATGGTTTCCTAGAATTAATCTTCTTTAGTTCTTAGCGTTTTTGTTTGTTTTTTCTTTGTCTTCTTTCTCCGGATCGGTGATGTCTTCAAAAACCGAATTGTCTTCATCGTCATCATCCAATATCACCACTACGTCCCCTTTTATCATTTGTGGACCATAGTTCGTGTTTGAATTCACTGGGGTTAACGGTTCTTCTTTCGAACAACTCGCTAGTGCAAGAAGAGCAACAAACAGTATGTAAATATATTTTTTCATGACTTTAACTTACTTCTAAACTAACACAAATTTTTCAATTAAGCAAAATTGGTGCTGGATTACTTATTTAAAGGTAGCCTGGTGTCGTTAACGTAACGAGAAGTTAACTGGCAATACAAATCGAACTCTCACAGGTTTCCCTCTTTGTTCTCCTGGCTCCCATTTTGGCATGTTTTTTACCGCTTTCTTTGCTTCCTCATCACATCCACTTCCGATACCTCTTATGATCTTTATATCAGTAATAGAACCATCTTTTTCCACAACAAACTGAACATACACCTTTCCTTTAACACCTGCTTCCTTAGCCATTTGTGGGTAGGAAATGGTTTTTCCAAGATATTCGAATAGTTTTTCTTCTCCTCCAGGAAAACTTGGGTTTTTCTCAACCACGGTGAAGATTTGCTCTACTTTAGGAGCTTCAGGTTCGTCAAAGATTTCGATTTTTTGATCAACCTCGGTCGTCTTTGCAATTTCTTGCTCTTTCACCTCTTTTTTGTCATCAACAACCTCAATAACTTCAGGCTCTGGTGGTGGTGGCGGTGGTGGTGGCGGTGGTGGCGGTGTGTTTTCTTGCATCACCACTTCTTCAATTATTTCGTCATCCATTCCAGCTTTTTCAGCCAATGGCTCTAGTTTGCTGCTGAGAGCTGATCTCAATTCGAAACCGAGTAGTACGAAAATAGAGGCAATCGTTAGTCCTAATAGGAATAAGGATATTTTCTTTTTCTCAATACTGGCTTCTTCTGTCTTTTTTATTTCCATAATAGTTGAATTACTCCTTGAAAATACGCAATATTTAGCAATTTGGTATTAAGAAGATATGAATTTTAGGAATTTTTATACATTTCTGATTATCCAATGAGGGCTTTGTATGCCTCTGCATCTAACAACTCTGCTATTTCGTCTGGATTAGAAATAGTCATTTTTATCATCCAACCTTCTGCGTAAGGGTTTTCATTTACTGCTTCAGGATTTTCTTCCAATTTGGAATTGAATTCAGTGATTTCTCCTGACAAAGGCATAAACAAATCTGACACTGTCTTCACAGCTTCGATTGTTCCAAAAACTTCTTCTTTTTCCAAAGTTTCTCCTTCTGTTTCGATTTCCACGTACACAATTTCACCAAGTTCTCCTTGAGCAAAATCAGTAATTCCAATAGTAGCGGTATTTCCTTCGATCAATACCCATTCGTGGTCTTTCGTAAATTTTAAATTTTCTGGTAAATTCATTGTTTTGTTCTTTTGGTCAAAAATAAACAAATTATTTTAGGAGTTAAGTCTTTTTATCAAGATTTTCTCTTTTGTTTTTTTTCAATAAGAAAAGCCGGGCTTTACTCTACTTCCAACCCGACTTTCTTGCCCTATTTTTATTCAGTTATTTTCTCTCAATTTCCGAAACAGTCCCTTCCCAATCGGTAAGCGTAGCTTTTACTGATCCCACAGCTATTTTTGTTTTCATTAAGATGGGAATTTTGTTGTTGTCGTTTGTTACCCAAATCGTCATACTTTCCTCAGTTTCCCATACTCTTCCTTTCATCATCAGTGGCCTTAGTTTGATGCAATCAAATTTTCCTTTTCGTGTTTTAATTTCTTCCGTTCCCATGTATTTTATTTTGAAGGGAAAAATTTCATCGTCTATGAACATGTCCATCGCATATTCTTGACCAATCTTAGCGTTGTTAAAATCTAAAGTACGGGCGTAGTAAAAGGATGAAAGCATGTCTTGAATTCCATCAGTTACTGCGAACTCTTCTTTGTCTTGGGTCTTCACTTTATTTTCGTTTTGTTTGAAAATATAATCTTGATTGATTTTGAATCCTCCCTCGTCAACTCTTCGAATAAACATCCAAGGAAACACTCCCTCAGAGTCTATGTAACTTTCGTACCTGTCATTCACTTTGAATATCCAGTTGAACGAACCCAATGTTCTTCCGGTACCTACAACATGGAGCAAACTTCTTCCTTTTACTTTTTTATTGGTGTTTTTTACTTCCATTACAGCTTCGCCAGCATCAATAAATCCGTAATGCAATCTGTACGTTAATTTTTCTCCCACCTTGAAAGCTTTGTGATGAATAGTTCGGTATTTGGAGGTAGTGGCGGCTTTTTTTGCCATGTTGCTCTGCGAAATCGCATAGGATTGAGTAGTTAAGAGCAATCCAGCAACAACGAATACACATAATTTTATTGGGGCAGTTAGTTTCATTTTGAGTTAAGTTTTAATCTACTTTCTCAAATCAAAAGATGTGCCAAATTTATTTTTTTTGCTTTTTTGGATTCAACAAATAAAATAAGTGCACCAGTAAGATGAAGGAGTTTAGCAGGTAAATAGGGGGTTGTTTGAGTAAGACACCGTAAATGATGAATGCGCTTGCCCCTAACGAGTTTAGTATCCGCAAGGCTTTTATTTCTTTCATCAAAAAGGAAGCGGCTATGAATGCCATGGCGATGTAGCCGATAATTTCTATGGTAAGATCATTCATAATACGTGTAGTGGTATTTCATTATTTCAATTTCTTTGCTCTGAAGATTCTGTTGGATAATTGCTTTGAGCAGCCCAGTTTGTTCCTCGTAAATTAGTTCGGTGTGAGCTGTGTGCAGGTCGTATCCGGGTTTTTGCGTATTGATTTCTAAAAGTAAAGAGTCGTAGAAAAATTCATACTGCGTGCTAGTTTCTGTTTTGTTTCGGACAAGGAGGCTTTTTGTTTGGCCTAGTTCGCTTGTTTTTTCTATCGCATAATCTTTATTTGGCTGGAACGGGAATTGTGTGCTTATCACTTCACTATTTGTGTCTTTGATTTCGGTTGTAATTACCTTAAAGGTCACTCCATCGGAACTTTTAAAGGATGTTTGGTGGTTTTTTTTGCCAAAAGTAGTGTGTTCTAGATATTCACTTCTTCCTTCTTCGTAGGAATCTATTTCTAGTTTAATTTTCGAAGAACTCTTGTTCTTAGATTTTCCATAAACAAAACGAATAGGTAAGTCGTTTTTGTAGGAAATGGATGTTACCACAATGCCAGCAACTCCCGTTTTTTTAATCATGGTGAGTTGATTGTTTTTGTAAAAGTTCCATCTCACAGTTGTATCGGTAATGCTATCGTTTATCTTCTCCGTGCGGTACATCATAGAGATTTTTCCTTGTTGATTCAATTCCCAGAATTGTGTATTGTTTTTGATTTTAACAATGGGCTTTAATGGAAGTTTTTTATACCGTGATTGGGTGATGGTCCTTACTTGTTGGGTTGACATTTTTTGAGGAGTGAAACAATGGTTCCAAATGAACTCTTCCAATACTTGCTCGGAAGTTACGACCCCTTGACTACCTCCAAACAAAGCGGAAATACTTAAAAGAAAAATAATGATAAAGCGATTGTTTGACAAAATAGTCGAATTATTGGATTTTTAAATTTCAACAAGAAACAGGAAAATTTTCCATCTTTTCTCTCTTTCCAGCATTCAAATTAACACATATTTTAATAGAAAATACCTATCTTTACTAAAATTTGTAACGAGTGATAAAAGCAACAATAAACCAAAAAGAATTTGACCTGGAAGTTATTTCGTCTTCAGAAGTCTTGTTCAATTCCGAGAGTAAAAATCTTGACATTATTCAGGTGTCAGGAAACAAAAAGCATGCCTTGATTGACAACGTATCTTACTCTATCGAGACTGTGGGGTATGACGAAGAAAAGAAAATAGTGACCCTCAAGGTGAACAATAATACTTATCAGGTGAGCTTGAAAGACAAATATGATTTGTTGCTAAAGGAATTAGGCCTAAGTAACATGACTACAAAAGTAGTGAAGGAGATAAAAGCTCCTATGCCAGGTTTGGTGGTTGCGATTCAAGTAGAAAAGGGACAAGAAGTAAAGGTAGGAGAACCGGTGTTGATACTGGAAGCCATGAAGATGGAGAATGTTATAAAATCACCTATTGACGGAGTGATAAAGGCAATAAAGACTGAGAAATCTAACACAGTGGATAAGAATGCGGTTCTTATCGAATTTGAATAAGTGATAACTAAAAAACAAAGAATAATGAGAGAATTTACAATTGGACTAGTATTAGCAGGAATTACACTTTTTTCTTGTGGAGAATCAACACAACCACAATCTGAAGTCGTGGATGATTCCTCCATGTATCAAATAGATTCAGAGACTGTTAGCCTTAAATGGGTAGCGTACAAAACTACCGAAAAAGTTGGGGTAGGAGGTGAATTTGGTAAAATCAATATCAAAGAATATCAATTGGCAGAATCCAAGGAGGGAGCGCTAGATGGTGTTTCCTTTTCTGTTCCCGTGTCAAGTTTATTTACAGGGAATAAAGACAGAGACTGGAAGTTGGTAAATTTGTTTTTTGGAGTGATGGACAACACAGAATTTATTAAAGGAACTTTTCGCCAAGGAGAAAATGGAGAAGGAAAACTGGAGTTAGAAATGAATGGAACTTCTTCGGAGTTACCGTATAATTATTCTTTGAAAAATGATTCTATTTTTATCACAGCCACAATGGATGTGTTAAATTGGAATGGACAAGAAGCAATGGACTCGTTGAATATGGCATGTTATGATTTGCACAAAGGGAAGGATGGAGTAAGCATGACTTGGAGCGAAGTAGATATCAACGCTTCGGTGGCGGTGCAAAGAAAATAAATAGAGAAAAAAGTAAACATAGGCAAAAAGCCATCTCAATTTTTGGGGTGGCTTTTTTTAGAATTATGAAAGAAGCATTAGAACATACTCTCAATTCACTCGGTGTCTCTTTAGATGCTAAGTTTGTCTTGGCGGTAAGTGGGGGAGTAGACTCCATGGTGTTGCTACATGTATTCAGTTCGGCTCGATTGAATTTTGTTGTGGCTCATTGTAATTTTGGATTGAGAGGAAAAGAATCCGACAAAGATCAAGAGCTTGTGATAGGTAGTTGCGAGAAACTGGGTGTCACCCATTTTGTGAAACAAATTTCTGTAGATGAGTATAAAAAGTCTCATGGAGTCTCTACTCAAATGGCAGCTAGAGACTTGCGATACAAGTGGTTTCGAGAATTGCTGAGTCAAAAGAAAGGTGACTATTTGGTCACCGCTCATCATTTAAATGACTCTGTAGAAACGGTTCTGCTTAACATGGTGCGAGGAACAGGAATTGAGGGTATCAAAGGAATTAGTGCCATAAGGAATCAACTAATTCGTCCGTTACTGGCAGTTTCAAAACGGGAAATACAGAATTATGCGCAGGAAAATAAGGTCTTGTTCAGGGAAGATAAAAGTAATCGTTCTAATAAGTACAAACGCAACAAGCTTCGCAATGTTGTAGTGCCAATCTTAGAGGAGATTAATCCGAGTTTTATGGATACGATGAAGAATAATCTCTCTCATTTTAAAGAAACGTTCGAATTTTACCAACATTCAATGAATTTGGTAATTGAGTCGATAATCGATTCGAAAGAAAACGGATTGTCTATCTATTGGGAAAAATTGATGCAATGCCAGAATCCCTCATTAGTATTGTTTGAAGCAGTGAAATCATATGGATTTGAACGCTCTCAAACTGACGATGTCGTTCGTACATTGTCCCAAAATCATTTTGTAGGAAAAGAGTTTTTTACGCTCTCGCATCGTTTGTTACTTGATCGAACGAAGATTTTTGTACGGAAAATTGAGGAAGAAAAAAATGAAATTATTTCTGTAAAGAATCAAAATAAAATCGTAACTTTTGGTTTAAAATTAACGTTTAACCAATTTCCTGTGGGAGATTTTGACTTGCTGACCGATTCGAAATATGCTTTTGTAGATGCGGAGAAATTAGTATTTCCATTGAAATTAAGAAAGTGGAAAGAAGGAGACAAATTTCAACCATTGGGAATGTTTGGGAAGAAAAAAGTAAGTGACTTTTTGATAGACAAAAAAGTTTCAAAAATAGAAAAAGAAAAAACTTGGGTGCTTCTGTCCGAAGATCAAATTTGTTGGATAGTAGGGCACAGAATAGATGATTCTTTTAAACTAACTTCTTCGACCAAAACGGTACTACAAATAACATTTGATTCAAATTAATATGGAAAATTTAGTCGCAAAATTGATTGAAAAAGAGGAAGTAGAAAGTTTAGTATTTCCCTCAGAGCCAATAAAATCAAGAACACCAGAAGAGCAAAAGGCTTTGATAAAAAAATTACATGATGCCGAAAAGCTAGGGAACTTATTTCACAACAAAATAGAAATTATTTTTCAAGATTCTGAGGGGTTAAAAGAAGTAAATACAACTATTTGGGCGGTAGGAGAGGATCATATCGTACTCAAGAAAGATGTATTTATCCCTATTCATCGAATAGTTTCGATCAACCTATAATTTGTTTATGTTTTTTTAAAATATGTTAAACAAAATAGATTTTTACAATAATTTCATCTATCTTTAGTTTCTCAAAGAAAATTAACAGCTTATGCCTTTTCAAGCAGGAGAATTACTCTCAAAAATCAACAGTCCTGAGGACTTAAAAAAAATGGTATCACCCGAGCAATTGCCCCAATTTTGCAAAGAGTTGAGACAATTTATTGTAGATGTGGTTTCCGAGAAGGGAGGGCACTTCGGTGCAAGTTTGGGAGTGGTTGAGCTTACTTCTGCAATTCATTACGTATTCGATACTCCTTATGATCAGTTAGTTTGGGATGTCGGACATCAAGCGTATGGTCACAAAATCATTACAGGAAGAAAGGATGTGTTTGATACAAACAGAATTTATAAAGGAATAAGTGGATTTCCTAAAAGGAGTGAGAGTGAGTATGATACTTTTGGAGTAGGTCACTCATCAACTTCCATTTCCGCTGCTTTGGGAATGGCTGTTGCTAGCCAAATAAAAGGCGAAAAGGAACGTCAGCACATCGCTGTAATAGGAGATGGAGCAATGACAGCTGGCCTCGCCTTTGAAGGATTGAATCACGGAGGAATTGAAGATTCAAATATGATTGTTGTGTTGAATGACAATTGCATGTCGATTGATCCAAATGTGGGTGCACTCAAAGAGTACTTGAGAGATTTATCAGCCTCTCAGCCTTATAATAAAGTAAAAGATGAGGTGTGGAACTTACTTGGAAAACTGAGTTCTTTTGGTGCGAGCGCACAACAAATTGTGCACAAAGTAAGCGATGCCTTAAAAGGAAGTATCTACCAAAAAAGTAATTATTTTGAATCTCTAAATTTTCGATATTTTGGACCAGTAGATGGACACGATGTGCAGGCAATGGTTAAGTTGTTTAATGAAATAAAACATCTTCCTGGACCAAAGATTGTTCACTGTTTGACAGAGAAAGGAAAAGGATTTAAGCCTGCCGAAGAGGGGGATACAACTGTGTGGCATGCCCCAGGGATTTTTAACAAGGAAACAGGAGAAATCGTAAAGGTTTTGCCCAAGTCCACAGATGCTCCAAAATTTCAAGATGTATTTGGACATACAATCGTAGAACTAGCAGAAAAAAACGATAAAATTACCGGTGTAACTCCTGCTATGCCTACCGGTTGCTCTTTGAATATAATGATGAAGGCAA
>JALRIS010000230.1 GCA_023255335.1 Flavobacteriales bacterium | reverse complement strand
CAAGAACGTGACAGTAGAAACAAACCAACGAGTACTTGAGTTTATTGGTGAAAATGTGATAGAAGGAAATTATGAGTCTGTTAATTCGGTTGTGATAAAGCCTTGTTTTATAGGAGATAATGTGAAGTTAATTAATTCGGTTGTTGGTCCCCATGTATCCATAGGGAACAATACTGTGATAGAAAATACAGTTATTCAAAACTCTATTATACAAAACGAAACAAGGATTGTAAACGGAAACATGACCAATTCTATGATAGGAAATAAAGTGTCCTATGCAGGAAAATTGGACGATGTAAGTATTGGTGATTACACTGAAATAAAATAAGAATGAAAAAAACTTCTGCCATTGTGCTAGGCTTGATCTTTGGGTTTGCTTGCGCTCCCAAAAAACAAGTAGTTGCTCCATCAGCTCCCACTGCGAGTGAAACACAGCAACGGAAGTTTATGAGTTTGTATATCAAAGCAACCAACGAGGCTCAAATAGAAAATGATGACAAGGCCATCGAAATGTATGAGCAATGCAAAGCGTTGAATCCAGAAGAAGCCTCGATATATTACGAATTGAGTCGCTTGTACGCGAAAAAACGAAACGCTCAACTTGCTTTTGAAAACGCATCAAAAGCAAATGAATTAGAACCTACAAACAAATGGTATTTGCTGCAAAAAGCGCAAGTTCTTAATCGCACAGGGCAGCAAGAAAAAGCAATTGAAGCTTTTGAGGAACTGGTGACTATTGAATCTAATAATTTGGATGCGTTGTATGAATTGGCGGAACTATACCAACGAACCGATAAACCCTTGGATGCAGCGAGAACAATTGGAAAAGTAGAGACAATTACTGGCAGAAACCCACAAATGAGTTATCAAAAGTACTTGTTGTTGATGGATGGTGGCAAAGAAGAGGAAGCACTTCAGGAAATAAGTGAACTGTTGAAACTTCAGCCAGAGAACGGCATGGGAAATTTGGCAATGGCTCAGCATTTCTCCAAAATAGGAGAAAAGGAGAAGGTTTATCCAAGATTGATTTGGGTTTTTGAAGATCCTCAAATAAGAACGGACACGAAACTTTCCATTCTACAAGATTATTCCACAAGAGTACGGGAAGAAGAATCGGCCAAAGTCGAGGCAAAAAACTTGGTAAACCTGTTACTCAAAACTCATCCTTTGGATGTGAAATCTTACGCTGCCGCGGGTGATTTATACACCAATCTGGGAGAATTGAAAAAAGCCAATTCATATTACGAAAAAGGTCTTACCTATGCCACACAATCTTATCCCTTGTTCATGCAATTGCTTACCAATTCTTTCAATAATAAAGACTTCGAAGCGGTTACAACCTATGCGAGTCAAGCGCTAGAGTCTTATCCAACTCAACCTGTGCTGTATTTATACCAAGGAATGGGATACAAAGAACTGAAACAATATGAAAAAGCTGTTTCGGCATTCAAATCGGGACAGTCAATCGTGGTAGATGACGAGAAAATTGAATTTGAATTTTGGTCCAAGCTGGGCGAAACTTATAACGAACTGAAACTATTTTCTCTGTCGGACGAAGCATTTGACAATGCAATGAATATAAATGGTTTAGATGCCTATCTTCTGAATAACTACAGTTACTATTTATCTTTGAGAAAACAACACTTGGAGAAAGCCGCTTCGATGGCAAAAACTGCCAACGACCTGTTTCCGACCAATGCCTCATTTAATGATACCTATGGATGGATATTGTATCAACAAGGTAATTACAAAGAGGCGGAGCAATGGATAAAAAAAGCTTTGAGTAACGGAGGGGATTCATCAGGCACGGTGCTGGAACATTACGGAGATGTTCAGTTTCGATTGAATAATCGCGAGGTGGCCTTGGAGTATTGGAAGAAAGCCAAAGATATCGGAGAGTATTCAGATAAATTGGAAGAAAAAATAAACGAGGGAAAGAATGAAAAATAAGATATTACTTAAATTATTGATGGTTGTTTTTTCTTTATTGCTCTGGCAATGTAGAGCAAAAAAACCATTGATTACAGACAGTACCAGTCAAGAATTATTATCGAAACAAAAAGCTGACACTATTGTGAAACAAGTATTGGAAAACAATTTTGAGTTCACTGATTTGAAAGCAAAAATAAAAACGAAATTTAAAAGCAGAGAAAAACAAAACATTGCCTTCGGAACGTTTGTTAAAATCGTGAAAGATTCGGCCATTCACGCAACTATATCAATTGCAACAATTCCTGTCGTTGTGGCACTTATTACGCCAGACACGCTGAAGTTTATCAATAAAAAAGAACAAAAATATTTTGTTGGTGGAATTGATTATGTGAAATCACTACTCAAAACCGATATTAGTTTTTATGAAATTCAAGATCTTTTGGTAGGAAATCCGGTAAAATTAAAACCAACTGATACCCATTATTTGATTGAAGAAGAAAATGAGGTTTTTTTGAGTAGTAAGAGCAAAAATGCCTTGCTGGCTCTCAAAAAGAGTAACCTGCCTAGCTCAGAGTGGTTGGTAAAGTATTGGGTAAATGAACTGTACAAAACGGGAAGAACTGTGGTAGAAAATGACGCGGAAAAGACCGTGATAGAAATAATTCAAGCCGATTATAATAAGGTGGACGGGCAGTTCTTCCCGAATAGAACACAGGCTGAGATAGTAACTCCAAAAGATTCCATAACTATTCAATTAAATTATCAACGGGTAAAAATAAATACGGGTGTAGACTTTGAATTTTCTATTCCTGATCATTATTCATCTTACTAAGCTATGAGAAAGAAGTATTCCATACAACCTGTATTATTCCTGCTGGCGTTACTAGTAGTAGGCAATAACTCATTTTCGCAAAAATCGAAAACTGAGCAGTTAAAGGCCAAAGAGGAAGTACTAAAAAAACAATTGGCGCAAACGCAAGAATTATTAAATGCGACCAGAAATTCTCAACAAACAACATTAAGCGAATTACGCATAATCAATAAGCAAATAGCTTATAAAGAGGAGCTATTGATGAATATGAATAGCCAAATAAGAGAAACAGAAAGACAAATTAATCAAAACAAAAAAGAGATTGAGGAACTAGAGGCTGACCTCGACAGACTGAAGAAAGAGTTTGTGGAGATGGTAAGATTTGCCTACAAGAACCGAAAGAAGGAGTACAATGCGATGTATTTGTTTTCTTCTGACAGTTATTCGCAAGCTTATCGCAGAATGAAATACATAGAACAGTACACGGCCAACAGAACAAGAAAAGCAAAGGAAATCGTGAAGATGCAGGAGGAATTGAATGAGCAGAATATTGTGCTGGTGAAAAATGTGGCTTCTAAAAAGGAACTTGTTGCGAACTTTGACAAAGAAAAACAACAATTTCTTGAGGTTAAAAAACAACAACAAGAATTACTAAATAAGATCAAAGAAGATAAGGAGTCCCTCCAAAAAAAGCTGGACCAACAAAAAGCCGAACAGGAGAGAATTGCTGCGGCAATAAGAGCCGAAATTGAAAAAGAACTGGCAAAATCAAGAAAAAACAACACTTTTCAATTAAGTCCAGAGGCGAAACTTGCCTCTACCAGCTTCGAAAAAAACAGAGGAAGCTTGCCTTGGCCAGTAACTAGAGGAACGATTACAAAACGATTTGGTAAGCAGAGACATAGCCAAGTGGCAACCGCCTATGTTCAAAATAATGGAATCGATATTAGTACGCTCAAAGGAGCAAATGTAAGAGTTGTGTTTGATGGAACTGTAACGAGTATTTTTACTATTCCGGGAAGTGGACAAACGGTGATTGTGAGCCATGGAGCATACCGTACGGTTTATTCTAATCTCAAAACAGTAGAGGTTGTAATCAATCAAAAGTTGAAAACGAAACAAAAAATTGGAACTCTTTTACCGGACAATTCGGGAAGTATTTCTGAATCTCATTTCGAAATTTGGAAAATATCTAGCTCGGGAATGAACCCCCAGAATCCAGCAATTTGGTTGTATCGAAACTAACGCTGTGCGTACTCAGAAATAAAGTAAGCCAGTACTACCAATATGAGTAAAAAGAAAAAATACTTGGGGTCTTTGTAAAGCGGTTTTTTAGGCCTCTTGGTGTATTTTTCATAGTGATGAAAAAGTTTGCCAAAGTCCTTCTGACTTTCCATCTTTTGTTTGGAAGGTGAAGGCAGTTTTTTGTCTTTATTTAATTTGTACTTTTTCATTTTTTCTTCGCTTCTCCTAGAGCCTTTTTTAAGGTCTCAATGATTCTATACACCTTCATTTTTGCATTCGCTTCGCTTAGTGCAAATATACTCGCAATTTCTTTGAACGACCTTCCCTCAAAGTATCTAAGTTCTATCAATTG
>JALRIS010000187.1 GCA_023255335.1 Flavobacteriales bacterium | reverse complement strand
TAGGTCGGTATATGAATCACCAATACTATATGGTTTAGGAAAGCAAATCACACCATCGATATTGGTGAATACCGACCAAATGAAACAACCCCCAAAGCCGGATGAATTTCGATCTAAACCAGCTTGGCAACGGCTCATCGTGATGATTGGGGGAGTAGTGGTAAATATCCTGTTGGCGTTTTTCTTGTACGCTATGATTGCCTTTGTGTGGGGAAAAGATTACGTAAAAAACGAAGACCACATCTATGGAATCGAAGTCCTAACTCCCAATTTGATTGGCGAAGACTTATTTCAAAATGGAGACAAAATTATTTCTATCGAAGGTGAACCACTGGAAGAGCTGATGCAAGCAAACAACAAAATGCTTATCAATCAGGCCAAAAATTACCAAGTTGAGCGAAACGGAGAGATTTTAGACATCACTATCAAGGAGGAGGGAGTTGATTACATGCTGAAGAAGGAAAGTATCGTATTTATTCCGAGAGTTCCCACTGAAATAGACTCTGTTATCCCTCAGAGCATTGGAGAGAAACTTGGATTAAAAAAGGGAGACAAAATCCTTACCATCAATGGCAAAGATGTGTCCATGTTTGATCAGTTTAGAACGGAGCTAACCCAATTCAAAGAGGAACAAGTTGATTCCTTTCAATTGGTAATAAACAGACAAGGGCGCGAACTTTCCTTTGCTTCCACTTTCGACACTTCCTACAAAATTGGATTTCAGAATGTATTTTTTCTTACTTACGATTTCAAAAAAACACATGTAGATTATTCCTTATCTCAAGCTATACCCGAGGGATTTTCTCTGGCAAAAAACACTTTGACTGATTATGTAAATCAATTCAAACTTATTTTTACCAAAAAAGAAGCTGTGAAGAAAGTAGGTGGGTTTGGCACCATAGCTCGTATTTTTCCAACCACTTGGGATTGGAAGATTTTTTGGTCGCGCACTGCATTTTTATCTGTCGTTCTTGCCTTCATGAACATCCTTCCTATTCCTGCCCTGGACGGAGGTCATGTGATGTTTTTGATATATGAAATGATTTCGGGACGTCCGCCAAGCGACAAATTCCTCGAAAAAGCACAGTTATTTGGATTTTTTATTTTGTTGTTCGTCATGCTCTACGCAAATGGAAATGACTTTTACAGATGGTTTACGGGACAATAATGATGTATTACACACTTGTAGGGATAAGTATCATCGTCATTGCTTTTTTTATGGCTGCCACCCAAAAAGCAAGAGGCTACAATTTTTGGCGGTATTTTATCGTTTCTATTGTGGTGGTAACAGGAATCTATATAATGATTGAAAACCTTATAAAGAATCCAAGGTAAACGCACTTTTCGTTCTCCTCATAAAGAAATAGAGAAGGAATAAAAGTTTGAGAATTTGCTTACATTTATTGAGATAAAAACATAATTTGAAATCAAAACAATTATACTCAACCAAACAAATTTGGAAGATTATTCTGTCCATCTTTGCCCTAATCATAATTGGTTTGTCACTTTGGTACACGAATCATTTAGCAAAAAAAATTCAAGATGAAGAACGGCTAAGAGTAAAATTGTGGAGCGAAACTGTAAAAAAACAGGCGCAACTCATCAACTTAACCAACCAAACTTTCGATCAGCTTAGGGCGGAAGAAAGTAACAATATTCAAGATTGGGCTTTTGCCCTAAAAGAATCGAGTCGAGAGCAAAACGACTACACTTTTATTTATTCTTTCCTTTCCAAAACGAATAATATCCCCAAAATTCTTGAGTATGTAGACTTGAAATCAGGAAAGCGAGACGTTACTTTTTCGGGAAACGATCTACCATATAATCGCGAAGATTTTGAATCAAAAGAAGAGTTTAACGATTCAGTTAGAACCTTTCTGCAAACATGGGATTCGCTCAACACTCCTATAAAAATTCCTAATACAGCTGTTCAATTTCAGATGCTTCATTACGGAAACTCTAAGCTGTTTGAAGAACTTAAAAACAAACAGCAATCACTCATCTCATCCTTCGAAAATGAGTTGATAGCGAACTCTTCTTCGATTCCCATTTTATATGTAGATTCTGCTACTAATGAAATAAGAAGAACGATCAATATTCCTCAAGAAAAAATAAAAGACTCAGCAACCGTAGCAGCCACCATCACACAATTAAGCTCAGAAAACCCAAGAATTGAGGTCTCTTTTGGAGGTGAAAACAAAGGTTACATTTATTACGCTGAATCCACCTTACTCAAACAGCTGAGATTCTATCCTTGGGTACAATTAATCATTATCCTCCTGTTTTTGATGGTTTCGTATTTCTTGTTCAGCACTTTTAGAAAAGCCGAGCAAAACCAGGTTTGGGCCGGAATGGCAAAGGAAACCGCACACCAACTGGGCACACCACTTTCTTCACTTATGGCCTGGTTGGAGATAATCAAAGCTGATGGCGTACCTGACTCATCCATTCAGGAAATGAACAAAGATATTTTGCGACTAAACACCATCACAGATAGGTTTTCTAAAATTGGCTCTGAAGTAAAAACCACGGAAGAAAACATTTTTTCGGAAGTTGAAAAATCAATAGATTACTTAAGGAGTAGAGTCTCCAAACAAGTTGATTTAAGTGTAGTTGGTTCCCAACAGGCGGTGGCAAAAATTAATGCCTCTTTGTTTGAATGGGTGATAGAAAATATAACCAAAAACGCAATTGACGCCATTCAAGGAAAAAAAGGGAGTATCAAGTTTGTCGTGTCCGAGAATGAAAAAAAAGTTATCCTCGATATCTCTGACTCGGGAAAAGGAATACCTTCGGCCAATTTTAAGTCAATTTTTAACCCAGGGTTTTCGACCAAAGAAAGAGGCTGGGGATTGGGATTAAGCCTTGTAAAAAGAATTGTGGAAGAACAACTGAAAGGAAAAATCTATGTTCTATCTTCTAAAATAGATCACGGAACCACTTTTAGAATTACCCTAAAAAAATAATTCTTTTAACATCTCACACTTCCCACAAGGTCATTCCTAAAATAGCAGGAATCCAATTCATTGATGAATTTCATCACAATATGACTTTTACGGAACCCACAAATGGGAGGAGTTACTGTGTAATTTCTGGAAAGTTTAAATACCTTTGCACCGTATAAACAAAACCGAATGGTCATTCCTGCAAAGGCGAGAATCTTTTTCATTGGTGTATTTCTGATGGCAAGGCTCCTCTATTAGTTAGAATGACAGCAAAACAATAACAGAACAAACCATGCCAACCTACCGAGCACTTTCCTTAGACGAGTTAAAACTTTTTGAAAAAGAATTTACCGAGTATCTAGCTATAAACGGAATAGACGCGGAACTATGGAAAAAAATCAAAGAAACAGACGAAGAGAAAGTACACAAAATTATAGACACTTTTAGCGATGTGATTTACAACTCTGTTTTGCACAAAATGGAATACATTCAGTACAGCACATTGCACGATATTAAATACTTCTTTTATGGAGAAGAGGAGGCGAAACTCATTGGCATTCAAAGTGAAGAAATGACTTTTGAAGATCCACAAAAAGTCGTGGAAGCCGTTCAAGAAAGAAAAGTTTCAATCAAAACTTATAAAACGAGCAAGAAATATTCTCAAAAAAGAGAAGTAGAATTATTTGACATGCTAAAAAATGGGTGTCAACCCTGTGACGGAAAAATGTTTAAATTACTTTCTAGTATCGTTTAAACACGTTTTTTATGAGCTGAAACCACCTCAACTTCCACTCCGACCATTTTCTCAACCTCGCTGAGTATTGATTCGGCATCAAAACCACACTCTTTGTACAATTCTGCCTGGGTACCATGTTCGATATATCTATCAGGTATTCCAAGTCTTTTTACTTGTGCTTGATAGCCATTTTCCGACATAAACTCTAATACAGCAGAACCCAATCCTCCTAGAATAGTTCCGTCCTCTACCGTAATTACTTTGTCAAATTTGGTAAAAACCTCATGGAGAATTGTTTCATCCATTGGCTTGAGGAATCGCATATCGTAGTGAGCTACATTAATTCCTTTTTCCTCAAACTGTTTCTCTATTTTGGCGATAAATGTTCCCGTAATTCCGATAGTTAGGATTGCAATATCAGTTCCATTCTTTAGTTTTCTTCCTTGGCCAATGGTTAATTTTTGCATTGGCTTTTTCCAATCTGGCGTAATTCCTTTTCCTCTTGGGTATCGAATAGAAAACGGACCATTTTCATCTGCTTGTGCAGTAAACATCAAATTTCTCAGTTCTAGTTCATCCATTGGCGCAGAAACAATCATATTGGGAATGGACCTCATGTAAGCCAAATCATAGGCGCCATGGTGAGTAGGACCATCTGCTCCTACCAACCCTCCACGGTCTAGACAAAAAACGACATTCAGATTTTGTATCGCAACATCATGCAAAACTTGATCGTACGCTCGCTGCATGAAAGACGAATAAATATTACAGAAAGGAATCATTCCTTGTGTGGCCATTCCAGCCGAAAAAGTTACTGCGTGTTGTTCTGCAATCCCTACATCAAAGGCTCGTTCTGGCATTGCCT
This sequence comes from Flavobacteriales bacterium, assembly GCA_023255335.1. Taxonomy (GTDB): domain Bacteria; phylum Bacteroidota; class Bacteroidia; order Flavobacteriales_D; family CAJJDF01; genus CAJJDF01. Next base: position 390 of record JALRIS010000187.1, on the reverse strand, counting down.
TCATCATTATATTCAAAGAGCAGCCTGTGGGCATAGCAGGAGTAACACCGGTAATTTTATCGTTTTTTTCTGCCAGCTCTACAATTGTGTGTCCAAATACATCTTGAAATTTTGGAGCATCTGTCGACTTGGGCAAAACTTTTACGATTTCTCCCGTTTCCTTGTTAAAAATCCCTGGGGCGTGCCACACAGTTGTATCCCCTTCTTCGGCAGGCTTAAATCCTTTTCCTTCCCGAAGGCGAAGACCCCGATACGCTTGTGCGCAAAGTAGGCCAGGCGGCATTCGAAACGCTTATCGACAACGCCACACCGCTCGAGCAATTTTTCTTCGACAAACTCAGCGCAGAGCTCGATCTTGATAGCCATCAGGGCCGCGGCAAGCTTCGGGAG
>JALRIS010000139.1 GCA_023255335.1 Flavobacteriales bacterium | reverse complement strand
AGGAATGATCAATTACAGATTAAAATCCTGTTCGTTTGCAAAAGATAGTTTCTCTATTCAGTCGAGTCAAACGGTGGGTAGTAATCGTTTTTCGAATAGTTTTCTGGGTATGCAAGTCCGAAAAGGGAAGTTTTCATTTTATACCAATTTCATCTATAAACAAGGAGATGGATGGAAAAAAAACTCGCAGTTCAATTCCAAAAACTTGTATTTCACCGGAACCTACAACTTGAACAAGAAATTGAGCTTTACAGCAGAATACTCGCACTACTACTACCTCGCTCAGCAGCCAGGAGGACTCACCGATGCGATGTTTTTGGATGACCCAAGCCAATCTATTAGAAACAGAAACTGGTTCAGTGTTTCGTGGAATCTACCCAGCTTTACGGTCAATTATGTGCCCAATTCTAACTTAGAATTTTCTTCCAAGTTTTTTGGACTGATTGCAAATAGAAAAGCATTGGGCTTTCTTGGAAACATCACAAGAGTGGATCCGCTAACCGAAAGAGAAATGTTGCTCGACAATTACCTGAACATAGGAAACGAGACAAAAGTTGTAAAACGATACACATTCAACAAAAACACGAATATATTGGTAGCTGGAATTCGCTATTTCAAGGGAAATACCGAAAAAAAGCAAGGGTTAGCCAATGACGGATCTGGACCTAGTTTCGCTTACAATAATCCTTCTCTTTTAGAGGGTTCAGACTATCTTTTTCCTAGCACCAATTCGGCTCTGTTTGTCGAGAACGTTTTGTATTTCACCAAAAAACTAAGTCTTATTGCAGGAGCTCGTGGAGAACACATCTCTACCAATGCGGAGGGTTACTACCGAATAATTAATACCGATTTGGCAGGAAACATCTTGACGGACGAAACTATTTTAGAACAAAAACAAAACGACAGACAATTTCTGTTGTTTTCTGCCGGGTTGAGTTATGAGTTTTCTCCCAATTTTCAGGTATTTACCAATTTTTCCCAAAACTACCGAGCCATCAATTTCAATGACTTGCGCATCACCAATTCAAACTTTAGAGTAGATCCCACCCTAACCGATGAAACGGGCTACAATGCCGACATTGGAATCCGTGGAATGTGGAAAGAACTAATTGGATATGATGTGAGTCTCTTTTATCTGAAATATAATAATCGAATCGGTTTTAGCCTAAAATCAGACCCGCAACTCTTTAACACATATCGGTACCGGAGCAATATTTCCGAATCAAGAAATATTGGACTAGAAGCCTTACTTCAAGTGAATATTTTGAAATTATTTTCACTTTCGAAACCTCAAACTTCCCTACTGGGCTTTATCAACACCAGTTTTGTAGACGGACGATATATCAATTCGCAAGAAGTAGCCTTCCAAAACAAAAAAGTAGAGTTTATTCCGAACTTTATCGCGCGTACAGGAATTACTTTCAGAAAAAATAATTTTTCGGCTTCGTATCAATTTAACTATACGAGCGAACAATTTACTGACGCAACAAACTCTACATTTTCTTCCAATGCTATTTCGGGAGTAATCCCGAGCTACTGGGTTTCAGATATCTCTGTTTCTTACTCCTACAAACTACTCAAAGGTCAATTTAGCATACAAAATCTTTTGAATCAAGTCTATTTCAATAAACGAGCTGTGGGGTATCCTGGTCCTGGAATTATTCCTGCCCCTCCTCGCACCGCATATTTTACTCTTTCTATTACTTTGTAATGGATTTTTAATTAAGTTAGCAGTCCAATGAAACTAACCAAAGAGTCCATAGCGCAATTCGGAAACCTTGAACTTTTGGCCAAGCAAGTAGTAGAAGGGTTTATTACTGGTTTGCACAAATCTCCGTTTCATGGTTTTTCGGTAGAATTTGCAGAACATCGATTGTATAACAAAGGGGAATCGACCAAACACATCGACTGGAAGTTATATGCCAGAACCGATAAATTGTTTGTCAAAAGATACGAGGAAGAAACCAATCTACGGTGCCAATTCATGGTAGATGTTTCGTCTTCCATGCATTTTCCTAAAAGCGACACTTCGCTAAACAAACTAGAGTTTTCGGCACTCTCGGTTGCGAGTCTGATTGAATTATTAAAAAAACAACGAGATGCTGTTGGGTTGTCTTTGTTTACCAATACATTTAAATTAGAAACACCCGCTAAAACAAATCAGGCCCATCAGAGATATTTATTTTCGGAGCTCGAAAAGCTGTTGGACAAAGAAAACCAATTAGATGGTCAGCCCACTCAGATAGTAGAAGCGATTCATCACTTTGCAGAAAAAATTCACAAACGCTCGTTGGTTTTTATCTTTAGCGATCTTCTAGATGGAGACCTTATCAACACAGAGGAAGCTTTCTCAGCACTTCAACATTTAAAACACAAAAAGCATGAAGTTGTGTTGTTCCATGTCTTTGATAAATCCAAAGAAATGCGGTTGGAATATGAAAACAAACCTCATGTTTTTGTTGACATGGAATCGGAAGAAGAAATAAAGCTAAACCCCGCACAAATAAGAGACCTCTACCAATCTGAGCAAGGAAAATACCAAGCAAAAATCAAACTTAAATGTGGGCAATACAAAATTGACTATGTACCTACAAATATAGAAGAAGGTGTGTATCAGGTGTTGCTACAATACCTCATAAAAAGAGGAAAACTGATATAAATCATAGCCAAAATAAAGCTTGCGAAAAAGTGAGAGTAAAATAATTTCCTAACTTTGTACTTTATTCTTTTAACCCTTAAAACTCGTATAGCATGCAACTGTACAACACGTTAAGTTCAAAAGAAAGAGAAGAGCTCATTGAACAAGCTGGCAAAGAACGCCTTACCATTTCTTTCTATAAATATCACTTTATTGGCAATCCCGAAATCTTCAGAAACCACCTCTTTGTGATGTGGGACGAACTGGAAGTTTTAGGTAGAATTTATGTAGCACATGAAGGAATTAATGCTCAATTATCCGTACCTGCCGAAAATTTCACTGTTTTCAAACAGAAATTAGACGAGATTCACTTCCTTGAAAACGTTCGGTTGAATATTGCGATTGAACACTACAACAAATCGTTTTTGAAACTCAAAGTCAAGGTAAGAGAAAAAATTGTGGCAGACGGACTGAATGACGATACTTTTGATGTTACCGATATTGGAATTCATGTAAAAGCAGATAAATTCAATGAATTAATTGAAGACCCCAATACGGTATTGGTGGATATGAGAAATCATTACGAAAGTGAAATTGGTCATTTTAAAAATGCCGTAACCCCCGATGTTGATACTTTTAGAGATTCGCTGGATTTAATAGAAGAACAACTCAAAGACCACAAAGAAGACAAAAACTTGGTGATGTATTGTACCGGAGGAATTCGCTGCGAAAAAGCTTCGGCCTATTACAAACACAAAGGATTTAAAAATGTCTTTCAAATGGAAGGAGGAATTATCAACTACGTAAGACAAGTGGAAGAGCAAGGGCTAGAAAACAAATTTTTAGGAAAAAACTTTGTGTTTGATGAACGAAGAGCAGAAAGAATTTCGGAGGATGTAATCTCCAATTGTCACCAATGTGGAGAACCATGTGACGTGCATGTGAACTGCCTAAACCAAGGGTGTCATCTCTTGTTTATTCAATGTAATTCTTGTTCCGAAAAAATGAATACTTGCTGTTCGGACGAATGCAAAGAAATTGTGGCATTACCCGAAGAAAAACAAAAAGAGTTGAGAAAAGGAAAGTCGGCTGGCAACAAAATTTTTAAGAAAGGAAGGTCTGAGGTATTGAAATTCAAGAGGTAACCATACTTCTAATTTCATCTCACCCTCTACTTTTGGGTCTCAAGAGTTTGAATGATTTACAGCCTGCCGGCACTCGTTATGCTATCGCTAAACAAACGCTCCTAGCATTTGTGGGTTCTTCCCAAGACAAGGAGTAGGGGAAAAATGTTTCGATTTATTTTTCATTGTCATCCTGAACTTGATCCCCGCTGGTGCTCGTTTTCAACGAGTACCCATCATATGTTCACTTTTATCATTTCTTAACCCGCGTAAGAAACGCTACGATAAGTTTAGGCACTCGTCTGCGTTGCACTCAGACAAGCCCCAGCTTTTGTGGGGATTACCTAGGACGAGGAGCAGATGGGAATAATTTGCTCTATTTCCTTTCCCAGCGATTTCATCATCCATTTCTTGACCTTGGAAGCCGTAACGATAGTCATCAACCTGTCATGTCTGTTCGGCATAAGCATCCCGAAGGGGTAGTAATCCGAATGAGAGATAACATCTGCTGAAAATTGTTTTTAGCACTCATTATTAAATATACAAAAAAGGACTTTCAAATTGAAAGTCCTTTATGTTGTTTGTTAATGAGAATGTTCTCCTTCTTTTAGCGGAACATCTTGTGGTACAAAATCATCTTCGTGATCTGGATTACTGTAATCGTAAGGCCATCTGTGAACTACAGGCAAAGCTCCTGGCCAGTTACCGTGAATTGGTTTCACAGGAGTAGTCCATTCTAGTGTGTTGGATCTCCATGGATTTTGAGTAGTTACTCTTCCGTGGTACATGCTGTGGAAAAAATTGTAGAAGAATATTAATTGAGCTATTCCCCCGATAATTGCAAAAATCGTTATTACTTCGTTCAAATCTTGTATGTGATCCAAGAAAGCAAATTCCGTATTCGAGTAATATCTTCTTGGTGCACCTGCTAATCCTACAAAGTGCATTGGGAAGAATACTCCATAACCTGAAACTAAAGTCAACCAAAAGTGAGCATAACCTAGTTTCTTGTTCATTAATCTTCCGTACATTTTTGGGAACCAGTGGTACACCCCTGCAAACATTCCAAAAATTGCGGACAATCCCATCACTATATGGAAGTGTGCCACCACGAAATACGTATCGTGAACTGGAATATCAAGAGTAGCATCCGCAAGGATAATTCCTGTGAGTCCACCCGTAATAAAGGTAGATACCAATCCAATTGAAAACAACATCGCTGGCGTGTAATGGATGTTTCCTTTCCACAAAGTTGTAATGTAGTTAAACGCTTTTACCGCAGAAGGAATTGCAATCAACAATGTTGTAAATACAAAGATTCCTCCAATAAATGGGTTCATTCCGGTAATGAACATGTGGTGTCCCCAAACGATAAACGATAAGAAACCAATGGCCAAGATAGAACCTATCATCGCTCTGTATCCAAAAATCGGTTTTCTTGCGTTGGTTGAGACAATTTCTGAGGTAATTCCTAGTGCAGGAAGCAATACGATGTATACTTCTGGGTGACCTAAGAACCAAAATAAATGTTGGTACAAGATTGGCGAACCTCCAGATGCATCTAATGCTTCTCCTCCGATAAAAATATCTGACAAGTAAAAACTCGTTCCAAAAGACTTATCCATCAACAATAACAATACTGCTGACACCAATACTGGGAAAGAAAGAACTCCCAAGATAGCGGTTACAAAGAATGCCCAAATCGTAAGTGGCAACCTTGTCATTTTCATTCCAATCGTTCTTAAGTTTAGAATCGTAACAATATAGTTCAACGCTCCTAATAGGGAAGATGCAATGAATAATGTCATGGACAACAACCACAAAGTCATTCCTGTTCCAGAACCTGGTATCGCTTTCTCCAAAATACTTAGCGGAGGATACACCGTCCATCCAGCAGAGGCAGGACCACTTTCTACCATCAACGAATATATCATGATGACACTAGAAAGGAAAAACAACCAGAACGACAACATGTTAAGCAATCCTGATGCCATATCTCTTGCTCCAATTTGTAAGGGAATAAGTAGGTTACTGAACGTTCCACTTAATCCTCCTGTTAATACAAAAAATACCATGATAGTACCATGTATGGTTACGATGGCTAAGTATCTGTCTGGTTTTAGTAATCCATCTTCACTCAAATAACTATCTCCCAAAAAGAACTTCATTGCTTCGAATTGTTCGTTGGGCCAGGCTATTTGTAACCTAAATAGTACCGATAAGATTACCGCAACAATTCCCATTACCATGGCAGTAATTAGAAACTGTTTAGAAATCATCTTATGATCTTGACTAAAAAGATACTTCGTGATAAAACTTTCGTGGTGGTGGTGACCTTCTTCGTGTGTGTGTGCTCCCATTTCTTTTTTATAAATCTATTATAATATAAATCTTCATATTCTCTTATTGTACTTGTGCGACAGCCGTTGAATCCATAACCGTTTCTACTATTGTTTCTTCGGTCTTGTCTTCCTCTTTTGCAGGTTCTTCTAACCCAACTAGAATTGGAAAAGTCTTCGATTTCTTTTGTTCTGCATACCAAGTATCAAATTCTTCTTGTGTATCCACTACCACAATGTTCATTTGCATGTTGTAGTGAGAAGATCCACAAATTTTGTTACAAAGTAGAACATAGTTAAACTCTACTTCTTCTTTTCCTTGTACAACTCTTTTTTCATTTGTCTTTTCGTACTGAGCTATTACTTCAGGCATTTTTCTCATCTCAGCAGTACTGATCGTTGGCTTAAATGTAAACCTCGTTTCCATTCCAGGAACACAGTTCATTTGAGCTCTAAAATGAGGAAACAACGCTGAATGTATTACGTCTCTTGATCTAAATTTAAACTCGTAGTCTTTTCCTTTCACTAAGTAAAGTTCCTTTACAATCACATCATCGTTTGCCGCTAAGTCAGTTTCTGGAGTTTGAGCTCTTCTTAGTGGTTCCAATCTGATTATTTGTCTTTTCAGTCTTTCCACTTTCTCCACCATTTCCTCCAGCTTGTCATCAGGAGTCAACTCACCTTCTTCTTTTATTTGCTTTTCTATTTTTTCAATTTCTTCTTTCCAAAGCTTCTCTTTAGTATCAATCAAAGCAGAGGTTACCACCCCTAATGGGTTATTGGTTTCGATTACTTTAAAATCAGAGTTACCTAGAGTGTTGTCTTCACCCGCATATCTGGCATTCCATCCAAATTGTTGGGCGTAAATTTCAATAACCTCGGCATTCTCAACTGGCGTAGTTATCTTATTCCATACCAACAATCCACCAATGATAATACCGGCTAACGTAACTGCAGGGATAATTGTCCATACCAACTCCAATTTTGTAGAGTGAGCAAAAAAGACAGCTTTTCTTCCTTTTTTCTTTTGGTATTTGATTGCAAACACAAACAATAAAGTCTGCGTAAGGTAAAACACCGTAAGTAGAATAATCCAGTTGGCATCATACAAGAAATCAATGTCATTTCCGTGCTCTGAGGCAGAAATTTCTAATCCCGGTCTTGGACCATAGTGAAAAAACATCCAAGTAGAAGAAATCATCAAAGTGAGGTAAAACACCAACAACATTCCTGCATTGAACTTTGTTTCACCCAAGGTTACATCTGCTTCATCTTTGTTTCTCAGTTTTGATGAGAGTTCGTACACTTTCATCAATTGAGCTAATGCAACGATGACTAATACTATTACTAAAACAATTAAAAATTTCATTTCCTATTTTTATTTAATCTTCTTTAAACTATCTCTTTTGTAAAATTATTCTATTATGTATGGTGGTGCAAGTTTTCGTCCAAATAAGGATGATTTTTTACCAACATTGGTGCCTTCGAGAGAGTTCTCAATACTGTGAAAATAAACAGTCCTAAAAACGATACGAACATTCCTACTTCTAAGAAACCGATTGTCCAGTGATCAAACACTGATCCAGGCATTACTAAAATAAATACATCTACCCAGTGGAAGATAAATAAGATACTTCCGATGATGATGATAGTGTTTTTACTTCGTTTTGCTTCTCGCGACATCAATAGTATAATTGGTATCACAAAGTTTACCGCTACTGTAGTCCAAAGAATCCATTTGTAATCACCAAATCTATCTAAGTAATACGTTACTTCCTCTGGAATGTTTGCATACCAAATCAACATAAATTGTGAGAAGAACAAGTAAGTCCACAAGAAACTGATGGCAAACATCCATTTCCCCATATCGTGAATGTGTGATTCATTGATGAAATCTAGGTATCCTAATCCTTTCAACCAGAAGGTTAACAACAGGATGAAGATGGTAGCTGATAACCAAATACCAGAGAACACGTACCATCCATACAAGGTACTAAACCAGTGAGTATCAATACTCATTACCCATTGCCATGACATGGCAGAAGATAGGTAACCAAACAATACAAGGAACAAGGCTCCCTTTGCAAAGTTTTTCATGTGAATTTTAGTTCCTCCTTCTAAATCCTCTTGTAAGGATCTTTTTCTGAATCCACGAGCAAATAATAAGAATACTGCAAAATACACTGCGTTCATCAACCAAAAGAACCACTGCGACAAGAAAGGTTTTTTGTTCGCAATAATGATATCGAAATGTGGGCTTTCTGGGTTGTGTACCTCAGGGTCCATCCAGTGATAGATGTGATTCCAGTGCATAGAGGCTCCTACAAATACTATCAGTAAGAAAATTGCTCCAATTGGCAACCAACCTATTATCGCTTCAAGTATTCTTTTGTAAACTACACCCCATCCAGATTCTGTGGCATATTGCAACGCAATAAAAAATAAAGCACCCAATCCTATTCCGAAGAAAAAGAATCCATTTACCAACAAATTGGACCAAGTCCTTGCATGTCCCTTGTCTGCGAAAGAACCTTCTTCATGAATAATGTGTTCTAACGTTTCCATAGGAGTATGGTGAACTCCTCCGTGAGCTCCATGAGCGGATTCAGCGGAGTGAGAACCTTCGTGGTTCTCTCCATGAGACTCTTCGTGTCCTTCTGAGTGACCGTGGTCTCCTTTTGACTCCAACGCATGAGGCGTCAACAACATTTTAAATGTAAACTCATCGTGGTGAGCAGCATGAGCTTCTTCGCCATGTCCTTCAGTTAAATCAGCAAAATCCACTGAAATGTTCGCTTCTGTTGCTGCAGCTTTCACATTAGCTACAAATTCCTCTTTCGTAAAAGGTAACTCCGTGTAATAGTCGACT
>JALRIS010000090.1 GCA_023255335.1 Flavobacteriales bacterium | reverse complement strand
GATAACGATTTCACGCGAGTCCAAAAGATATTGGCTGCCTCCAAAAGATTGGACTACAACACCGAAAAATTACTTAAAGATATGAGAGATGTTTTTTTCTCGGACAATGAGTTTGATGAAGTAGAAAAAGGAGTGTTTTTATTACTGAAAAAATTGCTTAACTAAGGACTTACTGTTTATTTAAGATGTTTATTGAGTAATCCCAAACTAACTAGCACAGCCCCTATAAATACGAGTTCGAAATAGGCGTGAAAAGAATTGCTCAAAACAGAACGAGTAATGCCATATCCCATTGCCAGTAACCCAACTACAAATGATAGAAGATGAATAGGATTTATTTTTTTCATGAATTGAAGTTACCAAAAATTTCGGTGTCATCTGGGTTGCTTAAAACTTAGCCAGAGTAACTTCGTTCCAATTCTTGCGACTGACATCTTAAGTTTCGTAGAAACGCGAAGAAATTTAGTACTTTCGTTTTTTCAAAAAAAGAATCATGATTTCAGTCGATAATTTAGCCGTAGAGTTTAGTGGGAGCACTTTGTTTAGCGGAGTTTCATTTGTAATAAATCCCTCAGACAAAATTGCGCTGATGGGAAAAAATGGAGCAGGAAAGTCCACCATGATGAAAATTATTGCGGGCGTTTCTAAGCCCACCAAAGGCGCTGTAAGAGCCAATAAAGAAGCAGTAATCGCTTACCTTCCTCAACACCTACTCACCGAGGATAACTGTACCGTATTTCAAGAAGCTGCCAAAGCTTTTAAAGAAGTGTTTGAAATCAAAAACGAAATGGACAGACTCAATACTGAGCTCACCACACGAACTGATTATGACAGTGACGAATACATGAGAATCATTGAGAAAGTGTCGGAATTGGGAGAGAAATACTACGCGCTGGAAGAAGTAAATTATGATGCCGAAGTTGAAAAAGCCCTGAAGGGATTAGGGTTTAAACCCGAAGATTTTCATCGCCCCACGAGCGAATTTAGTGGGGGGTGGAGAATGAGAATAGAACTAGCTAAAATTCTCCTTCAGAAACCAGATTTGATTTTATTGGATGAGCCCACAAACCACATAGATATTGAGTCGGTGATTTGGTTAGAAGATTTTTTGATCAACAAAGCCAATGCGGTAATGGTAATTTCGCACGACAGAGCTTTTATTGATAACATTACCAACCGAACTATTGAGGTAACAATGGGAAAAATATACGACTACAAAGCCAATTACTCTCATTACTTGCAGCTCCGTGAAGAACGAAGGTCACACCAAATAAAGGCCTACAAAGAGCAACAAAAGTTCATCGCAGACAACCAAGCATTCATAGAAAGATTTAAAGGAACTTACTCCAAAACCAACCAAGTAACCGCCAGAGAAAGAATGCTCGAAAAACTGGAAATCATTGAAATAGACGAGATAGATACCTCGGCATTGAAATTGAGATTTCCGCCAGCTCCTCGGTCTGGAGATTACCCTGTTTCGGTAAAAGAAGTGTCCAAATCCTATGACAACCACGTGGTATTCAATGAGGCGAATATGGTAATTTCGAGAGGAGAAAAAGTATCCTTTGTTGGGCGAAATGGAGAAGGAAAATCTACCATGATAAAAGCTATTTTAGGCGAAATAGAAGTGGAAGGAGAATGTAAATTGGGACACAATGTACAAGTAGGGTATTTTGCCCAAAACCAAGCTTCATTATTAGACGAAAGTCTAACAGTTTTTCAAACTATTGACGAAGTAGCCGTAGGCGAGATACGAACACAAATAAAAAATATCTTAGGAAGATTTATGTTCAGTGGAGACGATATTGACAAGAAAGTTAGCGTATTGTCTGGAGGGGAAAAAACGAGGCTTGCTATGGTAAAACTCTTGCTCGAACCCGTAAATTTACTCATCTTGGATGAGCCTACAAATCATTTAGATTTGAAATCCAAAGATGTACTGAAAGAAGCGTTGATAGATTTTGATGGAACCTTAATTTTGGTTATAACTTGTTTTGTTGCAGGTTTTGTTGCTTATCGTGCATATGTTCAATTTAAAATAACTAAAGATACAAGGTTGTTTTTTTTATCTTTAGCATTTTATATATTTTCTTTTACTTTTTTTCTTCATGCAATTT
>JALRIS010000049.1 GCA_023255335.1 Flavobacteriales bacterium | reverse complement strand
AAGGTCTTTGTTTTAATTCAAAAATAGACCTGATTGCAGATTCATCGTATATATTAGCTGCCAATCCATAGACAGTCTCTGTGGGAATAGCTACTGCTTGTCCAAGTTTTAAAAAATGTGCGGCTTGGCTTACGCTGTCTGAAATGTTTGTATACATACCTCAAAAATAATTCTTACGCAAAATACTGAATTAAATACAAATATACGGGCATTCCGATGGTAATATTAAAAGGAAATGTAATGGCTAAAGCCATTGGTACATACAATCCAGAATTTGCTTTGGGTATAGCTAACTTCATGGCTGCTGGAACTGCAATATAGGAAGCACTGGCCGCAAGAATTGAAAACAGTAGTTGGTCTCCAAGACTACTTGTAATGTAAGGACTGAAGAATGCCACAACACATCCATTTATAAATGGAATAATCACCGCGAAGGCAAAAGGGAACACTCCATTCTTCCAAAAAGCTGATAATTTTTTTCCACTGGTGATTCCCATGTCTAAAAGAAATACGGCAAGAAACCCCTTGAACAAATCTGTGGTAAAAGGTGCGATACCAGCCGCGTGTTTCTCACTAGCCAAAAATCCGATAACCAAACTCCCTACAATCAACAAAACACTTCCGTTTGTAAGAGAATGCTTGACGATAGCGCCAAATGACATTTTCTCTTCGCCTACTTCCTCTTTTTTGGATTTTTTGAAAATTTTCAACATCAACACTCCCACAATAATTGCTGGAGCTTCCATCAATGCCATTACTGCAACCATGTGACCACCAAATGAAATTTGAAGTGATTCTAGGAATGAAACAGCCGTAACAAATGTAACTGCACTTACCGAACCATAAGCTGCGCAAATTGCGGCTGCATTAAACACACCTAATTTTTTTCGTAAAATAAAAAATGAGTAAAAAGGAACGATTACCGCTAAGAAAACACCAAACAATAAAATAACCAAAGTATTCATTCCCAGTTCGCTATGGGCAAGTTCTTGTCCGCCCTTAAACCCAATAGAAAAGAGCAAGTACAAAGAAATGAACTTAGAAGAACCTTCCGGAATAGCCAAATCGCTTTTTAATTGAACCGCAAGCAATCCCAACACGAAAAAGAGCAAAGCAGGATTTGTCAGGTTTTGTAAAAGCAAGTCAATATTCATGTCTGTTGTTTTTTTTGGTTGTGCAAAATTGACAAAAATATTTCATATAATTTCATTTATATTTTTTAGATTTATCATTAATCTAATTTATGAACTATACTATTCATCAGCTACGAATCTTTGTAAAAATAACAGAGAAAGAGAGTATTACGCGGGCAGCCGAAGAATTACATCTTACCCAACCTGCCGTTTCTATTCAGTTAAAGAATTTACAAGATCAATTTGATATTCCATTAATTCAAGTGATTGGAAGAAAGATTCATGTTACGGACTTTGGAAAAGAAATTGCCGAAGCGAGTAAAAAAATACTGGAAGAAGTAGAGAAAATAAAACATAAGAAATACGCGTATCAAGGACTTTTGTATGGGAATTTGACTATTTCAGTTGTGTCTACTGGGAAGTACGTCATGCCATATTTTTTGGCTGGCTTCCACTCTATTCATAAAGGGATTGATTTACAAATTGATGTTACCAATAGATCCACAGTTATCGACTCATTTCAAAAAAATGAATCTGATTTTGCTTTAGTCTCTGTTCTTCCCGATCTCAAAAACTACGAAAGAATCGAACTTATGGGCAATGACTTGTACTTAATAAAAAAGAAAACAGACGAAAAAATAACTTCGTTAGAAGACCTAAATAAACTTCCATTAATTCTGAGAGAAGAAGGTTCTGCCACACGAATCACTTCCGAAAACTTTATAAACAAAAACGAGATTACTCCTATTCAAACCCTTGTTCTTACTTCTAACGAAGCTGTAAAACAGGGAGTTTTGGCTGGATTGGGATATTCACTTATGCCAATAATTGGATTAAAAAGTGAGCTGAGCAATGACGAACTCGAGATTATACCCTTTGATGGATTGCCCATTAATACACAGTGGAACTTAATTTGGCAAAAAGAAAAACAGCTCAGTCCTATTGCATCAAAATTTGTGGATTACCTCAAAGAAAACAAAGCTGAAATAATCAAAAAGAATTTTGAGTGGTACGAAAATTACACTCCATAATGCTTATTTACAATAGTTCAAACTCAAACCTTGGACTTCCTTTCAGTCCAGTGGTGCTATAAAAGTCTATCATTCGCATTTTGTAATACAAGCCACTTTTGGATTGTAAAATATAATTCATACCGGGCACAACGGCATAGGTTGCTTCGTCAAAATCGTATTGTTTCCACTCAAAACCAATGACATTAGCCGAGTCATTAAGAGGATAAGCGCCAATATCTGCACTACTTATTTCACTAAACTCTTTGTCAAAAACTTTTACTCCTTTGCATTCATTGCGATTAATCAAAATTCCATTTACAGAATAACTCAACTGTGGAGAAAGGTCATAAAATGTGGCTAGATACTGAGTAAAAACGAAATCCCACTTCGATTTATCGGGTTCTACTTCTACCAGCTGTCCTCCATTGTCGAAAGAAAATGCTGTGTAGTGCTTATTTTGATTTTTTGGAATTGTCATGGTTTGAAAATCAGTACCATTCATATTGGAAAATTGGATAACAAATTGAGTAGACGAAGCCGAAATGATTTTTAATTTTTTCACTCCCCTGGCTACTAAGTTTGGTTTTTCACCTCTATCCACTACAAACACTTCATTTGTAGGAACTCCATCCGATATCCAATCTTTCAAAGCCAACGAATCTTCATTTCCAGATGCGTCATCCCATTTGAAGTTCAGAGTCATCGAATTTAAATCGGTTACATTAGCAAAATCAGTCTCACCCGTTTTGGCAACTGTTACTTTACTTGCCGTATTCGTTAAAATATGAATGCCTCCTGGAGCGGATTCAAATGCAAGATCCCATGAAGATCTCTCCACGGTACGAACAACCTCGTTTTTTTCTATGTCGTAATATATTTGCTTGGAGTAATCAGAATTGTCATTGATGTCAATTCCGCCCATTTGCACCCCTCCTCGATCAAAAGGCGCAATTGGTTCTTCTTCTTTTAAACAAGAAGTTAACGAAATCAAACCAACTAGATAAAATATATACTTCATTGCTCAAAGTTAAAAATTAAATACCAATTTGGTAAAATAAGTTCGTCCCCATGCTACCGGAATGTTTCCTCCTCCACCACTATGAACTCCTCCAGTAAATTGACCAGACTCTATATTACCCAGGTCAAATAAGTTTTTGGCTCCTACAGTCAAATTCATTTTCTTTTTGAAAAAATACCGAATCACCGATACGTCCATCATGCTGTAGTCGTCTATTTCAAATTGAGATACCCCATTGAGTTCATAGTCAAAATATCCCAAAACTTTTCCTGTGTATTTGTAAAACAAATTAAAGGTGGTATTCCAGGATTCTACCTCGTATCCAAAACTTGCCATAATTTCTGGCGTGTAAGAAAACTTATTTATTTCAGGATTATTCGCAGATTCCAAATTATACCTTCCCACCCAAGAAAAACCGAAATCGGTACGGTAGGTTTTGTACTTGAAACCAGAGTTGAAATTAAACCCTTGACTGTAAAACTCTCCAATGTTTCTGTATGTGTAGAGTTGTTCTTCTTGGTCTTGAAGAACCAGACTTATTTGGTTTCTCACGGAATTGTAAAATCCACTCAACCCAAAATTGTAGACACCTCTTTTGATTCCTCGTTTGTACACAAACTGCAACATCAAGTTATCGGAATTTTCTGCTTGCAAATTTTGGTTTCCTAAAATATTGTGGTTTAAGTCTACAAACAAGAAGTGAAGTTCTTTCAAGGAAGGAGCTCTAAATCCTCGTCCCCATGAGACTCTTGAGGTCAAATGTCGGGTTACTTGATACTTCACATTCAAGGAAGGAATTAATGGAGTTTCGTAGGCCGTGTTGTAGCTATATCTCAATCCAGGACGAATAACAAGTTTAGAAGTTGGACGGTACTCCATACTTCCAAATACTGCATAGTCTCCAATTTGTTTTTGCCCTTCAGCTATTCTTGCTCCTCTGTTGGACTCCACATTGATATCGTACCCCACTTGGTAGTTTATTTTTGCGCTGTCTTTTGAATAAGAGTAGGTTCCTCTCGAAAAAATTAAATCAAACATGGAAGTATCGCTCGATGCAGGATCATCGATTAACGTATATTCTATGTTTACCAAATCTTTTAGGTATTTGGCTTTTGTTCGCTGGTAATAATTGTATCCACCTAGCACAGATAGCACTTGCCCTTTTTTAATTTTGTAAGTGAGATTTAAGGCATTGGATAATCTGTGGGTTGTAAAATAATCGTCAAACGCAGTTTCCTTGTAGGGCGATCTGGGTGCGCCTCTGGCTACTAAATTCTCTTCAAATACATCTGAAGTGAATTGGTAAGTGAGTTTTTTGAATGTATTGGAATATTTAAAAGAACCAAATATCTGCTCTTTTGGTCTCCATTGTTGCACACGGGAAGTATCCTCAAAGGAAAATCCATCAAAAAAGTTCCTTCCTGCAGAAAGTGTAAAGGCATGTGATTTCTTAGCAAAATCCACACTTCCATTAAAGTTGTATTGCCCCACAGTTTCATAATACCCTTCTGCCCTTGCACCAAATCGTTTTTTATTCTTTTTAGTAATCAGGTTAATTGTACCTGCCAAGGCATTTGTTCCATAATTCACTGACAATGGTCCTTCTACAATTTCAACTCGCTCAATATTGTTTAGGTTAATTTGAGACAAATCAACATTTCCGTTCATTCTTCCCACTACGGGAACTCCATCAATCAAAATTTTTACATTCTCACCCGAGAGCCCTTGGATACTCATGGAAGAACCCAACACATTGTCTTGCGAAACACGAATATTCATTTCTTGTTCCATAAGTTCTTGCAAATTCACCGCCCCTTGTGCCTCTATTCGTTTAGAATCTATCACTTTTACTTTGTGAACGGAATTGTCCACAGAGCTTTCTGAGTATTGCCCAGTTACCACAAAGGTTGTTAATTCCAAATTGTCGCGATACATGACGATTCTAGTATCACCCGAGTTCAAAGAAGTAAACTTAGTTTGAAAACCAACATGTCTTAATTTCAGTCTGATATTTTCCCAGTTCTTGTTTAGCAGAATCTCTCCATTCCCAGAGGAAATAGTTTGTTTCGAGAGTTTCTCTGCATTCAGGGAGTAATTAATTTCACAACTTACAAAAGGTAATGCTTCATTTTGTTCATCCACAACAAATACAGAATACATCTGGGTAAAACCAGAAGTGGACAAAACTAAAAATATCAATATGTGAATGAAATGCTTCATGATAAAAAGGGCGAGAAATTATCCTCGCCCATTTAAAGTTTTATTGTTTTACTACTCTTTTTGTAATTGATTTATTTCCTGCTATTATTTGCAACAAGTATACTCCCTCATTCAAATCTGAAATATCCGTGTTTATTTGGTTTACTCCCGTGCTCATGAAATTAGATGAAATAGACTTTACTTGACGTCCGTTCATATCCATCAGTCTTATCTGAGTGGGAATGTTTGCGTTTTCTAATTCGAAGTTAATAGTCAAGAATGAGTTTGCAGGATTTGGAAATACACCTACATTAAGTACAGGTGAATTTTCTTCTAAACTTACAGTTGAAAACAACTCTTTTGTGAAATACATTTTACCAGTTCCAGCTCCTGTTGTTCCTGTAAATACTAATTGATATACATCTCCATTGTAATCTTTCATGATAAACGAAAGAGAATCCGTAATATCCCAACTGAAAGTACCCATGTTAAAACTCTTCCAGTCGTAACCAATAATGTTAATCGTACTATCGTAAGTATGCGTATTCCAGTTTGCTTTTGCATCCGAAATAGCCGTATTATTCACTTGTGCAATTGCCAAACCGTGGTTTGTTAAAGCACCTGTTACATTGTAAAATCCAGGACCTGCTTGGTCAGTATATTTTCTAAAAACCAATTCCCATTCTGTTTTTAATGGCTCCGAATCATAGACAGAATCATTCTCTATGTCGTAATAGAAATGTCTTTTTGTGCTGTAACTTGCTCTGTTCAATGTTTTGGAGAACATATTAGATCCATCTAAATCAGCCACAGTAAAAGTAAGCTGCCCACTAGTTTTGAATTCTTTGATCCATATTTTCTTAAAAACCCCTGAAGTTAATTTTATTGCATACACTTTAAATCCTACCAAATTTCCAAGTCCTTGGTATTTCCCCCATCCATAGTTAGGATGACCTGTTGATTGAGAAGTAAATGCATCAGTTTCCCAAGTAGCGTAACCATCTCTTAAGATAGTCAAAGTGGAAGTATCCAATGTAGAAGTTGCAAAATTGGTCGTGTCCGAACTTGCTGCTTCATACAATTCTACATCAAAGCCACTATTCACTCTTATCGAAGCTGAAAAAAGACTTGAGAAAAACTGTAGATCCCAATCCGTAGCGCTTGCCACAGTCTTGTTTCCTGTTGATAATTGATAAAATACCTGATTTGAGTATCCCGCTCCCATTGTTACTGAGTCCGACACCAATTGGGCCGTTCCTGAAATAGTTGAGATGGCCAAAGCCGAAATAAGTACTAGTTGTTTTAACATTTTGTTAGTTGTTTTGTTAGTTGTTTGACAAAATTATTAGTTTGGTTTGTTATAAAATATGACTCCTGTCATAAGTTAAAATGATTCTAAATAAGAACCTTGTAATTACTTCACAAAGGAAAATCTTTCCAATCTCCTAAACCATGACTCCCGTCATAAATCCTAATTTTCTCTAAATTTCCCCTCTTTATTTGTAAAGTACCAAGAAGAAGAGATAACTTTACATACTTACAAAAAGCAATAAAAGCGCGCATGAATAGAATAAAAGAATTATTTGGAATTAATTATCCACTCATCCAGGCGGGAATGATTTGGTGTAGCGGATGGGAACTTGCTTCGGCAGTGAGCAATGCTGGCGGATTGGGGATTATAGGATCTGGTTCTATGTATCCCGATGTACTGAGAGATCAAATAAAAAAATGCAAAGCAGCAACCGACAAACCATTTGCTGTAAACCTCCCAATGCTTTATCCAGATATTGACAAACACATTCAAACAATCATAGAGCTAAATGTTCCAATCGTGTTTACTTCGGCTGGAAACCCAAAAACCTGGACAACACATCTTCAAGACCATGGAATTATTGTCGTACATGTTGTTTCTAGTGTAAAGTTTGCCTTGAAAGCCCATGAAGCAGGTGTAGATGCTATTGTGGCAGAAGGATTTGAGGCTGGTGGGCACAACGGAAGAGATGAAACCACCACCTTTTGTTTAATTCCGATGGTAAAAGAAAAAATATCTATTCCTCTGATTGCTGCTGGTGGTATTGGAACAGGTAGAGGAATGTTAGCGGCCATGACCTTGGGAGCTGACGCAGTTCAAATAGGAAGTAGATTTGTTGCAACTCCTGAATCTTCTGCCCATCAAGCTTTTAAGCAAACTGTGGTAGAGGCAAAAGAAGGCGACACTCAATTAACTCTAAAAGAACTGACACCTGTGAGGCTCGTAAAAAATGAATTTTACAAAAAAGTTGCTCAAGCGTATCAGAATAATGCATCAACTGAAGAATTGGCAAATTTGTTAGGCAAAGGAAGAGCAAAGAAAGGAATGTTTGAGGGAGATTTAATTGAGGGCGAATTGGAAATTGGACAAATATCAGGATTGATTCATGACATAAAACCTGCGGCAGAAATTGTTCAAGAGATTATCCAAGAATTTCAAGAAGCTCAACAAACAATAAGTTCGTTTTCATTGTAATGGCTATGAAAAAGAAAATTTTAGGTAGAAAAGATGTGCTTGATTTTCCTCGACTAAAATTAGAGGAAATTGACGTTAAAATAGACACAGGTGCTTACTCCTCTTCCATTCACTGCAGAGACATTAAGGTCATTACTAAAAATGGAAAAGAGGCGATTTCATTTGTTTTACTGGATCCTTCCCATCCAAAATACCACGGAAAAAAATTCACTTCCACCACCTTTAAAGAAAAAATGGTAAAAAGTTCGAATGGTATTTCGGAAAAGAGATATGTTATTTCCTCAGACGTTATAATTTTTGATGAAAAATACAAACTAGAATTATCCTTGACAGAAAGAGGTGAAATGAGATTTCCTATTCTGATCGGAAGAAAGTTATTGATGGGTAATTTTCTTGTAGATACAGCAAAAACAGATTTATCTTTCAAGAATAAAGTAAAAAAAGAAGAATAAAATTGCTAGATAATTCCTATATTCAATCAAACCAATTAATCTACCACTATGTTTAAACACCTCAAAACCGGAATGCTCATTGTTACGACAGCCTCCACCCTACTTTTTTCGGGTAATGCTGTGAGCCAAGCTTATCAAATAGAATCTAATAACGTTAGTTTTGGCTATGGATTCGGAAATTTTGGTAATGCCGTACTAAATACCTACGAAACCAATACAAACTATAACTACTCCTCTACTGGACCTTTGTTTCTTAAATACGAATATGGGATTTCGGAGAAATTTGGAATTGGTCTGAATTTTTCTTACTTAACTGGAGTCGCTGGATTTAATTCAGAATTAAATGGAACAACCTATTACAATGAGATTTCAAGAACGGGTTACAACATCATGCTTCGGTTTAATTGGCATTTTGGAGAAAATGATATTGTGGATCCCTATTTTGGAATTGCAGCTGGTTTCAGAAACAACATCTGGGAAAGTGATTTTGGAGATCCTAACCTCGAAGATTTAAACATTGAAACGATTTTCCCTCTTGGATTGGAAGCTACATTTGGAGCAAGATTCTTCATTACCGATTATCTTGGCGCTTACATAGAAGTAGGACTGGCCCGTGCAATTGCCCAAGTAGGAATCACTACCACTTTTTAAACCACCGTATAAGGATAAAAAAAGCCCTCCGTTCGAGGGCTTTTTTTTATTCTTCTATTTCTATTTTAATCCACATTTTTTCAAAATTCAATTGAAAGGCTCCAATAAATGAATATTTCTTAAAACTACTAGGAGGAATTACACTCAAAAATGTAGATTCATCTTCTCTGTGATACAAATAATAAACCTCTCCTATTATTGGTTCAAAATTGTATTCGGTATTGTATATGAGTTCATTCCACTTGTACTCCTCCATCATTTGTTCGTACTCAGCTTGTAACTCGTTGAATTTTTGTTTGAGCATATGATTCACCTTCGAGATACCTACGTTCTTCCAAGTTTTTACATTGGTGGTAGAAATACTGGGCGCACCCACATTTGTCCCATATTCTTTGATTGCAGCATCATAACGCCCCGTTTTTTTATCAAAAACTACTTGGTCGGGTTTCTTATCTTCGTTTTGTTTTGTCATTTCTCTATTTTGTTAGACAAAAATACCTTTTTCTTTTTTATTATTCCACTATCTTCCGTTCAATAGTGGATGATTTTTTCTTCTTACATTTATTCATCAATAATCGACCAAATAAAATGAACATAATTATTATTACTGGAGGTAGCAAGGGACTTGGAAAAGCGCTTGTGGAAAAATATATGAAACAAGGATATGAAGTATATTCATTGGCCAGAACTCCTCAAAAAGAAACCAACCCTTTTTTTTCTATTGAAATAGACTTAAGCAATTTGACGAAAACAATTCCTGTTTTTAGAAATTTGTTAGAGAAGTGTATCGAGAAGAATCCAAATTCAATAACTTTAATAAACAACGCTGGAACACTTGGAAAAATTGACACATTAGGAAAAATCCCTCTCGAGAATATTGAATCATCTGTAACATTAAATTACACGAGTCCACTTATTTTGTGCTCTCTCTTTGTAAGTATTCTTTCCGGCTTCAAGGGAACAAAAAAAATTAGAAACATTTCTTCTGGAGCAGCAAATGGAAGCTACCATGGGTGGTCAGTTTATTGTAGTACAAAATCGGCTTTGGATAGTTTTTCAAAAACCCTGGCAGTGGAAGAACGATCTTCCGCATCGCCTGTTCATGTGCTTTCTATTTATCCCGGAATAATTGACACAGGAATGCAAGAACAAATTCGAACTAGTACCGAATCAGAATTCAGTGAAGTACAACGGTTCAAAGATCTGAAGAAAAACGATGAACTTTCTTCTCCTCAAGAAATAGCGGAGTCTATTTACCTGATAGATACCAACAATCAAATAGAGAGTGGAGAAATTGTAGATGTACGGAATTTTTAGCATAAAAAAAGAGCGATTCACTTTCGTCAATCGCTCTTTGCTTTCCAACTTTTTACAAGTCGTTTATTTTATTCTTTTGTCAGTTTGTCCTGTCAATCCATACAAGTTGTTCAGTATTCTCTTCATTGATTCTGAACTATCGTCTTTGTATCTTGCTTCAATCATTGGTAATACCTTGGTGATGTAGGCATCTCTTTCTGCTTTTGCTTTGTCGTACTTAGCCGTTTCTGTGTAATCAATCTTATTCATTTCTTCATTCATGATTACTATTTTGTTGTAATGCACGATGGCCATATCACTTTTCAATTCTTCCATTTCTGGCTTCAGAGCCAAAGCTTTTTCGTAAGCAACTATTGCCGCATCAAACAACTCCATGTTCGAATAGATGATAGCAGCTGCGTATTGTAATTGAAAGTTGCTTGGGTCATTCTTCAGTGCATCCTCCAAAGAGGCTTTTGCTTTGTCGTATTCTTTATTGTCAGCAAAAATTTGTGCTTCGTTCAAGATTACAGCAGGATCTCCTTTAAATTTCGATTTTGCTTCCGAAATAGTAAAGTTTGCCTTCTCTGTTGCTCCCATTTTCTTGTACACATCAGAAAGTTTTAAGTAGACATCTGCACCCCCATAACCATGCTTAATACATTTCTTGTAGTTCAATTCTGCCGCTTCGTAATTTTCAATCAATACAGCAGACATTCCTGCGTTGTATGCACCAATTGTATCTACCAACCCAATAATGTCTCCGTACACTTGTGAATTCGTGAAATTATCAAAAGCTTTCTTATAATCTTGATTATTATACGCTTCAATTCCTCCATTAATACTTGCGTTGTACATAGGACCCGCAATTTTTCTTAAGTCATTTTGATAGTATCCTTTTTTGTCGTACTCTTTTGTTTTTTGCAAAGCATGCACTATTTCGGCCGACACATCCACCGAATCTTTAATTTTCATGGCTTCCTCCGTTTTCATCCCAGCTATCCCTGCATATATTGCTGCTTTCCAGCTCCAAGTCTTAGCCTGTGTTCTTGTGTCCTCATTTTCTATTGCCTTATCTATGTATGGTTTCGCTTTTATAAATTGATTTTTCTTCGCACACATAATTGCTGAAGTCACATTTTTCTTTTGTGAGAAACCTGTGAAAGCAGTTCCCAGTATCATTGATACAATTACTAAGTTTTTTTTCATGGTTGTTTTTATATTTATAGTATTAGTAAGATGCAGTTTTAATAAAATTGCATAAATCAGTAGTCAAGAATATTGCCAAATTCGCTTAAACTTCTTTCTTAAGATTATTTTAACAGTTCTGATACTCAACAAATATAGTAATGTTGTGAATTACATACAAGAATTGAATCCCTCAAAAAAAAAGGACCTGCTTTTTACAACAAGTCCTTTTGGTATCTTTAGTTGGTAATTTCTTACTCTTCCGAATCATCAATCACAGGAGAATCATCACCTTCTAGTGGCGATCCCGACAAGTCCACTACTTCGTCTGCCTCTTCTTCGTCTTCACCTCC
>JALRIS010000142.1 GCA_023255335.1 Flavobacteriales bacterium | reverse complement strand
GACCTGATTGTTTTGAATTAAAAGATTATCAATCCCATCCAACGATTAAAGCACCATTGAGTAATTAAGTTATGGAACATACGAGATTATATCAAATAAAGATAGAACAACTTGAAAAAGAAAATTCGGAATTAAGAAAAGAATTAGAAATCGTACTCTCACCCGGGCCGACACCCGCGAGTCACATGTTAGTCTCGAGGCGTTTGAACGGTTTACCAAAAGAAAAATTTGTAATGGGAAAAGATGGAGCGGTTTACTACAACTGTACATTAAGCGTAAACGACGAAGCTAACCAATGGGGTCAAAACGTTGCTTTAACAGATTCACAAACTAAAGAAGAACGTGAGGCTAAAAAAGCTAAAAATTATCTTGGAAACGGAAATGTAGTTTGGACTGACGGAAATATTGTAGCAGTTAAAAAAGAAGCTGCTGCACAAAAGACAGAAGAAGTAGAGGTTAATTTACCATTTTAAATCAATTGGGATAGTTTAAAAGCTATCCCTTTTTTAACTAACAATTATGAAAATAGATATATTTAGAAAAAATGCTTTTATTTATAAATTTTATGGAAAAAAATATAAAATTGATGAATATGAAAATAAAAGTGGATTATATATATTAATAAAAAACAAAGATTATGGAAGGTATGCTGAGGGAGATTCTACACTGGTTGTTTGTTTTACTGGAAGTAATCATACTACTGGAGGGAATTCAGGAAGCCCAGTTATCAATGGAAATGGTGAACTTATTGGAATCAATTTTGACCGTAGCTGGGAAAGCACAATGAGCGATGTAATGTTTAGCGAAAAATTGTGTAGAAACATTACCGTAGATATTCGTTACGTACTTTTTGTAATCGATAAATATGCCGGGGCATCTCACCTCATAGATGAAATGAAATTAGTGGAGACTCCCAAATTAAAATTAAATCCAACAGGAAATATAGGTGGATTGGAAATTCCATCTCGCAATTCAGGGGTATTAAACTCACTAAAAAAACAATTGGAAATTAATGAGTAAAGCGAGCGATATTATTGATCAAATGTTCTTGAAAGATCCATTTAGCCGATGGCTAGGTATTGAGAGAATAGAAGAACATCCTGGCTCAGTGGTGTTGCAAATGACTGTGAGGGAAGATATGCTCAATGGATTTGGAATAGCCCATGGCGGTATTTGCTATTCGTTGGCCGACAGCGCTTTGGCTTTCTCAGCAAACGGTCACGGAATACAATCCGTCTCCATCGAAACATCTATTTCTCATACTAAACCGGTACAACTAGGTGACGTATTGAGAACCCAAGTAATCGAAGAAAACCTCACAAAAAAAATAGGAATCTATTCTATCGCTATTCTCAATCAAAAAAACGAAAAAGTAGCCCTGTTCAAAGGAACGGTGTTTCGTACCGGCAAAGAATGGATTATTTGATTCAATCTTCTCGGTATTTTTTCTGCAAAAACTTGTATTTAATTGCAACCCCAAAAGTTTGACTAGTACCGTAGACTAAATTTTTTGTTTTACCAGAAACGCCATTGAAGGTATACTCTATATCCTGCTTGAACATAGGAAATATTCCCTGATCGTAGCGATAGCGAACAGTGGCATAAAGAGAGGAAGATAACTGAAAATCTTTTTCTAAAACTAAATACAAAGTGGGTGCAACTAACAATTTGTAATCATCAATAGCGAGATAAGAGAACGTGTCGTTTTGCCTGTAATATGCTCCACCGTTACTCCCCCCAGAGGTCTTATTTGTGTTGTAGGTAAGAATTAAGCCAAGTCCTGCGTGGATATTAATCAATTTTAGATTGGAGGGTTTGTGAATGAATCTTCTCCCTACACCTCCCGAAAACTTGGACGCGATATACATATTGGACCAACTAAGCGAAAATCGGGGATCCTTAAAAGAAACCCCTGAAGCATACTTTTCAAAACCAAAAGAAACAAAAAAATAAACTTGGGATGCACAGCTCTTTTTTCGGCTCTAAGATTCTTTTTTTCAGTCTTAAGTGAAGTCCCTTTTTTTTGGGCATTCCTCTTTGCCAATTCTCTTGCTTTTTCTCGGGTAAATGTATAAGCAAGACTGACACCAAGATTGGTTCCGTTGTTGTAGAATCGTCCCGATGAGGTAAGAGAATTTCCCTCATAAACAGAGTAATTCCCCGAGTATATCGGATCAAAGGAATATTCATAAGCCAATGAAAGAGCCAGTTCGTTTCTATTCTTTAGGGTTCTTATCAATCCTAGTTCAAAAAACAAGATTGGTTTCGTAAGATTATTGTAATTAAGATCAAATAAAATAGTCCTTCCCTCCCCATTTCCAATTTGATAGTTCAACGGATAGGAATTTGAAAAATTAAAACCAACTCCGCCCAACGTGGTTAAATTGAGGTTATTGGTTAATAGTTTCTTGTAATTTAATCCAAATTCGCACGAAGTAAATAGGTTGTAATTTACATGAGTGAAGTAATTTCTTGGCTTTTGAGGCCACACTACCAAATCATAGAAATCATCCCAAAAAACCATTGGACTAAATCCGAAACCTACTCGCATTTGAACACCCAAGTTTTTTGGCAAATTTAATTGATAACCCAACCTAAAAGAATGAGACACTCCTCCCATAAGTTGAAACTCGTCTCCGCCAAAAGATTTCTCTACGATTCCCTTACTTTAGCTATTTCGTAGTACAACGGACAGCTCGCCAGTTGGTTTCCATTTTTCTTTGGAATTGGATTCTTGAGAAAAAGAGGAAAAAGTTGCGGCACAGATTACTGCAGTTGCAATATAGTTAAATTGTCGAATCATATTGTTAGGTATTGTTGGAGTTAATCCGCCTAATTTTGATTTTGAAATAGGCAAAAACTAAAGTTACAATTGGGCTCAACCAATTGAAGATTGCGAATACCAAATACTCCCCAACTCCCACTCCCAACACACTACTTTGGTAGGCACCACAGGTATTCCAAGGAATCAAAACTGAAGTTACCGTTCCTGAATCTTCCAAGGTTCGACTTAGATTTTCGGGCGCCAGATCTCTTTGCTCAAAAGCACTTTTGTACATTTTTCCGGGAATGACAATAGCTAAATATTGGTCGGATGCAATAGCATTTAACCCAATACAACTCGCTACAGTACTGGCAAATAGGCCAAAAATAGAGGTAGCTTTCTTCAACAATACGTCTGTGATTTTTGACAGCGCACCAATTCCATCCATAATTCCCCCAAATATCATGGCCGAAATAATAAGCAGTATGGTCCACAACATTCCCAGTATTCCTTTGGATACAAAAAGCTCATTGAGCATTTCATTCTTCGTTTCGATAGTGTACTCGGTAAACACAACTTTCGTCATTTCCTCCACTACGTGACTTGAACTTATCTTTACCCCCAACAACGAAGGTTGAAACAATACAGCAAACACCAAAGCAAGTAAAATTCCAGCGAGCAATGAAAGTAGCGGTTTCACTTTTAATAAAATAAGTAGCACAACCGCCAACGGAACCATAAACAACCAAGGTGAAATCACGAAGTAAGATTTAATATCTGAAAGTAAACTGGCTGTTTCGGCTTCTCCAGTAGATTGTATGAAAAAACTTAAAGAGGTAAACACAACCAACGTAACGATAATACTAGGCAAAGTAGTATAAGTCATATACCTAATGTGAGTAAACAAATCTGTACCTGCCATGGCAGGTGCCAGATTAGTGGTGTCGCTCAATGGAGACATTTTATCTCCAAAATATGCTCCTGAAATTACAGCTCCTGCTATCATACCTGATGAGATACCCATTGCCGAACCAATCCCTATCAAAGCAATTCCTACTGTGGCCGTGGTGGTCCAAGAACTGCCGGTAGCGATTGAAATAATTGCGGAGATGATTACCGAAGCGGGCAAAAACACTTCGGGACTTAACAAAGTTAACCCATAATATACCATGGCGGGGATAATACCACTTATTAACCAAGCTCCACTCAAAGCTCCTACTAAAGCCAAAATTACAATGGGGACCAATACACTTTTTAGATTTTCAAAAACCTCTGCCCCTATTTTTCGTAAAGAAACTTTAAACACGAGTCCCATAAAAAGAGCTACACCTCCCGAAATCAATAATATAAGTTGATTGCTGTATCCACCCCACCATTCTCCGTCCTTAAATAAGATATTAATACATAACAAAAACATGAGGACAAAAACAGGGATAAGAGACTGAAAAAAACTAATAGATTTTGACATAAAGTGCATTTAGATGAAGGATAAAGGTAACTTATTGGTGAAAGATATAAAAATCTTGTTTTAATGTGAAGTCATTCTTAACCTTGTGCGTTGAATAAAAATACAAATACATGAATAAAAAGTTGATAATCGGAATCTTAACCATTCTCTTGCTAGGATGGATTGGTCTTTCAAGCTATTGGTATAGCCAGAGGATTAAATATAATTCCTATTCTCAAGAAAGTAGGAAAGAGTCGGCCGATCTAGGGGAGGAAACAACTCCTATTAGTAAACCAGCTTTTGTGGTAAGTGATGACGAATCTTTTTCTATTTCGAATCCCAATCCAATTTACTTTGCGGTTGGAAGAAGTGGAATTCACGTACCAGACACCTTAACAAGTGCTTTCGCAAAACTTGCGCTATTCTTATTGAACAACGAAGACAAAAGCCTAAACATTAATGGGTTGTACTCCAAATCCGAACCAAGTTCGGAAAGAATAGGGAGAGAAAGAGCTGAATCTGTGAGGGATTATTTGGTGTACAATCACAGATTGGACGCAGAATCAATTACCCTAAGTGCGGTAGAAAAAGAACATGTATACACTGAAAACAACAAAACCTATGGACTAGTAGAACTATTTATACATTCTACCAAAACAACTGACACACTTGAAGAAGAAACAGAAGAAATTACGGTGACCGAAATCACGAACGAATTAGAAACAAATACTGATTTCCCAGAAGAAATCAGTATTTCTAATTCAAACAATGTAGACCCAAGTGTGTTGAGAAAAGTGAAGAGAAAACAGACGATGTATTATCCTCCCCGCAATTTTTACGTAAACTCCACCCGTGAACTTGATAGGTATTTCAACTATTTGAAAAAGTATTTTGACCAAAACCCTGAAGGAAAAATTGAAATTACAGGATACTCTGACTCGGAACTAGGTGCAAGTGCAGCAAAAAAAGAAGGACACGAAAAGGCCATTTTGGTAAAAAAATACCTGATGGAAGAACACAAAATAAACTCAAAAAACCTGGAAACAAGTGGATCAACGAGACAAGCAGAACAAAACTCGGACATGGAAAAAGCAAAAAACAGAAAGGTTACATTCGAACTAATTAACTAACGCTTTTGGAAGATTTTGTACAAATAGAATTATTGCTTTTGCTGGTTATTTTATTAATCACATCTCTCCTTGCTTTCCTTTTGGGATGGATAGCAAGAGGTGCAAAAGAAAAAACCTCAACTACGAGAAAAAATAAACATAATAAGTCCAATGTTATCATAAACTCTACCCTAGCAAGAGCGGAATTAGGTAAAAATGTAAAAGAAAATGATTTGAAAATATTTGAGGGAATTGGCCCTAAAATTGAAGAACTTTTGAACCAAAAGGGAATCACCTCTTGGTTTCTACTATCCGAAACTTCCAAAGAAGATTTAAAGGCTCTACTATCGGAAGCGGGAGAAAGATTTTCGCTACATTCGCCTGATACTTGGCCTACTCAGGCAAAATTTGCAGCAAACAATCAGTGGAATGAATTAAAAAAATTTCAGGACTCCTAAAAAGGATACCGAATTCGTCACTCACAACTCTTCCTTCATCGAAAGAGTTTTTTTTTGCCAAAGTTCGAACCTATTTATTTGTATTAAGCGCGGGTATTGGTATATTTAAATTCACAAATCATTAAGAAAACTATCATTGGCAGTTAAAGGAAATATACTTCAAAGCGTTCTTAAAAGAACCACCAAAATTGGAAGCAAAAAAGAGCTAAAATCTCCCATTCAACTTCAGAGAAGAGCTCTAAAAAGACTCTTGAGAAGAGCAAAAGACACAGAGTTTGGAAAACGATATAGGTTCCATAAAATTCTTAGCTCTGAAGACCCAGTGGTAACTTACCAGCGGTTTGTACCCATATTTGATTATGATCAGATGTATGAATCGTGGTGGAAAAAAA
The DNA here is from genome assembly GCA_023255335.1 of Flavobacteriales bacterium. GTDB lineage: Bacteria > Bacteroidota > Bacteroidia > Flavobacteriales_D > CAJJDF01 > CAJJDF01. The sequence goes on along the minus strand of JALRIS010000142.1, from coordinate 745 downwards.
CAATAGAAGGAGGCGAAGATATCACCTGGCCAGGTATTATCACAAAATTTGCCTTGAGTTCAGGAACATCGGGAAGCGCTAGTAAACAAATCCCTGTTTCTAGGTCTCAGTTACGAAAAATAAGACGAGCAAGTCTGAAACAAATTCAATATTTAACCAATTTTGGATTCGAAAAAGAATTCTTCGACACTTATATTTTGGGAGTAGGCGGATCGACCTCTTTGACAAAAATCGACAAACGAAAGGAAGGAGATTTGAGTGGAATCATAAATGCCAATCTTCCGGGATTTATGAATGTGATTTATAAACCTGAGAAAGAAATCACCGACATACGTGACTGGGACACCAAGATAGAAAGAATGGTAGAGCAAGCTCCTCAGTGGAACATTGGAATTATTGCTGGCATTCCCTCTTGGATTCAGATATTACTCGAAAAAATTATCGACAAATACGAACTAGACTCGATTCATGATATCTGGCCAAACTTTAGCGTGTTGGTTCACGGAGGAGTAGCTTTTGGTCCGTACAAAGAAAATTTCGAAAAATTGCTTGGAAAAAAAATAGAATACTTTGAAACTTACCTCGCCTCAGAGGGGTTTATGGCTATTAGCTCAGGCAACGGAAGCCCCCTGAAGTTACTTCTCAACAATGGAATATTCTTCGAATTTATACCATTTACCGATCAAAATTTCAACCAAGATGGCGAACTAGTAAGCTACCCCGAAATTGTGACAATTGAGGAGGT
>JALRIS010000114.1 GCA_023255335.1 Flavobacteriales bacterium | reverse complement strand
GTTTTTTGCCTACTCAATTGCCACAATTGGTTCAATATCTGTATGCTCAACCCGAAGTCTATGTCAAGTCGGTTTTTTCGCATCTTTCCTCTGCTGACGACCCAAATGAAAGGGCTTACACCGAGAACCAATTAGAGAAGTATGAGCAATATTCCTCCTACCTAGTTAGCCAGTTTAGCTACCCAATTCATCGTCACGTTCTTAATACAGCAGGAATTGAAAATTACAACGATTTCCAGTACGACATGGTTCGATTAGGAATAGGTCTTTATGGGATTAATGTAGGAAATGAAGCTTCCAAGATAAAGGCCATAAGCCGATTAAAAACTGTCGTTATTCAAACCAAAGAGTTGGAAAAGGGAGATTCCATAGGGTATGGAAGAAAAACTAAAGCAGAAGGAAAAATGACCATAGCGATGCTGCCAATAGGATATTCCGATGGAATGAGGAGAAGTCTCGGAAACAGGCATTTTTCGTTTTACTGGAACGATTCGCGATGCGACATAGTTGGAAATATTTGTATGGATGTTTGTATGATTGAGGTAACCGGACTGGAAGTGAAAGTGGGAGATGAAATCGAGATTTTTGGCAAGCATAATAAAATCGAAGATTTGGCCGAAGCGATGGATACAATTCCTTACGAAGTGCTTACTTCAATTTCTCAACGAGTAAAACGAGTGTTTTACAAAGACTAATTAACAACTCTTAACGGTAGAGTTGAATTTTGAACTCTAATTTAGTTACCTTTATGTAGCATGAAAACAATAAGATTTTTTCTGGTAGTAATTCTACTTTTAGTCGTTTCTGTCGCTACGGGTCAACAAGACACTGTTGCTTTGAAAAAAGATTCGGTAAAGGAGATTTATGTTCAAATTTCTGGAATTGTGGTAGCTGGATCTAAGTTGGAACCAGTGCCATTTGTTACCGTGCTGGAAAAGAGTTCGTACCGTGGAACAAGCTCAGACTATTACGGTTTTTTCTCATTTGTAGCCATGCCTGGCGATACCATTGTTTTTTCATCCATTGGGTACAAAAAATCAACGTATATAATACCCGATACCCTAAACAATGGAAGATACTCGCTCATTCATGCAATAGAGGAAGATACGGTAAAGTTGGCTCAGCTAGATGTATATCCTTGGCCATCAAGAGAACAGTTCAGAGACGCGTTCTTGAATACAGATATTCCAAATGACGACCTCGCTCGAGCACAAAATAACCTGAATCCAGAAACCCTTGCGCTCAAACAAGACGCCTACCCTGCAGGAGGTTCTCTGAATTTCAAATGGCAAATGCAAGATGTTCATTCAAGATTGTATTATGCGGGTCAAGCACCTCCCAACAACCTTCTCAACCCTATTGCTTGGAGTCAATTTATTCAAGCTTGGAAAAATGGTGATTTTAAAAAGAAAGATTGATAGTAGGAAAGTATTGAATTACTCTCTATCACTTTAATTTTATAACTTTTGACCAAATAAACTTCATCCTAAAAATATTTGTTTTAATTTAGTTTAATATATTTCACAAAATATTAAACAAAATATGTCCATTAAAAATTCTTTTTCAATAAAAGACCTAGAGAACCTGAGCGGAATTAAAGCACACACGATTCGTATATGGGAAAAGAGATACAATCTACTTGAGCCCGAACGCTCAGATTCTAACATAAGGACCTATAATTTACAAAACTTGCGAAAGATTTTGAATATTGTTGTGCTCAATAATAGTGGTATTAAGATTTCGCATATAGCAGATATAAGCGAAGAAGAGCTCAATGAGAAAGTAAGGGAGATTACAATCGAAAATAAGGAAAACTCTTTGGCGGTGAATAATTTTAAAATTGCCATGCTCAACTTTGATCAGTCTTTGTTTGAAGCAACTTACAACCAACTTTTGGCAAGAAACTCCTTTCGTGATGTGTTCTTAAAAGAATTTTTAATTCTTTTGACTGATATAGGTAATTTGTGGTCAACAAATACCATTAGCCCAGCGCATGAGCGGTTTATTTCTACTTTGATTAAACAAAAGATATTGGTGAATATTGAGAGAGTTCAAAACGTAAGCCCAAAGGATGATATGACGTATATTTTGTATTTGCCAATGAACGAAATTCACGATATCGGCATTTTGTACTTGCATTTTGAATTAATGTTGAAAGGTTATAAATCCGTGTTTTTGGGTCCAAGTGTGCCTTTAGAAAATTTATATGAATTGCAACACGTTTTCGAAAACATTACCTACATAAGTTATTTTACTGTGGAGCCTGGAAAGGAGAAAGTAATGGAATATTTGCAAACTGTGAGCAAGAATATATTAGGAAAAAGGAAAGAAACGATGCACGTATTAGGGAACAACACAAAAGAAATTAAAAGAAGTGAATTGCCAAACAACATTGTTGTTCACGATTCTATCGTAGATCTAATAGATAAAATTTAGAAAGAACGGAGATAATTTCGGAAGCTTGCCGTTTATGTTTAATTATTTTGTACATTCGTTAAACAAATGAGAAAAAAAGTAGCAATAATAGGGTCGGGGTTTTCTTCCCTTTCAGCAGCAAGTTATCTTGCAAAGTCCGGATTTAGTGTATCGGTGTACGAAAAGAACAACTCGCTAGGAGGAAGAGCAAGAGTTAAACAAATCAATGGATTTACTTTTGATATGGGGCCAAGCTGGTATTGGATGCCAGATGTATTTGAGAATTATTTCCGAGATTTCGGAAAAGAAGTGAGTGATTACTATGACCTAGTTCGTTTGTCTCCCAGCTACAGAGTTTTTTGGAAAGATTCGCCAGACGATATTCCTTCGGATATGAACGAACTGAAGGCTTATTTTGAGAAGTATGAAAAAGGTTCAGGAGCCAAACTCGAGCAATTTATGAAAGAGGCTCAAACCAAATATGAGATTGGTATGGGAGAATTTGTGACGAAACCTTCCTTATCTATCAAAGAGTTCATGACCCTGGATATTGCCAAAAAAGGACTTTCATTGGATTTATTTAAACCAATAAGTAAACATATTAGAAGTTACTTCAGTCATCCAAAATTAATTGAACTATTGGAGTTTCCCGTGTTGTTTTTGGGAGCTAAGCCGCAAAACACTCCTTCCCTCTATAGCTTGATGAACTATGCAGATATGGTCTTGGGTACTTGGTATCCAATGGGAGGAATGGGAAAGATTGTGGATGGGATGGTTTCTGTAGCCAAAGAACTGGGGGTTGAGTTTCACACCAATTCTTCGGTAGAAAAAATTAGTGTTGAGAACAGAACCGCTAAAGGATTGGTAGTGAACGGAGAATTGATAGAAGCTGATATTGTAGTAAGTGGTGCCGATTATCACCATACTGAACAAAAGCTTTTGGAGGATTCGGAGAGAAATTACTCGAAGAAATATTGGGACAAAAGAACTATGGCTCCCTCAAGTTTACTATATTACGTGGGAGTTAATAAAAAAGTAGAAGGAATAAAGCATCACAACTTGTTTTTTGATGAAAGTTTTGATGTACACGCCACTGAAATATACGATACCCATCAATGGCCTAATAACCCGTTATTTTATATTTGCAATCCGAGTAAAACAGATTCGTCTGTTTCGCCTGAAGGGAAAGAAAATATGTTTTTTCTGGTGCCTGTATCCACCGAACTTACTGATGATTCGGAAGAAATACGGAAAAGGTACTTTGATTTAATTTGTGATAGATTAGCCAAGCATTTGGGAGAAGACATCAGACCACACATTGAAGTGTACGAATCTTTTGCCCATTCAGATTTTGTAGAGGTTTACAACTCATTTAAAGGAAATGCCTACGGACTGGCAAATACGTTGAAGCAAACGGCTTTTTTAAAGCCAAAATTAAAGAGTAAGAAAGTAGAAAATTTATTTTTTACGGGCCAACTCACTTCTCCAGGTCCAGGTGTTCCGCCTTCGCTTATCTCAGGGAAAGTGGTGAGCAACTTGATTCAGAAGATGAGTGTTAAAACGGTATTTGAAAAAGTAGTAAGTTAATAAGAAAAGAGTATGAAAAGTATATTTGACAAAGTGTCTTATGAGGCAAGTAAAATTGTAACGACCAATTACAGCACATCCTTTTCTTTGGCTGTAAAAATGCTATCCCCAAAAATTCAGGACGATATTCATGCTATTTATGGATTTGTGCGGTTTGCAGATGAAATTGTTGATACTTTTCACGAATACGATAAAGAAACTCTGATCTTGGAGTTCGAGAAAGACTTAAAGTTAGCTATTGAGAGGGGAATAAGTTTAAACCCAATTTTGAATTCTTTTCAGGATGTATTAAAAAAGTATCAGATTGATTATGCTTTGGTAGATGCGTTTATGAAAAGCATGAAATTTGATTTGAATAAAAATATTTATTCAACGACAGAAGATTACCAAGAATACATTTATGGTTCTGCGGATGTGGTGGGGCTTATGTGTCTCAAGGTGTTTGTAAATGGTGATCAAGAAATGTATGACGAATTAAAGGGCCCGGCAATGAAGCTTGGAAGCGCTTTTCAGAAAGTAAACTTTTTGAGAGATTTAAAAGCCGACTCGGAGGAATTGAACAGGGTTTATTTTCCTCATTTGGAAGGGATGGGCTTGAGTGAAGAAAACAAAGCTGAGATTATTATTGAGATTCAACAAGATTTTAATGAGGCATTTGAAGGGATAAAAAAGTTGCCAGAGTCAGCCAAATTTGGGGTGTATACTGCCTACAAATATTACAGCAAACTCCTTAAGAAGCTCATAAATTCTGATGTGGAAGATATCAAATCTAATAGAATACGAGTGAGTAATCCCATGAAGTTTGCTCTTCTTACCAAGTCTTATTTCGATTATAAAATGAGAATAATATGAGGTTTTTGTTCACTTTCTTCTCTGTTTTGGCCTTTTCTTTTGTTCTTACTGCCGGCAATGACCTAGAAAGTGTAAGAAAAGAGTTCCAGAAAATATCGGACAAAACATCGGCTGAGGCTTTCTTAAAGGAAGAAATAGTGGTAGATGATTTGAAGGAAAAAATAACCATAAATGCCTACAAAGCAGTATGCAAGATGATGATGGCTCAGTATGTTTCTAACCCTATTTCCAAATATGGGTGGTTCAATGAAGGAAAAGAGCTTTTGGAAGAGTCCATAAAAATGAACAGAAATGTAGAAAACGTCCATCTCAGACTAATGGTTCAAATGAATGCTCCCTATTTCTTGGGATATTCTTCCGAGTTAGAAAAAGATGTGTAGAAGTAAGCATACCCGTGGTTTAGGGGCTTTTCCACTTATTTCTTTCTGGCTAAGCGCTCCTGAGAGCATTTGGATTCCATTGACAGATGTTCAAATTCGCACTTGCAATAAAAGTCATTTTTGGTCTTTTCAGCTCCTCATTGCCGGCAACTGAAATCTGGGCAGAGCCCATCCCCTACTTTCTTGACAAACAAATGGGCAACTACGTTGCCCCGCTCTCTGATAGGGGTCCTGGTCACAGGGGTCTTGATGTGCTGGTGGGAACCGGGAGTATTCGGGCTCCCAGAGCCGGGTTCATAGCCTTCAATGGCCTAGTCGTAGACAGGCGGGTGGTAACAATTCGCTCCGGTGACTA
>JALRIS010000113.1 GCA_023255335.1 Flavobacteriales bacterium | reverse complement strand
CTCCAAAAAACCAAAATTTGTGTCTTGTGCAAACTTATAGCTCGCACTGCTAAAGCTAGTTGAGGCACATGAAATAGTGTTTGGATTTGAAAATACGATTGTATCCCTTCCGTTGGCTAACAAAGTTCCGAAATTCCAAGTATTTCCGGTTCCTGCAGTTCCAATATTTACCGAAGGCGAAACGTCAATTGCATTGAATACCGTATCTCCCAAATTTACAATATTGGCCGAGGTAATAGTTTGTGAAATACTAGTTGTCACCAAAAGAAATGAACCGAATACTATCATTAATTTTTTCATGTTGCTGTTGATTTTAGTTTGGTTAAAAGTAGAAGAAATTTTTTGTTTACTCGCTTTCTTAACAAATATTTCGTCTCTTTTCTCAGTACGATTCAAAACTCAGGAAGTTGTTTATTGCGTAGAAGACGACTAAGTATTAATTAAAAATTAACGAATTAAACTATTAGGAATACTCGTTTTTGTGGTAACTTTGATTTTAAATAAAATTTCATGAAACTCTATCTAACATTAATCTTTGCAATTATTACTGCAAATACATTCTCTCAATCAGATACACTCACCAATTCTGTGGATACCACCAAAGCTAAATCAAAAGAAATAGATTTTGGAAACGTGAAGGTAATTGTGAAAGATAAAAAGAAACACTCAGTTACAAAAGATACTACTCACAACACCGAGGAAGACGAGTGGCTTTATACAGATAAACAGTCATACCCAGAAGTGAATTTTGAACCTACTTTTGGAATAGGAGTTTCTGGATTGACAAGAGAAACCAATGAAATAGGGTTGCCAATGAACCAGTACACCCCAACTTCCGATGCCCGCTTGGATTTGGATATAGTTCAATCCCGAAATTATGTGATTAACGGAAATATACTCATTGATTTTCACAAAAATTTTGGATTACTCACCGGGTTTGGATTCGAGTTCAATAGATTTGTATTTGAAGAAAACATGCAAATTTCTCCGAAAAACGGGGAGTTTGTTTCGGATACTGTTACTGCTTTTAGTTCCTACAAGTTTAAAACCAATTATGTTCAAGTTCCTGTCATGTTAAAATTTCAAACGAACAACCAGGACTTTAAAGTTGCTCTGGGTGGAACAGTTAGTTACAACATTGGAAGTAAGGTAAAGGCAGAATTTGCTCAACCAGATGCAGAAATTGAAACCACAATCAAAGGGAATTACAACGTGGACCCTATCAAGTTATCATTGGGGATAAGGATTGCATACAAAGGAATAGGGGTGTACGCAAATTATGCTCTTACTCCAATGAACAGAGATCAAATTTTGCATACAGATGGACTTGTAAATCTCACTCCTTTTTCTGTAGGAATTACCATGGGTGGATTGTAATAGAAACTTACTATATTTGTCATAATTTAACTAGTAAAGAACAACACAAACATGAATAAATTAATCACACTTTTATTTGCTGGAGCTTTTCTGGCATCTTGCGGAAATCAAGAAAATAACACAGAGGAAGTTGTAACAGAAACTGCGGAAGAGGCAAAGCCGATTCAAACTGTGGATGGATACACCCATTTTGGGGAAGAAGCCGTTGAGTTTGAATCAGCAATATCCATCGATAGTTTTGCCACTGCTTTTGCAGATGGAGTAACTGGTAATTACACAATCAAGGCAAAATTGGCAAGTATTTGTGCCAAGGCAGGGTGCTTTGTTGTGGTAAACTTACCAGACTCTACAGAGATGAGAGTGATGTTTAAAGATCATTTTACTATTCCTACCGATACAGAAATTGGGACTGGCGCATTTTTTACGGGAGAAGCAAAAATGGACACAACATCTATTGAAGATTTGAAACACTATATCATGGATGAAATGGAAGGAGAAGGAGTTTCTGAGGAGAAAAAAGCAGAACTGCAAAAAAGACATGACGCAGTAGTTTCGCCAAAATTTGAACCAATTTTTATCGCTTCTGGTATTTTAGTAGAAGAATAATAATGAAATGAAGAACAAAAGAATTATCCTTCAGAGTTATCTCTCTGAAGGATTTTTTTATGCCTTTTTTGAACCAAAAAGAGGTTGAGGTGTACCAAGAACCAATAAGAAACCTTATTTTTACTTATTATGAGATTGATTGTAACCCTTTTAGCTGTTGTTTTTTCGATGTTTAGCGCTTACTCCCAAGCAATCGCTACTTCCAAAGAGAAAAAAAGCAACCTTTCCAAGTATTCGATAGAATACGATGCGGGCACAAAAAAAAGAAGAACAACCAACCAAGAATTAGACAAAAAAAGCAGCCAAAGTTCGTTTGATTTTCATTACAGCACCTACCTAAAAAGTGACGCAGCCAATAAGAATTATTCTTCTTTGCTT
>JALRIS010000105.1 GCA_023255335.1 Flavobacteriales bacterium | reverse complement strand
CGTTTCGAGATCCTGGCGAAATAACAATATCCGAAATTCCATTGAGCTCGCATTGCTCAACGATTTTCTGCACAGATATTTTATTACTTATCGTCATAAAAACAACCCTACTTTTCTTTTCTTTCCTTAGTTCTTTGTCGCCACGTGAATTGCAGCAATTCCGCCCGATACGTTTTCGTAGGTCGCATCTACAAAACCACTTTCCTCTATAATCTTAGCAAATTTATCTTCTGTCGGAAAGGCTTGAACAGATTCTGGCAGATAAGAATACGCTCTGCTATCTTTTGAAACTAACTTACCCACCGAGGGCATTAACTTGCGTGAATAAAAATTAAATAATTGTTTGATTGGAAACTTTCTTGGATTGGAGAATTCCAACACAATTATCTTTCCGTTTGGTTTCAAGACACGGCTAATTTCGCTTAATCCTTGGCGGATGTTTTCGAAGTTCCTCACCCCAAAAGCTACTGTAACCGCATCGAATTGGTTCTCTTCAAAAGGCAATCGTAACGAATCTCCGTTTCTTAAATCCACTCGTCCTTCCAATTTTTTCCTTAACACTTTTTGTCTTCCTACTTCCAACATTTTGTTCGAAATATCAACACCTATTATGTTCGTTCCTGGAATTTTGGATAATGCTATGGCCAAATCTCCTGTTCCGGTTGCGACATCTAAAATTTGACTATTCGGAATGTTCTTGACAATGTTTCTTACTTTGTTTCGCCATATTTTATCAATTCCCAAAGAGAAAAAGTGGTTCAAAAAATCATATTTCCCCGAAATATTATCGAACATTTCGGCTACTTGCTCTGTCTTAGGAGCTTCTTTTTCTTTGTATGGGTTTATTTTTTCGCTGCTCATTTTCAGAAATGATTGAAAGTTTAATATTTTTTGTAAATATACGGTTATTTTAGTAATATTGGGAAAAACCAATGGATAAATGACACTTTTGAATAGGTGAATTGGTGGAAGTAAATAGAATTGTTTTTTTGGTAAAAAAAAGATCTCAGACAATTTCAACCAAAGCACCTCACCTTCTTTTCGCTCGTTGAATAGAAAGCCTGATAGCGATGGCCTATTTCCTCATAAAACAAGTATTTGTGTTAACTTTGCGCAAATAACAAGCGGGAGGGGATCGAAACAGAGCAACTGAACATGCCTCTTTAACTCAAGAGCAAATTTTGATAGAATAAAACAAACAACTCAAATTGAACATAGACAATGAAATGGATTAAAGCCGCTCGACTAAGAACACTGCCACTTTCCCTTGCCGGAATTATCATGGGAGGAGCCTTGAGTTATACCAATGAATTTAATCCCCTTATTTTCTGGCTATGTATAGCTACAGCCACTGCTTTTCAGGTATTATCAAACTTTGCAAACGATTACGGAGATTTTGCCAAAGGTACCGATAACGACAACCGCATTGGCCCAACAAGAACGATGCAAGCCGGATTGATTTCGAAAAACGAAATGCTCACCGCACTTGTTCTTACTTCTATCATTTCTCTGGCTTTGGGAGGGTACCTTTCTTATCTAGGAACACAGTTGATGGCAACAAAATACCTCGTGTTATTTCTTGTTCTGGGAATGGCGAGTGTGATTGCAGCAATCAACTACACGGTAGGAAAAAATGCCTATGGTTACTCGGGTCTTGGCGATATATTCGTTTTTGTTTTTTTTGGTCTGGTAGGTGTATTGGGTTCAAAATTTCTTATTGCGGGAGGGTTGAACTGGATTGAAATTCTCCCCGCACTGAGTATCGGGGTGTTCTCGGTGGGAGTGCTGAATTTGAATAACATGAGAGACGAACACAACGACAAAGCCAACAGCAAAAACACATTGGTGGTAAAAATTGGGTTGAACAAAGCAAAAGTATATCATTACTTTCTCATTTCTTCCGGAGTGTTATTCTTATTGATTCACACGTTATTTACTTTTTGCTCTTATTGGCAGTTATTGTTTTTACTACCCACTTATTTTCTTATCAAACACCTGAGGGTAGTTCAACAAACCACAGTAAATAAAGAGCTTGATTCTGAACTAAAAAAAGTTGCTTTAGCTACTTTCTTTTGTTCTTTGTTGTACTTTTTAGGAATCTATCTATCATGTTAAAAGCGAGTTACACAAAATACACCCTTCAATTTACCGAAGAACGAGGTACTTCCAGAGGGTGGTTGCAAACCAAAGATTCTTGGTTTATTAAAGTATGGAATGTAAAGAACCCCGAGATTGTTGGGATAGGCGAATGCAGTTATTTAACCGGGTTGAATCCAGAAAAATTGGAAACCTACGAATCCCGAGTAGCTGAAGTATGCAGCCGAATCAATGAACGAGAATTTTGGCTCAACGAAGGTCTGACAGAATTTCCTTCCATCCATTTTGGACTAGAAGTAGCTTTGCTTGATTTAGAACACAAGGGATCAAAAATTTTGTTTGACTCGCCTTTTTCCTTATCAGAACAACCAACTCCTATCAATGGGTTGATATGGATGGGAACATTTGAAAACATGATGCAACAAGTGGACGAAAAAATAGCTGTAGGCTTTCGGTGCATCAAACTAAAAATTGGAGCCATTGATTTTGAGAAAGAGCTCCATATTTTACAATCGATTCGAGAAAAAAGCGATAAAATAGAAATACGAGTGGATGCCAATGGAGCCTTTGCACCAGCTGAAGCGCTAGAAAAATTAAAAAGACTCGCTGAATTTAACCTGCACTCGATAGAACAACCTATAAAACAAGGAATGCCCGCCACCATGAATCAATTGTGCAAGGAAAGTCCATTGCCAATAGCTCTTGATGAAGAACTGATAGGAAAATTCACCAGGGAAGCAAAAATCGAAACATTGGAAGCAATACAACCTCCTTACATTATCCTCAAACCTTCCTTGATTGGAGGAATAAAAGGAAGCACAGAGTGGATAGAACTTGCCGAAGAAAGAGGAATCAACTGGTGGATAACCTCAGCCTTGGAGTCTAATATCGGGCTCAACGCAATTTCGCAATTTGTAGCGACTACGGGCAATACAATGTTTCAGGGATTGGGAACAGGAAAATTATACACGAATAACATAGATTCTCCATTGAGTGTAGAGGGAGACGAAATTTTTTATAAGCAAGACTTAAATTGGAACCTAAGTGGAGTATAACTCATTGACACATATCTGGATAAACGAACAAAAATTCACGAAAAAGGATGTTCTCGCTCAACTAGATTTGCCTAACAATCACTTGGGAGAAGTGTTGGCATTTCTGAAAGAATGGTTTTCTAGCTCGAAGGACGTGGTTGTGCAAACTTCGGGATCTACGGGAACTCCTAAAAAAATAGCTATTCCCAAACAAAGCTTTGTAGAAAGCGCAAAAAACACATGCGAGTATTTTTCGCTCCAACCAGAAACGAATGCACTGTTGTGTATTCCTGTCAAATACATTGGTGGAAAAATGATGGTTATTCGTGCTATGGTAGGCGGTTACAATTTGTGGGTAGACGATCCTTCTTCCTCACCTCTCAAAAACAACTCAAGACACATCGATTTTCTTGCCATTACTCCTATGCAAGCCGCTAATTGTTTGAATGATTCGCCCCAAGAATTAGAACAAATAAAACATATTCTTATTGGTGGTGGTGTGGTAAACTCATCTTTTGTCAATCAAATTCAATCATTTTCAACTCAATTTTATTCTACTTATGGAATGACCGAGACTGTCAGTCATATTGCGTTAAAAAAACTAAATGGCCCTGAAAAATCAACTCTGTTCGAAACTTTACCCACCTACTCTATTGACGTAAATGACGACAATTGCCTCGTTATTTACTGTCCCACTCTATTCTCTCAACCTATCGAAACAAATGATATTGTAAGGCTTAGTCAGGGTGGTTTTGAATGGCTCGGCAGAAAAGACAACGTAATAAACTCAGGAGGAATCAAAGTTTCTCCCGAAAGAATTGAAGAACAAATAGCCAAACTCTTTCCTTCCACTCTTTTTTATATCACTTCGCAACAAGACGAACAGCTGGGTGAAAAAGTACTACTTGTAAGCCAAGAAAAGATGGAAATTGATTGGGAAAAGATAGCGATAGAAAAATATGAAATACCCAAGGAACAACTCGTTCGTAAAATTGAATTGACTCCTACAGGAAAGATAAAAAGAGAGAAATTCTAGAATCCTTTTATAATCGATACCAAGGCATGAAAAAAAGACACTATGCTGGTAACAAGGGTTAAGACTCCAAATGCTACTGCGAGACCAATACTACCGACTGTAGCGGTACCCCCGGCAAACACAGTAATGTACAAGATTGTCATGACAAAAATCAACGCAAAGAACAAAAAGGCTACATAAAGTAGAACACTCATGTTAAGAGAAGGCCCGGGGCCATTGGCAATCCATACCGCCAATGGGGCGATTCCGGTAAATATGAGAACCAAAATTGCCAAAATGGCAAGTAATATATTAACCGTTTTATCACTGAGCCAAGGATCTTGAAATCTAACATTATCATTCTGAAAGGTTGGATACATCGAAGTTTTTTCCTGAAAGGGTTTGAATACAGGATCCACTGGCGTTTCATTGGTGTAACGTGGAATTGAAAATTCAGCTTGTTCTGTTTTCAACAAAGTAGAGCGAACACTTGGCATCCTTTTCTTCCTATTCTGTACTTGTGAATGAGAAGCGCTCAACGAAGACGAAGTTGCAGTTGTAGTGGCACTAACGAGTGTAGTTGAATCCGAAACTGAGATCTCTTTATTGACAACAACGGATTCTTGTTGAGCAACTTGAGCTCTATTTTCTATACTCCTAGATGCACTAGAATACCATCCTTTGGTGTACTTTCTTTTTTGAAAAAGTTTGTTGGAAGCAACTTGATTGGACGTAGAACACGACAAAAGAAGAGACAAACAAATCAGAATGCTGACACTATTTTTAAAGAACCTTCTTTCCATACTACTAGAGGTTATTTTTTATTTCTAGGAACAAATTCCGAGCAACTTTATACCAAATATACACTAAAAAGGGCAAAACAATAACAACCAATTTATTGAAACGCCAGGAAGTTTCAAAATTGAAATGAATAGCGTGCTGAACACTTCTGGTGATACCGCACCCAGGACATTCTTTGTCCAATAATACTTGTGACAAACATAAACTTTCTCCTTGATCAAAAAAATTGGACGGAAGTATCCATAAAACAAAAGGGATGCTCACCCAAATAATTAGCTTAATTAAGTTCCACATCCCTTTAAAGATTTAAATAAAAACTATTTTATCTGTAGTAATCTCTTATTACAATAAATGCATGGATTACACCTGGAATATAACATAAAAAGGATAAAAGTAAATTAATCAATACTTTTTTGATATCCCAATCAGTAGCGATTCCTACTGCCACAAAAGGAATAAAAATTGCACACAAATAAAGAAGAAGAAGCATGTCGTCATCAGTCGAATTTAACTCAGTAGTGGATGGCGACATTTGTTGATTAATTGGTTCAATCTCGACCTCATTCAATTCAATTGGCTCAATCTCCAGAGCAGTTGAAGGAAGGTCAAAGTTTGATATGTTTTCGGTGTTCTCGCTCTGAAATTTTTGGAGAAAACTTACATTCATTTCTTCCACCAATTCATTGGTAAACTCAATCGTCTCGTTTTGAGAAACAGTAATGCTCTGACTTGCAACAAGAACTTTTTCTTCTTTTTCCGTTTCTACAAGTACTTCTCTAGCCTCAACTATTTCTTCCACTGTACGAACCGAATTCTTATCAAATCGTGGCGAAGCATTTACATGCCACCCTTTTTGATATTTTCTTTTTTGAAATAATTTGTTTGACGCTACTTCATTCGAAGTAGAACATCCTGCAATTAATAGAGCACCAAGTGCTATACCTACCAGTTTTTTCATGTGAATAAATTAAAGTTTATAATAGATAAATTTACACATAAAGTTTGAAATCCAAAAAGATTTACACCAAGGTAGAATTCATCGCCTCCACTATTTTGGAAGTTATATCAGATTCCACTACATCGTGGGATAATTTTATCATGTTACAAATTGCTTTCGCATTAGATATACCGTGTGCGATTATCACGTTAGAATTGATTCCTAACACGGGAGTACCCCCGTAATTTTCGTAATTGAATCGGTCGAAATACTCATCTTTGATCCCTCTTCTTTCGATAATCTCGTAAAACGATTCCGCTTGCTTCAGGATGACATTTCCTGTGAAACCATCACACACAATTACGTCCGCTCCTTCGTTCAAAATACCTCTACTTTCTATGTTTCCTAGGAAATTAATTCGCTTGTTTTCTTTCAGAAGTTTGTGAGCAGTTTTCGTCAAAATACTTCCTTTCTCTTCCTCTTCTCCAATATTAAGAAGACCTACTTTAGGTGACTCGATTCGGTACACATACTCTGCGTAAATCGAACCGATTACAGCAAATTTGTCGAGCATTTCGGGTTTGCAATCCGCATTGATTCCCACATCCATAATGATGCCGTCATTTCCGCATTCTCGCGGCAACACACTTGCGATTACTGGTCTCGAAATACCTTCCACAACTCCTATAGCTTGAGTTGCTCCTACCATCATGGCTCCCGTATTTCCGGCCGAAGCAAAAACGTCAATTTTTCCTTCTTTCAAATAGTGAAATCCTTTGGTAATGCTTGATTCTGTTTTTTGTAAAAAAGATTTTACAGGATGGTCGTTATATTCAATTACCTCCTGACAATCAATCAACTGAATATATTTTTTTGCACAAAGTTCCTCTCCCAAATGCTCAGAAATAGACACACTATCACCAAACAAAAAAAGAGACACAGAATCTAGTAAATCAGGGTGATTTTCTATAAAACTTTGTACTCCATTTAAGTTACATGCGGGAGAATTATCTCCTCCCCACATATCAATCCCAATGTTAAAGGGTGCTTTAGCCAAAATTATGCTTCAGCTATTTCAGTTTTGTCAATTACGACTTGTCCTTTCCAGTATAATTTTTCCTCGTGCCAGTAAGCTCTGTGAGTTAAGTGAAACTCTCCAGTTGTAGGACATTGAGTTAATTGTTGACTTGCAGCTTTGTAATGCGTTCTTCTCTTTCTCTGTCTTTGTTTTGACTGTCTTCTCTTTGGATGTGCCATTTTATTGTATTATTTTTTTAATTCTTTTAGTTTATCCCACATTGGGTTGGTTTCTTCAGGAGTTTCATTCACCTTGTAGGTATCGAGCTTGGCCAAAACTTCTTGGTTACACTCACCTGCTGGATGTCTGTGCTTGGCAGGTACTGAAGTGACAAAAAATTCGAAAAGCAAT
>JALRIS010000026.1 GCA_023255335.1 Flavobacteriales bacterium | reverse complement strand
CCTTCCACGTGAAACGTCGGAGTGGTATGGTCTGTATGATGTCATAACATGTATCGAGGTCGGCATCAATGATATTTTCGATTCTTTGGTTGTTTCAATAAACGATTCTGCATCTCTCAAGATCTCTTCATTTTCTTGTGCCGTAGGTTTTTCTTTCGCGAATTTTACTAAATCCGATAGCATCAACAATTTCCTCAAGTTTCTTTTATTTTCTTCTCCCATTTCCACAAATCGCAGCGAATGAATAATTTCTCCGCTGGTTTTTTGAAGGGTAGGAACCTGATAACGCTCAGTAAGATACTCTTCAATTATAGCCGTAAGTTCAACGTTGTATTGCTTTTGCATTCCTTTTTGCCACAATTGTTTTGATTTCAATTCCTCCAATTGGGCAAAGGCTTTTTCGTGAGCTGTTACTCTTACACTGTGTTCCACCTTAGTAAGATTCTTTTCTTTTTTTCTCAAAAAAATCATGAAAAGTGCAATCAAAGCAAGAAGGAGTAGTAATATCCACCATCCGTTCTGTTTCAACCAATTCCAACCCAATTGCGCATAATCTCTAGAGGTGAGTGGATCCGTAAAAATCGGTTTGATGTCTTTCATCGGTTGAGTTGTATCCACCTCCACGAGTGACACAAAAACGGGAATAGGACGCGAAACTACCTTTTTACTACCGTAAAATATCGAGAAAGGTGGGATAAACTGATTGCCGAGATCAAAAGTGGAGAGAAGTACTTCGTAGGTTGTTTGTTCTCCCAGTGTATCCAGCCTCATTACTTCAAATACCTCAAAACCATTTCCTATACTGTCGCCCTCTGAGAAAATAAGTGAAGAAGTAGCTCCAGCAATCGGAAAACTTATTGTTGTTGTAATGGGTTCTCCTATCAAAATTGAATCTTTGTCGACAGTTACCTCTATGTGTTGAGAATAACTAATTGGCAACAATAAAATTGCAAGAATTGTAAAGGCGGTATGAGTTAATATCTTTTTCATTGTAGTCGAATCCCTCATTTTTTTTTTGCTTTCGCAGAAAGAAAAAATGCGATGTTAATCTAATACTTTGTGGTTCTTAATTGTTAGTCACTTACTTAGGTTATCTCTTTTTAAACAAATCAATCAATGGTTTAACATAAGGCTCATTGGTATACAGGGTAGCAAAATCTACTCCACTCCTTCTCAATATATTTTTTGTTTGTTCGTCTTTTTTCAATCGTGTCATTCGGTATTCTTTTCTTACTTTTTTACTTCCAGAATTGAGCCATTTAGTTCTTCCTGTTTCTGCGTCTTTCAATCTAACAAACCCCACATTGGGAAGATCCTCTTCGCTTTTATCTACTATATTCAATCCAATAATATCATGACGGTTGTTTGCTATTTTTAGTGATTTCTCCAGCGTTTCTGAGTCGTTCGAACCGAAATCTGACAACAAAAAACCAATACTTCTTTTTTTGATGGTATTCGTAAAATGGCGCAAGGCTTCCGAAATATCCGTTTGTTTGCTCGTTGGTTTCAGTTCTATTAATTCTGAAACCATGTCTTGCCAAAAATCTACATTGGGTCTTTGTTCTAATGCCAATCTCCATTCCTCTGCAAAACGCATGCGATCATTCTGTGCTCTCGGACTCCACATTGCGGGTCCCTTAGATCTAT
>JALRIS010000169.1 GCA_023255335.1 Flavobacteriales bacterium | reverse complement strand
ATTTTATCAATGACAACTATGGATTTAAAAGTGTAAAGAGAAAGACAGAAATTTTTACTGTAAAAGAAAAAAAACATACTTACCAAGATTACAAGTTGGCTTACATCTCAGCAAGTGAAGGGTACAGCAAATTAGTTTCGGAGCCAGAAGTGGCTGTTCAAAAATTGAATGAGGCTATTGCTATGTGGGAAAAAGCATTAGAAGAATCTGATGTGGAAAACAAGAAAGCCAGAATCAATGAA
Organism: Flavobacteriales bacterium; assembly: GCA_023255335.1. Lineage (GTDB taxonomy): Bacteria > Bacteroidota > Bacteroidia > Flavobacteriales_D > CAJJDF01 > CAJJDF01. The sequence continues at coordinate 4,739 of JALRIS010000169.1, read as the reverse complement.
AAAGTTACTTTGGCAACTTATTACAACCTTGCAGATGCCTACATTCACACGGCTCAGTTTGATAAAGCAAACAATGTAATGAATCAATTAATGTTATTAAGCGACAAAAGAAGCGAGGTTTCTACTATGGAAGCATACAAACTTCATTTGGCTGACTTGAAAGAAAGATGGGAAAATAACAACCAATAAATTTCTTTTTTCAGAAATTCAAAAAGAGCAATCTTCTCCGATTGCTCTTTTTTTTATGCCTTTTGTTTGGTAATAGCCTCAATCATACCTTTAAAAATGTAGCCATGAAACGGAAACACCGAATACCAATAAAGCCTTCCCGCTAATCCTAGTGGTCTAAAAGTAGCAGTTTGCACCAATTTATTTTGATGGATTTTGAATTCTAGCCAGGCTTCTCCAGGCAACTTCATTTCAGCGAACAACAACAGCCTACCCTCCTCTTTATTGGCATACAACACACGCCAAAAGTCCAAGGCATCTCCCGCCTGAATCGTATCTGGATTTGTTCGTCCTCTTCTTAGGCCAACACCGCCTACAATTTTGTCCATGTAGCCTCTTAGCTTCCACAACCAATTTCCTGCATACCACCCAGTATTTCCACCAATACTCCATATTCGATTTATGGTTTGGTGCTTATCGACCATCTCACTGGTACGAACATCCCGAAAGCAACCGAATATAGGAACCTCAATGAAATCATTTATATTGTCATTAAATCCGCTACTTGCATAAGCATCTTTCCAGCTAGAAAGTACTGCGTTATTTTTGATTCGGGCAAATGCCAATTCCAATGATTTCTGGTAAGAAATTGGTTGGATAGATAGTAGTTCATTTATTCCAGAGTCTCTACAAACCACCTCAACTTTCATGCTATTGACCAAAGAACTGGCCAGTTTGTAAGAAGTAGAGGTAACGAAATAAAGCCAATAAGAAGACAATTTTGGAGTCATTATGGGCACAGTCCATATTTTTCTTTTTAACTTTCTTTCTTTGGCAAACCCCAACAACATTTCCTTGTATGTTAGAATATCCGGTCCACCAATGTCAAAATTCTGACCGTAGGTGTCTTCTTGAAACAAAGCCGCAGATAGGAATTCAATTACATCCTTGATTCCAATTGGCTGGCATTTGGTGTTCAACCATTTTGGAGTTATCATGATAGGAAGTTTTTCTACCAAATCTCTTATAATCTCAAATGAAGCACTTCCCGATCCAATGATGATTCCAGCCCTCAAAGTGGTTAACTTATACTTTCCTTTTTCTAGTTCTTTTTCAACATTTTTTCGAGAAGATAAGTGCTTTGACAATTCTTTTTCATTTACAATTCCACTTAAATAAAGGACCTGCTTGACATTTGTGGAATCCATAGCTTCACGAAAATTTACTGCACATTGCTTTTCTAATGACTCGTATTCTGAAGAGGACGACATAGAATGCACCAAGTAATAAGCTCCATCAATATCCTTTGGGATTTTTGAAAGTGATTCTTTTTCCAGCAAGTCTATCTCTATTACTTTGATCTTAGGTAAAAGTATTTCTGCGGGGTTAAATCTTTTGGCATCCCTCACACAGCAAATTACCTCGTGTCCGTCTTCGACTAATGTATTGATTAATCTTTTTCCGATATAGCCGTTTGCGCCAGTAAGTAATACTTTCATTAAATATAGTGATAGTGAGTCTTAGGTAAAGTTAGGAAAACTATCAACCAAATGTAGCGATACTTCTCATTCCATAAAAAAAGCCTCAGAAGAAAATCCTCTGAGGCTGCAGTTATTCAGTTCACACTGAATTTATTTTCTTTTTAAGACTGCTTCACAAGCTGAAATAATATCAACCGAGTCTAATCCATATTTTGTCATTAGTTCGTCTGGAGTTCCCGACTCACCAAAAGTATCATCCACCGCGACAAACTCTTGAGGAGTAGGAATAGTTCTGCACAGCAATGACGAAACAGACTCTCCCAATCCTCCCGCAATTTGGTGCTCCTCTGCAGTTACCACACATTTTGTCTTCATTACTGAATTCAAAATAATTTCTTCATCCAAAGGTTTGATTGTGTGGATGTTTATCACCTCTGCATGAATTCCTTTCTGTTCTAGTTCTTTTGCTGCCTCCAGTGCTTTCCACACCAGATGACCCGTAGCAACGATTGTCACGTCACTTCCTTCATTCAAGAGAATTCCTTTTCCTATTTCAAAGGGCATGTCTTCTGGGATAAAAATAGGAACACTTGGCCTACCAAATCTCAAATAAACCGGCCCTTCGTACTCTGCTATTGCAATAGTTGCTGCTTTAGTTTGATTGTAATCACAAGGATTGATTACTACCATATTTGGCAACATTTTCATCATTCCAATATCTTCCAATACTTGATGCGTTGCTCCATCTTCTCCCAATGTAAGTCCGGCATGTGAAGCACAAATTTTTACGTTCTTGTCCGAATAAGCAATCGATTGTCTTATTTGGTCATACACTCTACTTGTTGAGAAATTAGCAAATGTTCCAGTAAAAGGAATTTTTCCGCCAATTGTCATACCGGCTGCCATACCTATCATGTTTGCCTCTGCTATTCCCGCCTGAAAGAATCTATCTGGAAATGCCTCTTTAAAAGCTCCCATTTTCAAAGAACCAGTTAAATCAGCACACATGGCTACGACATTTTCGTTGTTCTTTCCTAATTCCAAAAGTCCGTCTCCAAATCCCGACCTTGTGTCTTTTTTCCCTAATACTGGATATTCTTTCATAGTTTTTTGTTTAAAATAATGTATTATAAATTTACCTCAACGGTTGCTCCTGGTGTTACCGTAAATTCTTTTGTTACGGTGTAGGCAGATGATTTCTTTCTGGCAGGACGATACACCACAGTGTACTCTCCTGGCTGGAGTCCCAATTGATAATTGAGTTTTTCTTTTTCTAAGTTACACACCCACACTCTTTCTCCCTTTTCTGTTGTAAAAATAGAGACAATTCCGAAAAAAGGAAGATTTACATTTGCCAATCCTGGTTGTTGAATTTGAATCGTATTTGTCTTGCTTTGCTCAACCTTTACGTCAGTCATTACAATTCTCGGAAGTGACAAAATCTCAACATCGTATTTCCCCACTATGTAGGTATCTGCACTATTCATTCTTTGGGCATTAATTGTCTCTCCTGTTTCTCTATCTCGTAACACGCATTTAATATCTGTGTATGAGTTTCCCGCACCCAAAATCCTAAACTCTAAACCTCCCTGTGGAGCGCTAAGTTCAATTGTATTGTGTTCACCGGGTTTCAGCTTAATGTCTCTCACTTCTTTTTTAGGTGTGGTATGCACCACCATTCTGTAAGTCGACAATGGATCTATCCACATCGTATCAGGTCTATTTTTTCTGTCTAATGTGTGCATGAAAGTATACTTCAACTCCCCTGTTTTTTGGTCATAAAATGAAAGAGCCACATCAGTTTCTCGTGGTAGCTTCTTTGTGTTCAAGAGGTTTACCTGAACTGTGGTATTATTGAGGGCCTCGCTCATTACTACTTTCATTACATCCCGAAACGATTCTTCTGTACTGGCATCATACGATTTTCCGATGCACTTAAAATCTTTGAGAGATTCCATATCCATTGCTATACCAATAACATAAGGTCTTACCTCTATTCCTTTTTCTCTCAACATCTTAGCAACTGCACAGGGATCTTCGTCACAGGCCTCTATTCCGTCCGTGATGAGAATAATTACATTCCTACAATTTTCGCAAGAAGGAAAGTCTTGTGCGGCAAATTCCAGAGACCGAGCAATTGGCGTAGTTCCTTTCGGCTGAAGGGAGTTGATCTTCATTTTTACCTTGTCATAGTTGTCTCTTCCGAAGGGAACTTCGAGTTTTGTATCATTACAATCTTGTTGTCCGGGATACAATTTTGTTTGATGACCATACAACCGGAGAGCTACTTCAATATTCTCCAGTTTTGATAACTCATCCATAGTTTCGTACATGAGTTTTTTGGCAACCTTTATTTTTGTTTGCTCTTGCCATTGCCCATTCATCGAATTGGATCCATCAAAAATGAATAATATTCGAGTTGTTTCGGCAGTTTGAGCAAATAAGGAAAAACCAACGCATAGAAATACTAAGAAAACAGATAGTTTTTTTGAAAATACATTCATAAACATGTTTTTATTAGAATTTATGCAATTGTTATGCCATTAGTAATCTCCTAAAGTTTCCTCTAGTTGAGAAAGGGCATTACTCAATTGTTCATCATTTGGAGCAGATCCATGCCATTTGTGCGTCCCCATCATGTAATCAACTCCTTGACCCATTTCTGTTTTGAGCAAGATCATTACTGGTTTTCCATTTCCAGTCAATTCCTTTGCCTTATTCAGTACATCAATTACAGATTCTATATCATTACCATTATCTTCAGTAATTACCTCCCAACCAAAAGCTTTCCACTTTCCTTCTAGATCTCCTAGTGACAATACATCTTCTACATCACCGTCTATTTGACGACCGTTGTAATCCACAGTCGCAATCAGATTGTCTACTTTAATCGATATAAATGGTGGTTGCGCCGTGAGTATCGTTATCTCCAGTCTCGCAACCAATCTTTCTAAGGAAATTAAATCATGAATTTGAAATTAAAAGCAGCACTCTTCACTGCATCTATGGTGTTCTTTATGTTCGTCGGTGCTATAATCGCCAACGTTGCGATCGAAACATTCGGTGGTGTGGCAGTCTTATACTTCGCTG
>JALRIS010000073.1 GCA_023255335.1 Flavobacteriales bacterium | reverse complement strand
AAAAAAGGTTTGCAAAGACTGTCTCTACATCCGTATTGGTTTTCTACCTTAAGGCAGTTTAGGAATTGCTTTCCTCCGTTGGCCGGGAACTCGAAATAAGTATCTCTAGTTGTGGCTCTCATAAAGTCACTTATTATCCATTCATAATCGAGCGGAGCTCCATAATCTGTGGTGTTTGTAAATGTAACTTTGGTATTGAATACATCTGTTTCGGGTCCTGGGTCAAACGTAAAGTTAGCGGAAGGTTGAGGATGCAAATTTATGTTGAATTCTTCCTCGTAGGTGCAACCATTATTGTCTGTAACGGTAGCCACGTATCTGGTAGAAGTAGAAGGGCTTTCAGAAATTGAAAGACCCGTAGATCCATTGCTCCAGCTAACGGAGTAAGGCGGAGTTCCTCCCATAGGAACCGCATTGATTGTAGCAAATTTATTTAAGCAAATAAAAGTATCAGGAATGGGAGAAAGAACCAATGGCAAAGGCTGACCAATCACCGCGACACTTCTGGCAATGCAGCCATCGGCTGTTTCAATTGCTACTTGGTAAGGACTAGCAGCCGCACACAAGTTGGTAAATACATTACTTGTTTGCCAAGTAGAACCATTGTCAATACTATATCTTACAGCTGCAGCATCTACCAGGGTTATAGAACCATCGCAGGAATTGAAACATTTTTCGTCTGATACATTTACTGCGTCAATCACTTCGGCAGCTGGCTCAGTAATTACGAAAGGATTAATGGTAAAGCATCCGTTTTCGTCTGTTACTTTTACAGTATGTGGACCAGCGCAAAGATTGTTTCTTTTCTTGGTTACCGAAAACACATTATCAAATTCTACCAAGTAGTTTCCAGAGGGGGAAGTTCCTCCCGTAGGCACAGCCTCTACTTCTCCGTTGCATACCGAAAAGCAAGTAGCGTTCTCAATAATGAGATTAGGTAAAATATTGGGCGGATTGGTCAGGTTGTAGGTGACGGTGTCCGAACAGCCACCCGAGTCGTACACAATGCATGTGTATGTTCCGGGAGCAAGCCCCGTAAAGGTATTGCTGGTAGAGGTTGTCGCTCCATTATCAATAGAATAGGTGTAGGGCGCTTGGCCTCCGTAAGCATTAATTGTAATGGATCCATCATTTACACCAATACAACTAGGATCTACTTGGGTAATCGTTTGGTTTAGGATTACGTAAATGTCGTTAATCAATGTATCAATTAATAAGGTACATCCGTTTTCGGAAATCAATTCCACTTCGTAAAGTCCAGGTCCAGGAATATAAAATCCTTGGTTGGTATCGCCAGGAAGAAGTGCAGTTGGCGTTCCTCCATACCACTGATAGGACAAGTAACCAGAGTCAGCCTCCAAATAAATCCCTTTACAATCTTGAGTTTTTTTAATATCCGGTAAAAAGCAGTTTCCATCGATGTAAGCTCTCCCAGCGTGAGCACCATATCCGCAGTCTGCTACGGTAAATACTACGGTAATTTCTTGTCCTATGTAGGTAGATAAATCAACGGTAATTCTTGCCCAAGGCTTGTATTTCCAGTTAGAAGTTCCTACTCTTGAAAAGGAAGTGGTTTGTGAAATTACATCATAGTTTCCACAAGAAGGAATAGGGAGGTTGTTGGTATCAAGGAATTCTACAGTGAAAAAAGGTACTTCGTTTGCTGGGTGACCCGGTGGGTCATTAAAAACTACGGCAAAATCGTAAGTAAAGTAGGGCTTATTTGTAGTAATATTTGCTTTGTGAATCACTCTACTCACCTCAAAACCTCCACCTTCATCACCCAATTGTAAAGAATAAGTCCCTCCTCTAGGGTTTAATTTTGTAATCGCAGGAGCATCCATGTCAACACCTCCTGTTACAATTGTATGTTGAGCATTTACCCCAGTACCAACGGTTCCTGCGGTTAAGTTTTGAATCGCGTAATTAGAGTGTGTCGTTCCAGGGAAATTTACATCTGCTACATAAGGTAACCAATGTTGCCATGTACCTAATTCAAAATCTACATTGTCGCAGTTTCCTGCTTCAGCTGTATGAGAATGAGAGTGAGAGTTTACATGTTGATGCTGGATTTTCCACGAATTGAAATTACTCATCAGCGAAGCACTATTTTTTAGCGAATTGAAATGATCATCGTAGGCAGCTAATAAATCATAAGAGGTAATGATCCCACTCACGAGTTTTGAATAATTACTCATAAAAAAGCCTCTCATTTCACCTTTTATAAACTGTCGGAACAGTTGCTGATTTTGTACTGAAGTGGAATGAATAGTCGTTGAGTCGATAAGCTTTTGAGTAAGGTTGTAAGAAACATCAAAGCTATGTAAAGTGTCTTCCATCAATACTTCTCTCGAAATTGTTTGAGAAAAACTAGCATAACTTGTAGAAAGTATAACTATCAATGTGGCGGTGTGTCGGAGAATTGCTTTCATAATTTATTCGTTGTTTGGTTGTAAAACGATAAAATTCTAACAGGGTTGTTTCTAATTTCTAAAAATAATAAAAAATCAGCACAAAAGACAAGAGGAGGTGTAGTAGTACTTCTTTTTTATCGAGTTCACCTGGATATGTAAAAAATTAACAATAATTTGAAAATCAGTTTTGAACAAATTGACGGAATTATTCGTACTTTTAATATTACAACCGAAAACCATGAGATTTTTCTTACTATTTCTTCTTTTTGTCTCCGCTTTCTCAGCGTATGCCACTCACAACAGAGGAGGAGAAATAACCTATGTGCATCTTTCGGGAAACACTTATCGATTTACCATTACTACCTGTACGAAATCGAGTGCAGTTGCGGACAGACCCGAGTTAGAGATTCGGTGGGGAGATGGTACACCCAAAGATACAGTCCAGAGGTCCTCTGTGGTGTCAATGGCGCCAGCCGATGCTCAAAAGAATTATTACGTAATTAATCACACCTTTGCGGGTGCCGGAACCTTTCGAGTTACTATGGAAGATCCCAACCGAAATGCAGGAATTGTGAACATAGGTGGAGCTACCAATTCGGATCAGTTTCCTTTTTGTATTGCCACCGAAGTTGTGATTTCTCCCTTTTTAGGACCTAATAATTCGGTCATCTTTAATGACTGCCCATGTCCTGAATTGGCATGTGTAAACAAACGATATTGTTACAATCCTCAAGCCACTGACCCTGATGGAGATAGTTTGTCCTACAGTTTGGTTCCTTGTTTGGGATTAAATTGTTTGTCGATGAGTACTCCTGCGGTGTATCAATACCCCAGTAGTTACGGAGGGACAATTTCTATTGATCCTGTAACAGGAACTTTGTGCTGGGTAAATCCTACCCGACTCGGTGAGTATAACATTGCGGTGCTCGTGACCGAATGGCGGAATGGAGTAAGAATGGGAAGTGTATTGAGAGACATTCAACTTACTGTTACTGTGTGTAATAATGACCCGCCAGTCATTACATCTATTACAGATACGTGTGTAGTAGCCGGAAGTTCTATTTCTATTTCTGTGTTGGCCACGGACCCCAATTCGGGTGATATTATTACTCTAACTGCTACGGGGGCTCCATTGACAGGAGTGAGTAATCCAGGAAATTTCCTTTCTGTTTCGGGGAGTTCTCCTGTTGCTTCCAATTTTTCTTGGACCACAGACTGCTCCAATATCCGAAAATCTCCTTTTTCGCTCTACTTTGTGGCAACAGATAATGGAGTTCAAGTAAATTTATCAGATTATAAACAAGTAAATATCACCGTAAAAGCGCCTCCGCCAACAGGAGTTACAGCCACGCCCATCAGTGGGAATGTGAGAGTTACTTGGGATCCATCTTCGTGTTCCAATGCGGTGGGTTATAAAGTTTATCGAAAAAAAGGAGTAAGCCCTCCGCCCTCGAGCTGTTGTGGACAAGCCTCTGCCACCGACCTTGGCTACACGTTTATTGGTCAAACTACTTCGCTGACTGACACCAGTTTTATTGATGTTGCTAATTTGGCGGTAGGGGAAGAATATTGTTATGTCGTTACCATTGTGTATCCGTTAGAGTATGAAAGTTGCCTCTCGGACGAAGCTTGTATGACACTCCAAAAAGACGTCCCAATTATTACTCACGTCACCGTGAATTCTACGGATGCTTCGTTGGGAATTGATTCGATAGTGTGGGCCAAAGCCTCAGACATTGATACGGTAATCAATTACCCGCCTCCTTATTTATACAAAATTTTTCACTCTTCGGGTTTGACTGGAGCGAATAGTCTTATTTATACTTCTCCTACCTACCCAACATTGTCTTCCAGTGAT
>JALRIS010000018.1 GCA_023255335.1 Flavobacteriales bacterium | reverse complement strand
CCAATTGGGTATATTTCGGCTACCAAAAAATGGGCAGACAAAGAGGGTAAAAACTGGGAGGATTACTGGAAAATAAATAAAGAGACACAAGAAGCTGAAACCAAGTTGGTTCATTTTATAGGAAAAGACAACATTGTGTTTCATGCGGTAATTTTCCCTATTTTATTAAAACAACAAGGCGAATTCGTTTTGCCAGACAATGTTCCAGCCAATGAGTTTTTAAATTTGGAAGGAGATAAATTGTCTACTTCCAGAAATTGGGCAGTTTGGCTGCATGAGTATTTGGAAGAATTTCCTGACAAAGCAGATGAATTACGTTACGTATTGACCTCGATTTTGCCAGAAAGTAAAGACTCAGAATTTACCTGGAAAGACTATCAAGACAGAGTAAACAATGAGCTTGTTGCGATTTTTGGAAATTTCGTAAACCGGGTGGTGGTGCTCACCAATAAATATTACGAAGGAATGGTTCCCGAGTCTGGAGAGGTGCTGGAATCCGATACAGTAATTATGAAGGAAGTAAAGGAGATTGCTCACAAGATAGGGGAAAGTATAGAGGCGTATCGATTTAGAGAGGCACTTACCGGAGCTATGAGCATTGCCCGGATAGGAAATAAATATTTACAAGATTCAGAACCCTGGAAATTGGTAAAATCGGATCCAGAAAGGGTCAAAACGATTATGAAAATTGCCTTGCAAATTTCTGCCAACTTGGCGATTGCTTTTGAGCCATTTATGCCAAAAAAATCGAAATCGCTGAGAGAGATGCTAGCATTATCGGAGAAATTGAATTGGGCCGACTTGGGGAGTTTTTCTTTACTACAAGAAAACGAAAAGATTAACGAGGCCACATTGCTTTTTACCAAAATAGAGGATCAACTGGTGGAGGATCAGTTGAAAAAATTAGCATCCAGCAAAGCGAATAACTTACCTGCCGAACCCATCAAAGAGGAAATCACGTTTGAAGATTTTACCAAACTTGATATTCGGATAGGAACTATCTTGGAGGCAGAAAAAGTAAAGAAAACCAAGAAATTGCTCCACCTGAAAGTAGATATCGGTTCTGAAATCCGAACCATCGTTTCGGGAATTGCCGAAAGCTATTCTCCCGAAGAAATTATTGGAAAACAGGTAAGTGTACTCGTGAATTTAGCTCCTAGAGCCATAAAAGGAATAGAGTCGCAGGGGATGATTTTGATGGCTGAAAACAACGAAGGAGCGCTTTCCTTTGTGAATCCATCCGAGGATTACATTAACTCTGGGAACTCCGTAAGCTAGTGAATTAAAAAAAATGAGGTGACAGACCTCAAAACCAATCATTTTTCAGGTGTTTTAACGAGGGTTTTTCGCAAACTAATCGTATATTCGCCTCTTAAATTTTAAACAAAAGAGAACAAGAATGGCAGCAATTGGAGAAATTAGAAAAAGATCTTGGCTATTAGTTGTAGTAATTGTAGTAGGAATGCTTGCATTCATCTTAGGCGACACATTGTCTCGAGGTGGTGGAGCAATTGAGCAAGCGGCAATCGCAACAGTGAACGGTGAAGAAATTACAAGCTTGGATTACCAACAAATGGTAGAAGCGGAGTTTGAAAAAACAAACAGAGCGTTTCAAGCGCTGAACGGTCAGCCAGCACCTTCATCGATGAAGCAACAACTTACCGAAAATTACCTAAGCCAATACCTCAACCAACAAATGTTTCAGGCGGAGTATGACAAATTGGGAATAGAAGTAACAGACGAAGAATTCAATGATTTATTACAAGGAAATAACGTAGATGGTCAGTTGTATGAGCCTTACGGATTTTTTCTTGGTCCTGACAGAAAATTTAGCAGAGACTCACTGAACAGACTCCTACCAGCTTACCTGCAAAATCCAGGTTTTCAATTCTTTTTTGAAAACATTATTGGAGAACAAGCAGAAAAATCTCAGTTGCAAAAGAAGTATTTCAATATGTTGGAAAAAGGATTGTACGTAACTTCATACGAAGCAAAAAAATCTTTTGAAGCAAATGGAAGTACGGTGAGTTTTGATTTTGTTCATGCCCCATTTTCATCTGTAACGATGGAAGAAGCTGGAGTGACTGAAAGCGAGATGAAGGCTTATTACGAGGAGCACAAAAACGAGAAACAATACAAACAAAAAGACAAAATTTCTTTTCAATTCGTAGAGTTTGAAATTGCTCCATCCGAAGATGATTTATTCGCAGCAAGAGAATACTTAGAAGATCGAGTGGAATTATTCAAAGAAGCCAAAAATGATACGGCATTTGTGGTGAACAATAGCGACACTAAAAACACTGATTTTGGTGCAGGTAACTTCCCTTCAGAGATTGATTCGATTGTGAACAATGCTCAAAATGGCGATGTGATTGGCCCATACAGAGACGGAGATTATTTCAAGATTTCAAAAGTATTGAAGAATAGCTTCAAGAAAGAAGCGGAGGTACGTCACATCTTGTTAGGAAATAGAGAATATCCTAATCAGCAAGTACAACAAGAAAGAGCAGATAGCCTTGTAAAAGCTCTCAAAAGAAACAGAAGAGGATTTGAAGATGCTGTGGAGAAGTTTTCTACCGATTTGGGGTCCAAAGAAAAAGGTGGAAAGTACGAGTGGTTTGATGAGAAGACTATGGTGCCAGAGTTTACAAAAGTAAGTTTTGAAGAGCCAGTTGGAACTATTACTCAAACAAGAACTCAGTTTGGTATTCACATTATAGAAGTTCTAGGAAGACGACAGTCTGAGGAAAAAGAGTTGGTTGTGGCAACTGTAGATAGCGAGATTAGAAGATCGAGACAAACAATTAATGCTGTAAGAGACAAAGCGCTTGAGTTTATCACGTCATTTGATAAGAACAATGTATCTGACTCTGCATTTAGATCTGCTGCCACAAAGGTAGGACTTTCGGTAACACCAGCAGAGGACGTACTTATTACTCAAAAAGATATGCCAGAGTTTGGAACTAATTTCGAGCAAGTAAAGAAATGGGCATTTAGCAAAAATACGGATGAAGGAGATATTTCAGATGAATTGGTATTTGAACGAACTGTCGCTGTGGCGCATCTGTTGAAAAGAAGCACAGCAGGAACTCCTTCTTGGGAAGATTTAAGCCAGTCGTTAAAGAATGCCATTGAGTATGAAGTAATGAACAAGAAAAAAGCGGAAATCTTAAAAGGAAGAATGTCTGGAGCTACGTTAGAAGAAATTGCTGGAAAAGTAAATGCTTCGGTATTATCTGCAGAAAATGTAACGCTTGCAAGCTCTAATATTACTACTATTGGAAACGAACCGGCAGTAGTTGGTACAGCTTTTGGAATGGAAGTGAATGGTACATCTAAACCTGTTGCAGGAAACTCTGGGGTATTTGTTGTGAAAGTGAAAGGGAAGAACCCAGTGGCAACACCAGAGAATTTTGATCAGCAGAAAACTGCGGGTACTTCTCAGTTAAGAGCGAATGCTAAAAACAGAGCGTTTGAGGCATTGAAAGAATTGTCTGGAATGGAAGACAACAGAGAAAGAGTAAACATAATGGGAGAGTAAAAACTCTTGATAAGAAAAAGTAAAAGCCCTTCATTCAAGAATGAAGGGCTTTTTTGTGGGTACTATTTTCTATGTAATTTTGTTGAAAGTCAAGCACGGTTCATGCCCAACTGGGAGGGTTAGCAATACGCTCTCACATTCTTGCCTTCGTAGTAATTGATAAATGCTTGATTTACCGCTTTGTTTCCTCCAGGGGTAGGGTAGTCTCCAGAGAAATACCAATCTCCTAAATTTTCTGGACACGAAGCATGCAAGCCTTCTAATGTTTGATAAATGATTTCAACTTCTATCTCATCCATTCCATCAGGCTTAAGGATTTGAGCTATTTTTGCCGAAATTTCATCAGGAGTAAAGGGTGCATATATTTCTTTTACAAAGTTTCTCATTTCCTCTTTGGGCAATGTGGCTTGTGCCACACTTCGCTTGTACACATCATCTATAATATGTTGCCTTCCGCTCTCTTTTAGTAGGGCTATGGCCGCTTGAAAAGCAATAAAATCTCCCATTTTACTCATATCAATTCCGTAACAATCTGGGTATCTAATTTGCGGTGCAGAAGAAACAACGACAATTTTCTTGGGTTTCATTCTTCCAAGCATTCTCAAGATAGAAGTCCTGAGAGTCGTACCTCTCACGATAGAATCATCTACCACAATCAGGTTATCCACTCCTTCATTCACGGTTCCATAAGTTAAATCATAAACATGAGCCACGAAATCGTCTCGATCGTCATCTTGAGTGATGAAGGTTCGGAGTTTTGCATCTTTAATTGCAATTTTTTCTGCCCGATAAGTAAACTCCAAAATTTCTCTCAGAGCTTCAGGAGTTTTGTTTTCTCCTAGGGCTTGTATTTCATTTATTTTTACTTGATTCAAATGAGCATCTACTCCCTTTATCATACCGTAAAAAGCAGTTTCTGCGGTATTAGGAATAAATGAAAACACCGAATTTTTTAAATCTTGATCAATGGAAGTCAAAATTTGTGGAACCAGTTTTTTCCCCAACTCTATTCTCTCTCGGTAAATGTCCTTGTCACTTCCTCTAGAAAAATAAATTCGTTCGAATGAGCAAGCAGTTCTGTTGCGAGGAGTCAAGATTTCTTTTTCGGAAACTTCGCCATTTTTCTTTATAATAAGAGCACTTCCTGGTGTTACTTCTTTTATTTTCTCTAAAGGCACATTAAATACAGTTTGAATCACTGGACGTTCTGAGGTAGCAACAGCTATTTCATCATCTTCGTACCAGTAGGCTGGCCTTATTCCATTAGGATCTCTAAAAACAAAGGCATCTCCATGACCAAGAATTCCTGCCATGGCGTATCCACCATCCCAATCTACCGAGGAGTTTTTTAAGATCTGCTGGATGTCAATGTTTTCCATTATGAGCTCAGTAATTTGCTGGTAATTATATCCCAGAGCTTTGTACTTATCAAAAAGAAGTTGGTTTTCTTCGTCCAAGAAATGACCTATTTTTTCTAATATTGTTACCGTATCTGATTTTTCTTTCGGATGCTGACCAATTTTCACCAAAACATCAAACAGTTCGTCTACATTGGTAAGATTAAAGTTCCCGGCCAGGATTAAGTTTTTTGTCATCCAATTATTGGCTCGGTGAAATGGATGGGTATTTTCTACGCTATTTTTGCCATAGGTTCCATACCTCAAATGTCCTAAAAATACCTCACCTGTGAAGGCTTCATTTTGTTTAAGCCACTCGGGGTTGTTGAGTTGCTCTTCGGTCAAATTATCAAACCTTCTGTTGATGTGATTAAATACTGCTTGAATGTTGTTGTTGCCGGTAAACCGAGATCGACTTACATAACGCGAACCAGGCTCCATATCGAGCTTGATGTTAGCCAATCCAGATCCATCTTGCCCACGATTGTGTTGTTTCTCCATTAAGAGATACATTTTTCTTAAGCCATAAAAGGAAGTTCCGTATTTGTCGAGGTAAAAATCTAACGGTTTTTTTAGTCTCAAAAGGGCTATCCCGCACTCGTGTTTGATTGAATCACTCATGAACTGGTACTGTTTTTTTGTGTGAGTACAAAGTTAATATAAATTGTGAGATGAATAACGGATTTGACTCTTCGAACTTACTACACCCGGAATCAAAAAAAACCGTCCGCGATGGCTCGGGACGGTTTTGTATAGTGTTGAGTTGACTCTCAGTTGTTTTACTCAGAGAACTTAGTCAGTTTTTATTCCATGGTACTTTCTTCCATTGCCTGCTTTTGTGCTTGTATGTCGTCTTGCAGTCTGTAATATCTTTCGTCAGAAATCATTCCTTTGGCAGAAACACCGTCTTTTTCCATGGAAATTAAAGTTTCGTCTGTTAAAGATTCCAAGGCAACAGCATGTTGGTCAGAGGTCATTTCCTGCTCTGCATTGTTAGCAGATACTTCCATTGCATGAGAAGTAGTCATGTCATGACTAGCTTCAGAAGTATGTCCACCCAAGATAGGAGCAATTACTAATCCTATCAGGCAAGTTAATTTAATTAAAATATTCATTGACGGTCCTGATGTATCTTTAAACGGGTCTCCAACCGTATCTCCAGTTACTGCCGCCTTGTGTGCGTCAGAACCTTTGTAGGTCATTTCACCGTTGATTTCAACACCTGCTTCAAATGATTTTTTGGCATTGTCCCAGGCTCCTCCAGCGTTGTTTTGGAAGATAGCCCAAAGTACACCAGAAACTGTTACACCGGCCATGTATCCTCCTAACATTTCTGCTACTAATTGACTTCCTTCGGTTCCGTAAATTGCTATTCCTACTAAAACAATTGCGATAGGGAAACCGATGGTTAAAATTCCTGGCAACAACATTTGTTTGAGAGAAGCTTTTGTAGAGATATCAACGCATTTATCGTATTCTGGTTTTCCTGTGCCTTCCATGATTCCTGCAATTTCTCTGAATTGTCTTCTTACTTCTTCTACCATTTCCATTGCAGCTTTTCCTACGGCATTCATTGCTAGGGCAGAAAACACCACAGGAACCATTCCTCCAACAAAGAGCATAGCAAGCACGGGTGCTTTGAAAATATTAATACCATCAATTCCGGTAAATGTTACGTAAGCAGCAAACAACGCCAAGGCGGTTAGTGCAGCAGAGGCAATTGCAAAACCTTTTCCTGTAGCTGCAGTAGTATTTCCTACGGCATCCAAAATATCGGTTCTTTCTCTTACAATCGGCTCTTGTTCACTCATTTCTGCTATTCCTCCAGCATTGTCAGCGATAGGACCAAAAGCATCAATTGCCAATTGCATGGCGGTCGTTGCCATCATTGCAGAGGCTGCCATTGCCACTCCATAGAATCCTGCAAATGCATACGAAGCCCAAATCGCTCCAGCAAATAGTAACACAGAAGAGAAAGTCGAAATCATTCCAGTAGCTAGACCCGCAATAATATTGGTTCCAGCTCCAGTACTGGATTGTCTTACGATATTCAAAATTGGTTTTTTTCCAAGACCTGTGTAATACTCCGTAAAGGAAGAAATTGCTCCTCCCACGATTAACCCTACCAAGGTTGCATAAAAGACCATAATAGAAGCCACCTCTTTGGTTCCTTCCCCAAAGAAGTTCATTTTCATTGTTTCAGGTAGCATCCATTTTACTAAAACAAAACAAGCTACTGCTACTAACACAATAGAGGTCCAGTTCCCAATGTTCAGTGCTTTTTGAACCTGAGATTCTTTGGCATCATTGGAAGAAATTTTCACCAAAAAAGTTCCTATGATAGAGATAATAATACCAAATCCTGCAATTGCCATTGGCAATAAAATGGGTCCAATACCTCCAAATCCAAATTCTGTGATATCACCGCCCATATCTTTAATAATATAGTTTCCTAATACCATGGCAGCTAATACAGTAGCAACGTACGAACCAAACAAGTCAGCTCCCATTCCGGCTACGTCTCCCACATTATCTCCCACATTATCGGCAATTGTTGCAGGGTTTCTTGGGTCATCTTCTGGAATTCCTGCCTCTACTTTACCTACAAGATCAGCTCCAACATCTGCGGCTTTTGTATAGATTCCTCCGCCAACTCTGGCAAATAATGCGATAGATTCGGCTCCAAGTGAGAATCCTGCTAGGGTTTCTAGTACAATTGTCATGTCGGCTGTATTCGTCCAAGCACCTTCCATAAAAATCTGGAAGAAAGCAATAAAAAATGCGGTAAGCCCTAGAACTGCTAACCCAGCAACGCCAAGTCCCATTACTGTTCCTCCCCCAAAAGACACTTTGAGCGCTTGAGGCAAACTAGTTTTTGCCGCTTGTGTTGTTCTTACATTTGTTTTGGTAGCAATTCTCATTCCCATGTTTCCGGCTACTGCCGAAAATACAGCTCCAATTATGAAAGCGAGAATAATGAGGATATGGGTTGTTTCAACAAAGTAGGCAACCCCAGCAAGCACAAGACTCGCACCTATCACAAAGAAGGTAAGTAGTCTGTACTCAGCTTTCAAAAATGCCAATGCTCCTTCGTAAATGTGGTCAGAAATTTCTTTCATTTTTCCGTCTCCCGCATCTTGCTTCATTACCCATCCACGCTTCAGCAGCATGTAAATCAATCCTATTACCGCTAATGCAATTGGCAAGTAAATCATAAATTTTTCCATAAGAATATAGTTTTTTTTAGTTTGTTTAACTTCTAAAAATAGGGTTTTCCAAAGAAATATCCAAGAAAGATTAATTTTCTGTGAATAGTGCATAGAAAGAGTTTTTGTCCTCTACAATTCATCCACAAACATACTCTTTAGCGCTTTTTCGGCTAAGTGGAGTTCGGCTTCTTTTTTTGAGTCTTTGGCAGTCGAACTAATTTTTTTGGAATTGATGTACAACGTACTTTTGTATTTACTAGATTCTGGCAGTTTCTTTCCTTTAAATACAACTTGATTATTTGTTTTTTGACCCCACACGATAAGCACACTTTTGAAGTTTGTTTTGGTCTTATCGAGTTCCATTAAATCAATATGCCGAAGGAGAGAACGGTAAACACTTTTTGCGGTTTTATCGAATCCTTGGTCCAAGAAAATTGCGCCAATTACTGCCTCAAAAGCATTTCCCACTATATTTTTGTACCCGCGTTGAAATTCTACTGCTACGATATGCTCATTGAGTTGGATGAGAGAACCAATTTCGTTCAGTTTGTCGCGTGTTACAATTTTAGAGGTAAGAACAGTGAGTCCACCTTCGTCTTTTTCGGGAAATTTCTTGTACAAATAAGAAGACACGATACCGGAAAGTATCGTGTCTCCTAAATATTCTAGCCTTTCGTTATTGAAGTCGGCCGAAATTGATTTGTGCGTAAGCGCTTGCTTGTACAGTTCAATTTTTTTTGGTTTAACACCAAAGTGGGCGATAAAATAGGTAGCTAGCTCATCCTTTGTCGCAAAGGCTGATTTGCCGGAAGCGAAAATAGACTTTAACCTACTCATGTTTCTGTGCTTATTTTAGCTTTTTTGCAACCTCTACTTCGTGATAAGCTTCAAACTGATCGCCTACTTGTAAGTCATTAAACTTTTCTAGTGCAATTCCACATTCGTAGCCAAATTTCACTTCTTTCACGTCATCTTTGAACCTTTTGAGAGTGGCAAGTTTTCCGTTGTAGATCACAATTCCATCTCGAATCAACCTTACTTTGGCACTTCGTGTGATAGTTCCTTCGAGAACATAACTACCTGCAATTGTTCCCACTTTAGAAATCTTGAATATATCTCTAACCTCTGCCGTTCCGAGAACTTCTTCTACAATGTCTGGAGATAACATTCCTTCCATTGCGTCTTTCATTTCTTCAATAGCTTGGTAAATAATCGAGTACAACCTGATGTCGATTTCTTCTGTTTCGGCAATTCTTCTGGCTTGTGCAGTAGGTCTTACTTGGAAACCAATAATTATCGCGTCAGACGCAGAGGCTAGTAAGACATCCGATTCGGAAATGGCTCCTACTGCTTTGTGAATCACATTTACAGCTATTTCTTCGGTAGAGAGTTTTAATAAGGAATCTGTCAAGGCTTCGATTGATCCATCTACATCTCCTTTTACAATTACATTCAATTCTTTGAAATCTCCGATAGCAAGTCTTCGTCCTATCTCCTCTAATGTAATGTGTTTCTTTGTTCTTACCCCTTGCTCTCTTTGGAGTTGCTCACGTTTTGTAGCAATTTGTTTTGCTTCTTTTTCGTCTTCAAGAACGTTGAATTTATCCCCAGCATTTGGCGCTCCGTTCAGTCCAATAATGGAAACTGGAGTGGCTGGTCCTACTTCTTTCACTTTTTTACCATGTTCGTTGTGCATGGCTTTTACTTTTCCGTAATAATGACCAGACAATAACATGTCTCCTACTCGTAACGTTCCTTTTTCCACTAGGATATTGGTAACATATCCTCTTCCTTTGTCCAAGGAAGATTCTAGCACCGCTCCTTGTGCATTTCTATCTGGGTTTGCTTTCAGTTCCAGTAATTCTGCTTCCAATAATACTTTTTCAAGTAATTCTTCTACACCTTGTCCCGTTTTTGCCGAAATATCCATCGATTGATATTTTCCTCCCCATTCTTCTACCAATAAGTTCATAGCGGATAGTTGGGTTTTCACGTTGTCTGGATTTGCTCCTGGCTTATCTATTTTGTTGATGGCAAATACCATGGGTACGCCAGCCGCCTGACAGTGATTGATAGCCTCTTTCGTTTGTGGCATGATAGCATCATCGGCAGCTACAATAATGATAGCAATATCCGTTACTGCCGCACCCCTTGCTCTCATGGCAGTAAAGGCTTCGTGACCTGGTGTATCCAAAAAGGTGATTTGTCTTCCTGTTTCTTTTCCAGTTACTTTGTAGGCACCAATATGTTGGGTAATTCCTCCTGCTTCTCCGTCAGCAATTTTCGCTTCTCGGATATAATCTAGTAAAGAGGTTTTCCCGTGATCTACGTGTCCCATTACGGTAACAATAGGAGCTCTATCCACCAAATCTTCGGGGGCATCTATGATTTCTTCTTCTTCTACCCCAATTTGGTCTTCGGCAGAGATAAATTCAACATCAAATCCAAATTCATCTGCAATGATTGAGATCGTTTCAGCATCAATTCTTTGGTTAATTGAGGCAAAAATACCTAATGACATACAAGCTGAAATTACTTCAGTTGGTGTTACATTCATCAAAGATGCTAAATCAGAAACGGTTACAAATTCGGTTAGCTTTAAGATTTTACTTTCAGCATCTTGTTTTTGTAAGTCTTCCTCTCTTTTTTCGGCAACTGCTTGTCTTTTTTCTCTTCGGTATTTATCTCCTTTTTTCTTTCCAGAGTTTCCGCTCAATCGCGCAAGAGTTTCTTTAATCTCTTTTTGAATTTGTTCTGGAGTAATTTCTGCTTTTTGAGGTTTTTTGCCTCTTTGGTCGTTATTGCCTTTGTTTCCGCCACCTCTGTTGATGGTTTTTTCAATGTTAACTTTTTTAATTCTTTTTCGTTTAGCCTTTTCTTTGCTTTTTTCAACTGGCAATTCAATTTTACCTAATACAGTAGTTCCTGTCAATCTATCTGCTTTGGCTTTGATAGTGTCATCTGCTGGTTGAGCTTCTTTCGGTTTTTCTTCCGATTTCTTTTCAACTTTAGGCTCCTCTTCTTCTACAGGAGTAGATTCCGCTTTTTTTGCTTCTACTTTAGGCTCCTCTTTTTTGGGTTCCTCTTTAGTCTCTTCCTTTTTCTTTGGTTTTTTTGTGGCCTCCAGATCTATTTTCCCGAGTACTTCAAGCTTTTCGAGCTTGGCTGCAGAGGCTTTTATTGTTTTAGGTTCGGCTTGCTTTTTGGGTTGTTCGGCCTTTGGCTCTTCTTTTTTAATTTCTTCCGCTTTTGGCTCTTCCTTCACAGGTGTTGGCTCCTCTTTTGGTTCTACTTTTTTAGGCTTCAGATTAAGATCCACTGTACCAAGAACTTCAGGTTTCTTTAATTCTTCCGCTTTGGCCTTTATTACTTCTTCTTCAGCTTTAGGAGTTTCCTCCACAACTGGCTTCTTCTCTCTGCTAGCAACCACTTCCTTGGCTTTGGCTTTTTCTATTTTAGCATCCTCAAATTCTTCGAGTAGAATATTGTATGCGTCTTCCTCCACTTTCGTGTTGGGGCTCGACTCTATCTCCACACCTTTTGATTTCAAATGATCAACAAGGGAGGAAATTCCAACGTTCAACTCTTTTGCTATTTTACTTAGTCTTTTAACCGCCATGTAGTAATGTTGTTTTGCTCTTTTCTTTAAAAATATAGTTTATTTGGTGAAATTCAAATTATTTTATTCAAACTCAGATTTCAAAATCGATAAAATCTCTTCTATCGTTTCAACTTCTAGGTCTGTTCTTTGAACCAAATCTTCTTTTCCTATCGCTATCACACTTTTTGCAGAATCACACCCAATAGCTTTCAGCTCATCGATAATCCAAGTATCTATTTCGTCTGAGAATTCATTCAAATCCACATCTTCAATATCTTCTGCACCTTCTCTGTAGACATCAATTTCGTATCCTGTAAGTTTTCCTGCTAACTTTATGTTTTGTCCTCCTCGTCCAATTGCTTTAGAAACCTCATCTGGGTGTAAATAAACATTGGCTCTTCCAGTTTCTTCTACAATTTCCACAGACCCAACTTTTGCAGGGCTTAATGCTCGCTGAATGAGAAGTTTTTCGTTTTCTGTGTAGTTGATTACGTCAATGTTTTCGTTTCTTAATTCACGTACAATTCCATGAATTCGTGCTCCTTTCATTCCTACACAAGCTCCTACTGGATCCACTCTGTCATCATACGATTCAACAGCAACTTTTGCTCGGTCACCGGGAGTTCTTACAATTTTCTTAATGGTTATCAATCCATCAAAAATCTCAGGAATTTCCAATTCAAACAGTCTTTCCAAAAACTGAGGAGAGGTTCTTGATAGGATAATTCTTGGTGAATTATTGATGTGATCGACTCGTTCAATCACGGCTCTTATCGTGTCTCCTTTTTTGAAAAAGTCTCCAGGAATTTGTTCTGTTTTTGGAAGGATAAGTTCGTTTCCTTCTTCATCCAAGATAAGCATTTCTCTTTTCCAAATTTGATATACTTCTCCCGTCATCAATTCGCCTAGCTTGTCTTTGTACTTTTTGAAAACATTGTCTTTTTCCAATTCCATTATCTTGTTGATCAGGTTTTGTCTTAAAGCTAAGATGTTTCTTCTTCCAAAGTCTTCAATTTTTACCTCAATAGCAATTTCTTCACCTACTTCAAAATCATCTTCAATCTTTAAGGCATCAGATAATTCGATTTCCAAAGCATCGTCTTCGCTCATTCCATCTTCTACAATCATCTTGTTTATCCAAAGTTCTAGATCTCCTTTGTCCACATTGATAATAACGTCTAAGTTTTCGTCTGTTCCATTCTGCTTTCTGATCATCGCACGAAAAACCTCTTCCAACACACCAAGCATTGTTACTCTGTCAATGTTTTTAAATTCTTTAAACTCAGAAAATGAGTCAATTAAATTGATACTGTCCATCCCTTTTTATTTAAATTTTACTATTATTTTTGTCTCTTTTATTTCGTCAAACGGTAGTTTGAACTCGTTATTTACTTTAATTTTTTTCTTTTTTCCTTCTACTCGCTTCTTTGTTTCGTTGGTAATCACAATTCCTTCTTCCGTTACCTCTTCCAATATTCCTTCAATTGTTTTACTCGTATTGAGCATCACTTTCACGTCCTTTCCTTGGTTTTTGAGATATTGTTGGAGTACCTTAAATGGCACACTCAAACCCGGAGAGGTGACTTCAAGCTCAAAATCTTCTTCTTCTCGGTCGAGATTGTGTTCTACTTGTCTGCTAAACGCTATGCAATCGTTTATTGAGATAGGATTTGTCTTATGATCTATTTCAATATAGATTTTGTTGGCGTTACTTATTTTCAGATCAACCAAGTAAAACTCAGGAGTTTCAGTCAGCTTTTCTTCAATTAGTGCGAGTACAGTGTCTTTTTTTATCATTTTTTCCCAATAAAAAAGGAGCTATTCAGCTCCTTCCTTTCTTCTATTACGGTGTAAATGTACATACTTTTTTGGACTCCCCCTAATTTCTACTAGTTTTTATTGTTCTTGATACACAACTTCTAACACTGTTTGCCCAACAGCTTTCAATGTGTTTTTGTCAATAATATCCATATTGTCCTCGTGGGTGTGATGAAAATCTCCAAATGTATTCTCGATTGGGTCGTAACTTATAATGTCTATACTTGGGATGTTTGCCAAGGCGTTTACATACAAATGATCGTCTGTTATTGCCTGATATTGAGATAGTTCTTTTTCTATGAAGTAATTTCCGTAACCTAGTTTTTTGGCGGTAGTCCACACTTTTTCTACTACCTTTCTGGCATGATACATCGAGATGTATTCTTTCGGAAACTGTGCGTTGGCAGCTCCAACCATGTCTAGTAATATTCCATAAGCAGGGCGGTAATTGGCGATAGGCGGATTCTCTGCCCAATACTGCGAACCTAAACACCAGCTGTCTTTCATAGAACTAATGCTTCCTTCAAATGTTCCGTAGTCTTCGGCATCAAAAAGTATTATATCTACCCCTATGTTTGGTTCAGTTTGATGTAGCTGCCGAGCTATTTCTAGCAATACACCTACACCGCTTCCTCCATCATTTGCACCATCAATAGGTTCGGACTTTCGCTGAGTATCCTTGTCGGCAACTGGTCTGGTATCCCAGTGTGCAAAGAGCATTACACGCTTCGTCTTTTCTGGCGAAAACTGTGCAATAATATTTTTCATGTTTAATCTATCGCCATTAAAAGCTGTAACCACAGCTTCCTGGACGAGAGTGGTTGCACCGTAACTTTTCAAGGTAGTCTCCAGCCATGTTGCACAATTTCTGTGTGCTTCCGTGTTGGGTACCCTTGGGCCAAAATCTACTTGAGCCTGGATGAACTGATAGGCAGAATCTTGGTTGAATACGGGAGTTGTAACTCTCGCAATTTCTCTTGGTTTTTCTTTGTGGGCTGGTTGTATTTTTGCTTTTTCCTCGCCTCCGCAGCTCACCAAAAAAGCTAAATTCAGTACCAGTATGCTTAATTTCTTTCCCATGTGGTTCCCTCCCTCGAGTCTTTTAGTTCAATAGACAAACTCATTAATTTGTCTCTTATTTCGTCTGCTAAAGCAAAATTACGGTTGTCTTTGGCTTGTTTTCTTAATTCGATAAGCAGTTGGAGTAACTCCTCGGTAACGGAATCTTGTGTTGCTTCTTTTTGAGTAGATACTAATCCTAGTACCTCATACACAAATCCATTCATTGTTTGGGTAAGCAATTCTAAATCAGCACTTGAAATAGATTCGTTTCCTGCTGCAATACCATTGATCATCTTTACTCCGTCAAATAAATGTGCGATTAAAATAGGGGTATTGAAATCGTCATTCATGGCATCGAAGCATTTTTCTTTCCATGTCGCTATATCCACCGAAGACGAGTCAGAGGATTTTAGTTCTCTCATAGTTTCGAGGGCTTTCATAAGTCGATCAAAGCCTTTTTCGGACGCAGAAATAGCGGAGCTAGAAATATCTAACGTACTCGAATAATGCGATTGAAGCATAAAAAATCGAATAACAGATTCGCTAAATCCTTTCTCTAACAACTCATGGTTTCCGGTACGCAATTCTTCAATAGAGACTACATTCCCAACGGATTTACTCATTTTAGCGCCATTCATGGTGAGCATATTTGTATGCATCCAATAATTTGCTGGATCTTTTTTACCGCTTCCTTTGCTTTGCGCAATTTCACATTCGTGATGTGGAAATTTTAAATCCATTCCTCCACCGTGAATGTCAAAGGTTTCTCCTAAATATTTGGTACTCATTACAGTACATTCCAAATGCCATCCCGGAAAACCTTGTCCCCATGGAGAGTTCCAACGCATGATATGGCTTGGGTCTGCGTTTTTCCAAATAGCAAAATCAAGGGGATTTCGTTTTTCACTTTGTCCGTCTAGTTCTCGGGTATTTGAGAGTAAGTCTTCGATTTTTCTTCCTGATAGTTTCCCGTAATGGTGAGATTCATGGTATTTTTCTACATCAAAATACACAGAACCACCGGCTTCATAGGCAAATCCATTGTCAATGATTTCTTGCACCATTTCTATTTGTTCTATCAAATGACCTGTTGCAGAAGGCTCTATACTAGGCGGAGTAATGTTGTAAGCTTTCATTACGTCATGAAATCCGTTGGTGTAGTGTTGTACTACTTCCATGGGTTCCAGGTTCATAAGTTTGGCTTGTTTTCCAATTTTATCTTCGCCCGAATCTTCGTCATTTAATAAATGTCCTACATCCGTTATATTTCTTACATACCTTACGGAGTAGCCCAAAAATTTTAGGTACCTATAGATAACATCAAACGATAAAAAGGTACGCACATTTCCGATATGCACATCGCTGTATACCGTGGGCCCGCAAACATACATCCCAACATGATTTTCAATAATGGGTTTAAATTCTTCCTTTTTTCCAGTTAAGGTGTTGTAAATGTGTAGTTTGCTCATTTTAGATGCTTTGGTATCGTAAAATTAATAAAATTCAATTATCAATTAGGAAATATTCATTTTCAATTACAAATTAATTACCTTTACGCCATGATAAATCAAGACCAAATAAACGAGTTAACAAAGAGACTGGCGGACTTAAACCGCTATCTTTGACTTAGATAATAAGCGCGTAGAAATTCAGGAAGAGGAGATAAAAACTCACGACCCAAATTTTTGGGATGATCCTGCAGCTGCGGAGAAATTATTAAAAGTAATAAACGGAAAAAAGTATTGGACTCAGTCATTTGATTCTTTACTAACAATGAAGGAAGATTTGGAGGTTCTTATCGAGTTCTACAACGAGGGAGAGGACAACGAGCCTGAAATCGATGCATTATACGGTGCTCTTATAGAAAAACTAGAGGATTTAGAGTTTAAGAATATGCTTTCTTCAGAGGAAGACAAATTGAGTGCAGTTCTTCAAATTACGGCAGGAGCAGGGGGAACAGAGAGTTGCGACTTTGCCGAGATGCTCATGAGAATGTATCTTATGTGGAGCGAGAAAAGTAAATTCAAAGTAAAGGAATTAAATTTTCAGGCTGGGGATGCAGCAGGAATAAAGACGGTGACTATCGAGATTGAGGGAGAATTTGCTTTTGGCTATTTGAAAGGAGAAAATGGAGTTCATAGATTGGTAAGAGTAAGTCCATTCAATGCACAAGGTAAACGGATGACTTCATTTGCTTCGGTGTATGTATACCCGCTGGTGGATGAGACAATTGATATAAAAATTAACCCAGCGGATATTTCTTGGGATACATTTCGTAGTGGAGGTGCTGGAGGACAAAACGTGAACAAAGTAGAAACTGGAGTAAGATTGCGACACGCTCCTTCTGGAATTGTCATAGAAAACACTGAAACTCGTTCGCAATTGGGTAACCGCGAAAAAGCTATGCAGCTCTTGAAATCTCAATTATACGAAATAGAGATGCAAAAGAAACTTGAAGCACGGAATGAGATAGAAGGTGAAAAGAAGAAAATTGAGTGGGGGTCTCAAATTAGGAGTTATGTACTAGATGACCGCAGGGTAAAAGACCACAGAACAAATTATCAAGAAAGCAATCCAGACTCGGTATTAGATGGAAATTTAGACGGATTTTTGAAAGCTTATCTAATGGAAAATTAAGATGAGAATAGAGGTACTATACGAGGATAACCATCTTGTAGTTGTAAATAAACGACCGGGATATTTGGTACAAGGAGACAAAACAGGAGACAAGCCTCTATCGGAGATGGTGAAAGAGTACATCAAAGAAAAATACAACAAACCAGGAGAAGTGTATTTAGGGGTAACTCACCGAATTGATAGGCCCACATCGGGAATAGTGGTATTTGCAAGAACAAGTAAAGCACTGACCCGACTCAATAAAATGTTCCAAGAAAAAGAAATACACAAGACTTATTGGGCGGTAGTTCAGAATGCTCCCGAACCCGAATTGGCTATTCTCACTCATTGGCTGAAACGAAATACACAACAAAATAAATCCTACGCTCATTACAAAAGCATTGGAGCGGGCTCCAAAGAATCTATTTTGACTTATCAACTAAAAGCAAAATCGAAAAATTATTATTTATTAGAAGTGTTACCGAAAACTGGACGTCACCACCAAATTAGATGTCAGCTCAGCTTTATTGGGTGTCCTATCAAGGGAGATTTAAAATATGGAGCAAAACGATCCAATTCCGATGGATCTATTCATCTTCATGCTAGGGCAATTGAGTTCGTTCATCCGGTAAAAAAAGAGCCAATAAAGATTGTGGCTCCTCCACCGAGAGAGGTTGTGTGGGATAGTTTTATTTAATTTTAGTTATCTAGTTTAGTGTCATTCCTGCGGAGGTAAGAATGGTTACTGTATTTTAATACCAAAATCAGCCCAAAACTACACTCTCAATATGATTTCCACCAAAGGCATAAGGAATGTAATTGTAGCTCGAAATCTCTTTGGTAATAATTAAGTTTGCTTTTTTACCTACGGTAATAGACCCATGTGTGTCACTAATTCCCATAGCATAAGCGGAATTCAGAGTTACTGCATTGATCGCTTCTTCGGGAGTCAATCGTTGGTAAATACACGCGAGGGAAATTACAAAGGGTATTTTGCCCGAAGGAGTAGAACCTGGATTGTAGTCTGTTGCTAAAGCGATGGCTAATCCTTCATCAATCATTTTACGCACTGGAGCAAAAGGTATTTTCAAGAAAAAAGAGCAGGAGGGAAGTGCTGTTGGCATGGTTTCCGAGTGATGTAAATCTGCGATATCTTGATCGGTCATAACTTCCAAATGATCGAGAGACAAAGCATTGTGCTTTATACCAGCTTGGATTCCTCCAATACTCGTAAATTGATTAACATGAATCTTGGATTGTAAACCAAAGTTGGTGCCAGCCTCCATAATTCGTTCTGCATCAGCCACAGAAAAGTAATTTGTTTCGCAAAAAATATCTATATAATCTGCCAAGCCTTCTTGGTGGATAATGGGTAACACTTCGTGAATCAACATATCCAAATACCCTTCTTTGTTTCCTTTAAATTCTGGCGGTACTGCGTGGGCTCCCAAAAATGTAGCTTTGATGGTGAGGTCAGAATCTACTTTCAATCGTTTGATAACTCTAAGTATTTTCAATTCGGCATCGAGTGACAAGCCGTAGCCACTTTTTATCTCCACAGCGCCCGTTCCATGGCTTTTTATTTCTTCGAGCCTCGCCCAGGCAGCCTGGTACAATTCTTCTTCTGTGGACGATTGAAGTCTTTTGGCTGAGTTGATTATTCCTCCACCACGTGCCGCAATTTCTTCGTAAGTCAATCCACTAATTCTGTCCACAAATTCTGTTTCGCGGGTTCCGGCAAATACAAGGTGAGTATGCGAATCGCACCAGGCAGGTAGCACGATTTTTCCCGAACAATCAATTTCTTGTTGGATAAGAGACTTGGATAATTCGGCCATTTTTCCAAACCCTGTGATGTATCCGTTCTCGGTGTGTAAATAAGCGTCTTCTATCGTGTTCAGCACGCTCATTTCTTTACCACTTAGTTTTTTAACAGTTTTATTTTCTTGTATTCCAGCAAGTTGCTTTATGTTTGTGTACGTAGTTTTCATTATTTCGCAAGATTTCATTCAAAAGTAAAAAGAATTTAATGGAATCAGCAAGGGGAGAATCAAATCCTGAGAATTTCGTTATATTTGTTTTAACAAAAAAAACTATCTACCATGTCAGAAAAAAAATCACAAAAGTAAGTAGCGACAAAGCTTCTAACAATGGCTCTAGCGAACCATGGAAACCCACAGCCGATAACAAATCGAAGGCAGTAACATTTAGAGTGATAGCCGCTATCGCTTGGCTTGTAGCCATTGGGTTTGAGATTTGGGGAATTCTCAAGTTACGAGGCGGAGACGTGCAAGAAAATGGCATGACAATGCTTATTGTGTTAATCGTAATTGCTTTGATTTTTGCAGTAGCCGGTAACTTGCTTTGGAAAAAAGCCAATCGCTTAGATCCCGCCTCCATAAAAGAAAAATTTAAGTTTTGGGTTCAAAATCAACTGGGAGCGATTATTAGTGCCATTGCATTTTTACCACTCGTGATTCTGATCTTGGCCGATAAGAATATTGACAAAAAGCAAAAAGGAATTTTAGGAGCTATTGCCGGAGCCGCTTTGCTTATTGGAGTGGGAACCGGAATAGATTTCAACCCACCTTCTGTGGAGCAATATACAGAGGAAACTCGTGTAGTAGAAACTTTAACAGGTCAGGATTTTGTGTATTGGACGAAATCAGGAAAAAAGTATCACCTGTACAACACTTGTGGGTATATAAATAGTGATAGAACTGACGAAATATTTGAAGGAACTGTGGGAAACGCTAAATCTATGAAAAAGATTTCGGAGCTATGCAGCAGATGCAAAGGTCAAGCAGAAAAAGAGAACTCTATTGACTTAGAAGAAGCGATGGAGGAACTTCCAGAGGGGGAAAGTGAAGCGGCTGGGTAACAATGTTCGCTCAAGAGAGGGGGCTTGTTAGTGTATTAGTTATAAAGAACGTCTTGGTTACTTTCCAAATTTAATAGGTGCAGAAACACTGAGCCACAGTGATCGAGTTAAAAATTGACCTATTTCGTTGTCAAATTGAGATAAATTTCTGAGTCCATATTCGGAATCTACTCTGAGCGTTATTCTTTCCATTTTGTAGGCAATGGATGCTTTTAATCCTAGATCAACTCTCCTTAAGGAGAACTCCTCGTTTGCTTCAGCTTGGTCTTCAAATTTCAAGTTTTCACTACCAACTTGAGAGTAATCTTCTCCGTCAAGAGTATACTCCCAACGGTAATGTTGTAAAGCAAAAATATTAACTCCCATAAAACCTCCAGCGCCTAGCATTATCCTCTTTTTTCTTCGATAGAAAGTGCCAAAAAACCCTTTCTCTTGATTTTCGTTACTTTCTTGTTTTGTTTGTAAAGTAAGTTTCATTTGAATTTGAAGTACTTGTTTCGGTGTGCCGTTACAAATAAAAAAAGATTGATGTTGGAGAATTGTTTTTAACTATTGAACTCTAGATTCTAACTAAAAACCGTATTTTTGTAAAAATTTTGAACACATGGCACTAAAATGCGGAATTGTTGGGCTTCCCAACGTAGGAAAATCCACACTATTTAATTGTTTATCGAATGCAAAAGCACAATCGGCAAACTTTCCTTTTTGTACCATAGAACCCAACTTGGGAACTATTTCTGTTCCAGATAAGCGTCTGACAGAACTTGAAAAATTAGTAAACCCTGAAAGGGTAATGCCTACTACCATTGAGATTGTAGATATTGCTGGACTTGTAAAAGGCGCAAGTAAAGGAGAAGGGCTTGGGAACAAATTTTTGGCAAATATCCGTGAAACAGATGCCATTATCCATGTATTGAGATGTTTTGATGACGACAACATTGTCCATGTGGATGGGAGTGTTGACCCAGTGAGGGACAAAGAAATCATTGACATTGAATTGCAAATGAAAGACCTAGAGGCTGTAGAAAGTAAAATAAAGTCACTTGGTAAAGCTGCTGGCTCTGGAGACAAAACAGCTGCTCGTCAGCTTGCTATTCTTACTCAGCTAAAAGAGAAACTGGAGGCTGGAAAGTCTGGAAGAGAAGTTGTTGTAGAGGCAGAGGACGACATAAAATTCGTGAAAGAGCTACAATTATTGACCACAAAACCAGTCTTGTATTTATGCAACGTGGATGAAAGTTCTGTGAGTTCAGGAAACAACTATGTAGAGCAGGTAAAAGAAGCGGTGGCTGCAGAAAATGCTGAGGTTTTATTTTTAGGAGCTGCTATTGAGGCGGACATTAACGAACTCGACTCATACGAAGATCGTCAAGAGTTTTTGGGTGATATAGGATTGGAAGAACCTGGAGTTAATAAATTGATTACCAGTGCCTACAAATTGTTGAACTTGAGCACCTACTTTACTGCGGGTGTTAAGGAAGTACGAGCTTGGACAATTACGAAAGGAATGACGGCTCCTCAAGCGGCAGGAGTAATTCATACGGATTTTGAAAAAGGATTTATCCGTGCAGAAGTCATTAAATACGACAATTTTATTCAGTACGGTTCGGAGGCTAAAGTAAAAGAGGCAGGAAAAATGGGTGTAGAAGGCAAAGAATATGTGGTGGAAGATGGAGACATCATGCACTTCAGGTTCAATGTGTAGTCAACTGATTTTTCGTCCCAGTTCTTCACGCTTCAGTAGGTTTTAATTTCAACCTGAATCAAACACAACGTGTATGAAAAAGTATTCGCATTTTATTTATGATTATTTTCTCTCCCAAGGAATGGGGACTTCTGTTTCCAAATACTTGAATCTGGGCATTATGTTTCTCATTCTTATCGGAGTTGTCCTTCTAATTGATTATTCCATAAAGATTCTTATTAGAAGAATATCTGTGAGAATTGCTGCCAGTACCAAAACTAAATTTGACGACATACTCATCACCAATAAACTGCCAAGAAATGTGGCTCACGTTCCAGCCATCGTGTTGTTTCATGTCTATGTGCCGTTAGTTTTTCGCGATTTTGTGAAGGCAGGAAATGTGGTAGAAAAAGGAGTAGAAGTTCTGGGTATTGTACTCATTTTATACATTGTTCGTAGTGTACTAAACTCAATAAAAGATTACCTCAAAATAAAACCTCAGTACAAGGACAAACCTATTGATAGTTACATTCAGGTATTTATGATATTTGCTTGGTTTACAGGGTTTTTGTTTTCTTTTACGGTGATTACGAATACGGAAGTATGGCAGTTTCTCACTGCTTTGGGGACAATATCTGCGGTGATTATTTTGGTGTTTCGAGACACTATTCTTGGGTTTGTAGCAAGTATCCAAGTATCCATCAACGACATGGTGAGAATAGGCGATTGGATTACCTTCGAAAAGTACGGTGCGGATGGGGATGTAGTCGAAATTAATCTGGCAACGGTAAAAGTTCAGAATTTTGATCACACCATAACCACGATTCCGACCTACGCCTTGATTTCGGATAGTTTTAAGAACTGGAGAGGAATGCTTGATTCGCCAGGAAGAAGGATAAAAAGAGCTCTTTACGTGCGTCAGGATACAGTGAAATACCTAGCCGATAGCGACATTGAAAAATTAATGCAAATTGATTTCCTTACCAATTATTTGACTCAGAAGAAAGAGGAACTCGCCAAGTTTAACGAGGCAAACGTAAAAAACAAAGAGCTAATTCTGAACGGAAGGCATTTGACTAATCTAGGTGTATTTAGGAAATATGTGGAGTTGTATTTACAACAACATTCGGCCGTGCACAAAGACTTGATGTTTATGGCAAGGCAGCTACAGCCTACGCCCAACGGAATTCCTGTTGAGATTTATGCATTTAGTAGAGACAAAGTGTGGCAGAATTATGAATACATCCAAGCCGATATATTCGACCATTTGCTTGCGTCTATTCAGTATTTTGATTTGGAAGTGTTTGAATCTCCGAATAGTAAAAGTTTTAAATAACTCCGCTTGTTGAGAAAATAAAAAGCACAAAAAAACTCGCTGGGATTTCCCAGCGAGTTTTTTTATTAGATAAGTCCCTTGTTCCTTACTTATTGTCCTCGTTGTTAGGAGTAACAATGGGTGTTTGAGTTTGCAATGTGTTTCTGTAATTTTGGTCTATTCTAGAAGAGTCAGAAACTTCTTCGGCACCAGGAGTCCCGATAATCATCGAAGAACCTAGAGCGAGAATTACGATAAAAATCGCCAAATACCAAGTAGCTTTCTCAACTACATCATTCGTTTTCTTTACACTCCCTAGTTGGTTTGCAGAACCAAAAGAGGAATCAATTCCACCTCCTTTTGGATTTTGAATAAGAATAACCAACATCAACAAAATTGCTGCTATGATGGATAAAATAAATACTAAAGTGCTCATTATAATTGTGATTTAATTCTGTTCGTTTTCTCTAATTTTCTTAATTAGGTCAGCAAAGTAAGCTTTTTTTTCTGGATTTTTCAAACTTAAACGCTCATAAATTCCTATCGCCTTTTCGCTCAGCCCTTGTGTTTGATATATACGCGCCAAAGTTTCGGTGGCAAAATTATCTTTCTCTATCAAACTTTCACCTGCTACTTTTACAGGAGAGTAAAAGGATTGTTTTGGGTGAGCTTTGCTTAGTTTAATATGGCCAGAATCAGTTTTTCTTTCCGCAATAAATTTATCTACCAGTTGCTCAATACTTGGTTTTTCCTCTGCGTCAGGGGTCGATTCCTTTTCTTCCATAACTTCACGAGGAGCCAACCAATCGTAAAAACTAGAAGGTGTTTTTGTTTCTTTTTCTGAAGGAATTGACTTGGGAAGACTTTCAATGGGCGCAGGCAATTCGATTTCCAATTCCTTAGTTCCTTCTTCCTCTTCCAACAACGATACGGAACTCATAGCGCTCGAGAGTATCAATTGTTCCAGCTGAGAATCTTCCGAAGTTTGAATTTTCTGTTTGTTACTCGAAATTACCTCTTCAATTTTTGCAGCGGAAGAGGGAGGAGTAAGCTCTTCAGTGCCAGCGGGCTCTACTTCTTGAAGTTTGGGGAAAGCTATTTCCTCCATTTCGGTAAGTTCATTTTCCTCCACTATTTCTTTGGTTTCGATGAATTCTTTTTTCTTCTCAGAATGAATAAATTCATAGAGCTTTTCGCGATTGGGAACCGAAATGGCTGTGTGTTTTAATTGAGACTCGAACAGTACATTTTCTTGTTCGTGGTAGCCTTTGGCCAAAAGAAAAGACAAATTTCCTGAATACGGATACTCCTGAAGTAACTGTTCCAACTTCTTTACCTCTCCTTCTTTTAGAGCAAAAGGAGTACGAATCCATTCTATGAAATCTGATTTTGTTACCAATCTCCTAAAGTTTTATCAAAAATATCTTGAGTAATTTGATCAAAAATCTCCTCGATTAATCTGTCCTGAATGGAATTAATATCACTCGAACTCGAATAATCTGCAAATCGAGTAAAGGCTTGTTCAAAATTTTTCTTCTCGTCCAACCTATTCAAGAAGTTCACTTTCACCGAGATGGTGAGCCTGTTTTGAGCAGCCGTTTGGTCTCCTTGAACCGAAATAGGCTGAATCGTGTAGCTGGAGATCGTTCCTTCGTACGATAAATCGCCATTGAGAGCAATTAATTCCAGCTTGGTTTGAGACTGAAATAAATCCCGTAGTTTTTCGGTAAACGTAAATCCAATAGTAGAAGGACCCAACGAAGCTTGATTCGAAAATTGGTCAATCGAAATAGTTTTTAAATTCGGATCAATAGGCCCTCCTTGAGTTGAATAGTTGATTTTACAACTTGCCAAGCCCCAAATTAACACACAATATACCAGTATTTTTCTTCTCATCAGGACAAAAATAACGAATTCAAGATGATTTTGGTATAAAATAGAAGAATGTTGCAAGAAACGATTTTTAGTTGGACCTTCTTCACCCGAAGAATGAATTTGTTACAGAGCAATCTTTTTTCACTTATCTTTGCCTCATGGAAGAAAGATTGCCTATAGAATCGTGGTTGCCTATCACCAAGAAAGAAGTGGAAAAAAGAGGTTGGGAGGAATTGGATGTCATACTAATTTCGGGAGATGCCTATGTGGATCATCCTGCTTTTGGTACTGCTGTAGTTGGGCGATTGATTGAGCGCGAAGGATTTCGTATTGCTATCATTCCACAGCCCAACTGGAAAGACGACCTGCGAGATTTCAAAAAAATGGGCAAACCCAAATACTTTTTCGGAGTCACTTCGGGCTGCATGGATACCATGGTAAATCACTATACAGCCAACCTTCGTTTGCGTTCTACTGATGCCTATACTCCTGGCGGAAAAGCCGGGTTCAGACCCGATTACGCAGTGGTGACTTACAGCAAAATAATCAAAGAATTGTACCCCGATGTACCGTTACTTATTGGCGGAATAGAAGCATCGTTAAGAAGAATCACCCACTACGACTATTGGAGTAACAAATTGATGCCTACCATTTTGGAAGATTCTGGCGCAGATTTGCTCGTGTACGGAATGGGCGAAAAAGCACTGAAAGAAATACTTCAAATGCTAAAAAAAGGCGTTCCTTTTCATCAGTTGACCATGGTGCAACAAACCGCTTATTTAAGGCCCAAAGAAGAAGGAATTCCAAAAAACAAAAACTGGAAAGACTTGACTCTTCACTCGCACGAAGAATGCCTGAAAGACAAGCGTAAATATGCGGGGAATTTTAAACACGTGGAGCAAGAATCGAACAAACTCATTGCCGACAGAATTATCCAAGAAGTTAATGGGAAGAATCTGATTATCAATCCGCCATACGATACCATGACCGAAGATGAAATAGACGCAAGTTTTGATTTGCCCTACACGCGTCTTCCTCATCCAAAATACAACAAGCGTGGCGCAATTCCGGCTTACGAAATGATAAAATTCTCGGTCAACACGCACCGAGGGTGTTTTGGAGGATGTAGTTTTTGTACCATTTCGGCACACCAAGGAAAATTTATTGCCAGCCGTAGCGAGGAATCTATTCTCAAAGAAGTAGATAAAGTGACTTCCATGCCTGACTTTAAAGGATATTTATCCGATTTGGCTGGACCATCTGCAAACATGTACAAGATGAAAGGAAAAGTGCAATCCATTTGTGATAAATGTGTGAGCCCTTCATGCATTCACCCGGTTGTGTGTAGCAATTTGGACACCAGTCATAAACCTATGACTGATTTATACAAAAAAGTAGATGCCAATCCCAAGATAAAAAAAGCCTTTATTGGTTCTGGAATTCGGTACGATTTGTTAACAGAAACCTACAACAAAAAAGGCGACCCCAAAGACATGGAAGAGTACATGGAGCAGCTCCAGACTCGCCATGTGTCGGGAAGATTGAAGGTAGCGCCAGAACACACAGCACCCGATACGCTTAAAATCATGCGGAAGCCAGATTTTAAACATTTCCACTCATTTAAAGAAAAATACGACAAGATCGACAAGAAATTCAACCTGAAACAGAAGTTAATTCCGTATTTTATTTCTTCGCACCCAGGTTGCAAAGAAGAGGATATGGCAAACTTGGCTGCCGAAACCAAAGACATGGGATTCCAATTGGAACAAGTACAAGATTTTACGCCCACACCTATGACAGTGGCTACGGTAATTTATTATGCAGGCATTCATCCTTACACGATGCAGCCGTATTATACTCCCAAAACCAAGGAGGAAAAACAAAACCAACACCGTTTTTTCTTTTGGTACAAAAAGGAAAACCACGGCTGGATAAAAAACCAACTAACCAAAGCCAAGCGTTTTGACTTATTGGACCAACTACTTGGTAAACCAAGAGGGAATAAAGGAAGTGGAGCCAAGAAGGAATTTTCAAATTCGCGAAAACAAGAATCTAGTTCGTCTAACAAACCAAAATGGCTAGCCGAAAAGCACAAACAAACTTCAGCTGGAAAAAAGAAGAAAAGGAGGAGGTAAATACTCTGGAACTTTTCGATTTTATGAACTGGTGTTTTTCTACTTGTAGGTATTAATTTTTATACGCAATGATATTTTTATATTCGTTGGAAACGATATGGAAAATAGGCTTTCGTTTTAGTCGAGTACCAGGATCAAAACTCACCTCGGAAAAGGAACTCAACAGAATCCACTAGAAGAAATATTCTTTTTCAGCTCCTTGGCACAGACCTTTGGAGCTTTTAGTTGCTTCTCATTAAAAAACATTTCCTTTAGATTAAGTGTTTAATCTCTTTCAAAATCTTATTAAAATCCGTAGTTTTGTGACTTAAAATTTCATTGCAAAACACATGTCAAAAGCTTCCACCAGAATTGCTACGCTTGAACAAGCAGAAGAACTTGGATTACTTCCAGAAGAATTCGAGAAAATCAAAGAGATTTTAGGTCGAACCCCTAACTTTACCGAAATGAGTATTTACTCCGTGATGTGGAGTGAACATTGTTCGTACAAAAACTCTATCAAATACCTAAAAACGCTGCCAAAAGAAGGCGATCACATGTTGGTCCAAGCAGGAGAAGAAAATGCAGGGTTAGTTGATATTGGAAACGGATTGGCTTGTGCATTTAAAATAGAATCACACAATCATCCATCGGCATTAGAGCCTTACCAAGGAGCTGCCACTGGAGTGGGAGGAATAAACAGAGATATTTTTACGATGGGTGCAAGACCTATCGCTCAATTGAATTCGTTGAGGTTTGGAAACATTGAGGAAGACCGAACAAAATGGCTTGTGAAAGGAGTTTCGAAAGGAATTGGAGACTATGGAAATGCTTTTGGAATCCCAATCGTTGGAGGAGAAGTGTTTTTTGATGAATCGTACAACACAAATCCCCTAGTAAATGCATTTTCTGCGGGAATCATGAAAGTGGGAGGAACCATTTCTGCCACTTCTTACGGAGAAGGAAATCCAGTGTTTATTGTTGGATCGGCTACTGGAAAAGATGGAATACATGGAGCGGCATTTGCCTCAAAAGACATAACAGAAGATTCAGTAAACGATTTGCCAGCTGTACAAGTGGGAGATCCTTTCCAAGAAAAATTATTGTTGGAAGCAACGCTCGAATTGGCTCAAACTGATGCCATTGTTGGAATGCAAGACATGGGAGCTGCCGGAATTACTTGTTCTACTTCAGAAATGAGTGGAAAAGAAGGATTTGGAATGGACATTTGGTTGGAGAAAGTGCCAACAAGACAAGAAAACATGCAGCCCTACGAAATTCTCTTGTCCGAATCGCAAGAGAGAATGTTGGTGGTGGTACACAAAGGAAAAGAGAAAGTAGTTCAAGATATTTTTGATAAATGGGATTTGAACTGCGTACAAATAGGGGTAGTAACAAAAGGAGGAATCCTTAATTACTATGAAAATGGAGAGTTGATTGCTTCAACACCTGCCGAGCCACTTATTTTGGGTGGAGGAGCTCCAGTGTACGACAGAGAGTTTAAAGAGCCAGCTTATTTTGAAGAATATAAAAAGTTTACCATTGATTCGGTTCCTGAGCCAACAAACCTGAAAGAAGTGGCAATGAAATTGATTTCGATGCCCAATATTGCTTCCAAAAGATGGATTTATGAGCAGTACGACTCGATGGTAGGAACCAAAAACATGAGTACGAACAATCCTTCGGATGCTGGAATTGTGAATGTAAAAGGAACCAACACTGCCTTGGCAATGACGGTAGATTGTAACTCGCGATACGTGAATGCCAACCCTGTAAAAGGAACAGAAATAGCCGTTTCGGAAGCAGCTCGTAATATTGTTGTTTCGGGAGGAATTCCTTCTGCCATTACCAATTGCTTGAATTTTGGAAACCCATACAACCCAGAATCGTACTGGCAGTTTGTGGGAGCCATTGAGGGAATGGGTAATGCGTGTAGAAAGTTTAAAACGCCTGTGACAGGAGGAAATGTAAGTTTTTACAACCAAACAAAAATTGATGGAGTAGAAACTCCCGTATTCCCAACTCCAACTATAGGGATGATTGGAATTGTGCCCAACAAGGACAATGTGATGACTTTGAACTTTAAGAATGAAGGAGACTCTATCTTTTTGCTTGGAAAATCAATGAACGAGATTAATTCTTCGGAATACTTGGCAAATATTGTAGGTATCAAAGAATCTACCTCTCCTTATTTTGAATTGGAAGAAGAATTTGAATTACAAAACACGACCAAAGGATTAATAGAAAATAAATTAATCAATGCCGCTCACGATTGTGCAGATGGAGGATTATTTGTGACCCTTGCCGAAATGGGATTTGTAAACAATTTAGGATTTGATGTGGCGACAGACAGCGAAATAAGAAAAGATGCTTTCTTGTTTGGAGAGACGCAAAGCAGAATTGTAGTCACTGTAACTGAAGAAAACAAAGAGAAATTCATTGAATTTATGGCAGAAACCGAAACACCTTATAGCTTACTAGGAGAAATCACTTCTGGTGAAGTTGTGGTGGACGCTGAAAATTGGGGAGATATCTCAACAATGAAAACAGCATTCAATGAATCATTAGGAAAACATTTAAATTAAATAGTATGAACAAACACCTTATCCTAGCAGGAACAGCTTCTCTACTTTTGGCATCTTGTGTCGTGAGTAAAAAGAAGTATTCGGCACTCGAAGCAGAGAATATTGCCTTGAAAGAAGAGATAAAAGCATCCAAAGAAGTGGATTTATCGGACAAAATGACCAAAGTGAGTTATGCGTTGGGAGTAAATGTTGCGGAAAGCATTCAGAACCAAGGAATGGAAGAAATAGATGCAGATGCCATGGTACATGGAGTGAAGGATAAATTTGAGGGAAGAAGTACAAAAATGGAGATGGCTGAAGCTCAACAAACCTTAGAGGCGTACTTCGGAGAAATGCAATCGAAAATGGTGGAAAAGCAATCGGCCGAAGGAGCAAAGTTTCTTGCCGAAAATGCAACAAAAGAAGGGGTAGTAACTCTTGAAAGTGGGTTGCAATACAAAATCATAAAGCAAGGAATGGGGCCTGTACCTACCGCAGCTGACCGAGTAAAGACTCATTATACGGGAATGTTAACAAACGGAAAAAAGTTTGATAGCTCAGTAGACAGAGGTCAGCCGGCAACTTTTGGGGTAACTCAAGTAATAAAAGGATGGACAGAAGCCTTACAACTAATGCCAGTAGGAAGTAAATGGGAATTGTACATTCCTCACACATTGGCTTATGGAGCGCAAGGTGCAGGAGGAAGCATTCCTCCCTACAGTGCGTTAATTTTTGAAATTGAATTAATAGAAATAGTAAAATAAAATAGAAAAATAAACCGAATGGATTTAAACAACGAGGTAAACAAAATTAGTTACAGTTTAGGAGTGAACATTGGTCAAAGTTTGGCTGAGCAAGGATTGAAAGAAGTAAATGGCGAAGTATTCGCACAAGCAATTTCAGATTTTTTTGGAGGCAACGACCTAGCAATAAAAAGTGACGAAGCACAAATGAATCTGCAACAATATTTTGGTGCACTTCAGGCAGAAATGGCCGAAAAACAAGCAAAAGCGGGAATAGAGTTCTTGGAAGAGAACAAAAAGAAAGAGGGAGTAGTAGCTTTGCCAAGTGGACTGCAGTACGAAATCATAACGGAAGGATCTGGTGAGAAACCGTCAGAAACAGATACCGTTAAAACTCATTATCACGGAACCTTAATTGACGGAACTGTATTTGATAGTTCAGTACAAAGAGGAGAGCCGATTTCATTTCCATTGAATGGTGTGATTAGTGGGTGGACAGAAGGATTACAATTAATGCCGGTAGGAAGTAAATGGAGACTATTCGTTCCTTCTCACCTGGCATACGGAGAAAGAGGCCAAGGTGCTATTCAGCCTCATTCAACTTTGATTTTTGAAGTTGAATTACTAGGAATAGAAAAATAAACGAACAAATTAAAACAAAACAAAATGAAAAAAATAGCAGTTGTTGTTTCTTTGTCAGCTATCGCATTAGCGTCTTGCTCAAAGAAATCTGGTAACACCATGGCAGAAGGATTTGAAGCGATCACTACCCAAGCAGATAGCGTAAGTTATTTTATTGGAATGGACATTGCCCAAAACTTCAAAACAAATAAAATTGACAGATTATTTTCTGCCGCTTCTTTTAATAAAGGATTGAAAGATGGATTTTCTGGTGCCGAACTGATGTTGAGCAAAGAAGACGGAAACAGCTTGATAATGGCAAACTTGAGCGAAATTAGAAACGATTCTTCTGAATTTACCTTTGAGCCAGGGTCTATCAATGACTTTACTGCTTTGACTTCTATGAAAGATAGCATTAGTTATTTTTTGGGAACTGATATTGCAGGTGGACTCACCGGAAACGGGTTTAACAAATACTTTTCTGAAGCTTCTTTTTACAAAGGATTGGAAGACGGATTTATGGGCAATACTGGACTAATCTCTAAAGAAGAGGGAGAAAAAGTAGCGATGAAAATTATGGAGTCTGAAAAAGAAAACATTATGGCTGCTCAAAAAGAACAATACGCAAGTAAAATTGCTGAAGGAGAGGCTTTTTTAGCAGAAAAAACTGCTCAAGAAGACGTAGTTACTTTGCCAAGCGGATTGAGGTACAAAATTCTGAAAGAAGGAAAAGGTGCTAAACCAGCTGCTACTGACGTAGTTTCTACTCACTACCACGGAACGCTTATCGATGGAACTGTATTTGATAGTTCTGTTGAAAGAGGAGAGCCTACTGAGTTTCCAGTAAACAGAGTAATTCCAGGATGGACAGAAGCTCTTCAATTGATGCCAGTAGGAAGTAAATGGGAGTTGTACATTCCTTACAATCTAGCTTACGGAGAGCAAGGGGCTGGAGGATCTATTGAGCCTTTTTCTACTTTGATTTTTGAAGTAGAGCTATTGGAAATCAAAAAAGACCAAGAATAATTTCAAATTTATCCCTAATTTTAAAAGCACTCCGCAACAAGCGTGGGTGCTTTTTTTATTTCAACACCTATGTCAAAACTAATCATTTCAACCTTTTTACTTTTGCTATTGTTGGTCGCTTGTCAGGTAAAAAAGTCAAGTTACGTTTCGGATGCTTCGCCCAGTCTAGAGAACCGTATTCCTTCGGGAGATACTATTCACTTGCCTAGTGGATTGAGCTATAAAGTCATAAAATACGGAGTAGGGAAAACTCCCAAGGCAACCAGCAAAGTACGAGTTCATTACGAAGGAACTCTGGTTGACGGTACTGTTTTCGATAGTTCTATTCAGCGAGGAAAACCTCTCGTATTTCGCTTGAACCAAGTAATACAAGGATGGCAAGAGGGATTGTTGTTGATGAAAGAAGGAGCCGTGTATGAACTCTACATCCCGCCCAAGTTGGGATATGGATCTCAATCTTCTGGAAAAATCCCTCCTTTTTCGACTCTTTATTTCACTGTAGAACTACTAGAAGTAATATAAATAGATTCAGATGGCTAATTACAAAGACGTTGGGTTTGGCGAGAAATACGATTCGAAGGAAAAAAGACTTATTAATAAAGATGGTTCTTTCAATGTCATAAAGCGTGGTTCAATCTCCAAACTTCGAGATGTGTACACACATTTATTAGAAATGCCTTGGGGCAAGTTTATCTTATTTTTGTTTCTGGCTTATTTTTCCCTGAATTTATTCTTTGCCCTTGTTTATTATGTGTTAGGAGTAGAGAACCTATTGGGAGCCGATCGGGGAGGAGTATTGCTCGATTTTATGAGTTGTTTATATTTTAGTTCACAGACTTTCACTACCGTGGGTTACGGAACTATTTCTCCCAAGGGAATTCCAGTAAACTTAGTTGCCTCAATTGAAGCAATGGTAGGGCTCTTGTCTTTCTCATTAGCTACGGGATTACTTTTCGGAAGATTTTCAAAACCTAATTTGAAATTGGTGTTTAGCGAGAATGCCCTAATTTCTGATTATCCAAAAAATAATGGGAAGGGACTTATGTTCAAACTAGCCAACAAAAGAAACAGTGTCTTGCTTGAGACTAAAATTCAGGTGATAGCCACCTACAACATCAAAGAGGAAAATCAAATAAAAAGAGCCTATTCGCGCCTAGACCTAGAATTGAGCGAGGTAAAAATGCTTCCCTCTCAGTGGACAGTGGTGCACCCAATAAATGAAGAAAGTTTGTTCCGTAAATTTACGCTAGAGCAAATGATTGAAAAGGATTTGGAGCTGCTAGTGTTGGTAAAGTCAGTAGAGGAAACCTATGGTCTTCCTGTGTACGCAAGGACTTCTTACAAGGCAAAAGAAATCATCAATAACGCCAATTTTGATAAGACCAATATGGTAGGCGAAGATGGAAGCATTGTCATTGATCTAGATTCCATGAACAACTATACAAAGAGTCGCTAACAGAATAAAAAAAGTTAAAAAAGGGTCGAATTTTTAAAAAATAAATGCCGTACATTTGACAAGCATTTTTGGAAGCAAAAATGTCACTAACATTTATTGAATCGCCTATGCTTTCTTTTGAAAACACTGAAGTAGCTTTCTCGGGTAAATCCAATTCTGAATTGAAATGGGCTCACCGTTTGTTTAAATTAATTGGAAATAACACCCTAATTGCAGTTGGAAAAGTAGCCACTAATATTGCCTTGGGTTTACGTTTGCCTATCACTGGAATCATCAAAAAAACAATCTTTAAGCAATTTTGTGGTGGAGAAACTATAGAAGAATGCAAGCCCGTAATAAACAAACTCAATGAATTTGGTGTAGGAACCATCTTAGATTATTCGCTAGAGGCAAAAGCCGATGAAGCTGAACTGGAAAAATGTTGTCAAGAGCTCGAAAGCGGTATTGAGCTCGCAAAAACGAACAAAGAAATTCCCTTCATTGTGTTCAAAACCTCGGGAGTTATCCAATTTGATTTACTCGAAAAGTTCAATACTCGCACAGAGAATTACACCCCCGAATACCTGGCAGGAGTTAACCGTGTAGAGCGATTGTGTAAAGCTGCTTTTGAGGCAGACACTCCTATTTTGATAGATGCCGAGGAATCGTGGATTCAAGAGGCAATCGACCGAATTTGTGTTCAAATGATGGAAAAATATAACAAGGAAAAAGCCATTGTTTACAATACCATCCAATTGTACAGATGGGATCGTTTAGAGTTTTTGAAAGAGTCTTTTGCCAAAAGTCAGAAGGAAGGGTACCACATTGGGGTAAAGTTGGTGAGAGGCGCCTACATGGAAAAAGAGCGAAAAAGAGCCGAAAATCAAGGATATCCTTCTCCCATACAGCCTGACAAGCCAGCTACTGACAGAGACTATGATTTGGCAGTAGAGTTTTGCGTAGAAAACAACATTGCTGTATGC
This sequence comes from Flavobacteriales bacterium, assembly GCA_023255335.1. Classification (GTDB taxonomy): domain Bacteria; phylum Bacteroidota; class Bacteroidia; order Flavobacteriales_D; family CAJJDF01; genus CAJJDF01. The sequence goes on along the minus strand of JALRIS010000018.1, from coordinate 3,388 downwards.
GTGGGAACTCATAATGAGGCAAGTTCCATGCTTATGGTGCAATTGCTCGAGAAAAAGGGATTGGACAAAAAGAATGAGGCGTTTTACTTCGCTCAGTTACTTGGGATGAGTGACCACATAAGTTTCAATTTGTCCAACGAAGGATTCAACGTGGCCAAGTATGTTCCCTACGGACCGGTGAAAGAGGTAATTCCTTACTTAATTCGAAGAGCGGAAGAGAATACTTCGGTAGCAGGTCAAACAAGCAGAGAATTAGCCTTAATATCGAGTGAGATGAAACGAAGAAAACTCACAAAATCCTAAAGCGTTTTACCAAAAGTAATTAACAATCTCCTTTTATTTACTTATTGACGAATCAAGGCGGTTCGCGGGTATATTCGTTATATTTGTACGTCTAATTCCACCTAACTTTGGGTGTAGAAAGTGAATTTATATAAAATTGAAGTATGAAAAGAGTAACTAGTTTATTGGTAGCTTCTACCTTAATTTTTGCTTGTGTTCCCGCAAAAAAATACGAAGACCTTAAAGCCAAAAGTGAGCAATGTCAAGAAGATTTGGCAAAGTTTCAGGCTGAAAATGAGAAATTTAAGAATGAAAACACCGAGCTGAACCAATTGCTTTCTGCCAAGAAAGAAGAGTTGAGCGAATTGCAAGAGGAATTGACCGATGCAAAAAGAAAGTTTTTGGAAAAAGAACAGCAGTACGACAAATTAAAGTCGCTACATGATGATATTTTATTGAGATATGATCGATTATTGGCAAACTCCTCCAGAGAGAACACATCGCTTACCGCTAAGCTGGATAAAACTCAGCGTGAGCTGCAAGCAAAAGAAGATGAGCTTAACAAGTTGGAGAAAACGCTCAATGAATTGAAAATTACTCTAGAAAACAAACAAAGAGCGCTGGAGTTGAGAGAGCAACGAGTAAAAGAGTTAGAACAACTTATTGCCGAGAAAGATGCGGCCGTAAATGCCTTGAAGGAAAAAGTATCTAAAGCGTTGTTGGCATTCGAAAACAAGGGACTTACTGTAATCCAAAAAAACGGAAAAGTGTACGTAAGCTTGGAAGCAAAACTTTTGTTTGCCTCTGGAAGTACCAAAGTGGGAACTGACGGAAAAGTAGCTGTCATTCAATTGGCAAAAGCGCTTGAAGGTGAGGAAGAGCTAGAAATTGTGGTGGAAGGTCACACAGATTCTGACGCATTAAAATCTAGTACTCACCCGCGAAACAATTGGGAATTAAGTGTATTGAGAGCCACTTCTGTTGTAGAAATAATGATGGAAAATAGTGAGATAAATCCAAAAATATTGTCGGCAGCAGGAAGAAGTCAGTATAATCCTCTAGGAGAAGACAAAGCCGCTAACAGAAGAATTGAGGTGATTTTGACGCCAAAATTGGACAAACTTTACGACATTATTTCAAACTAACTTAGAGGTTATTTTTTAAAACCGAGCCTCTGGTAATTCACTTGGCGCAATCCTTGTGATGTAATTTTAATAAAACTATCGCAGTATGAAAAAGAGCATTTCCATTTTGTTAGCTATCTTCCTCGGTATGGGAGTGGTTTTGGGACAAGATTCTACCAACAACACCAGTTGGAAATTGTACCCAACAAAGAATGACACAGCACATCACGCCTTGAAAACGGATACAATTTACACGGTGAAGAAATCGGGAAAACCTGGTAAGGTGACAGTTTCTAAGGATGGACGAATTGACAAAATATCCAAAGACTTGGCAGGAGGCGAGAGCCAAAAACCAAAGGCGAAAGGCTATAGAATTCAGGTGATTTCTTCTTCTACCAAATCGGTAGTAGATGCGGAAAGAGCAAAATTGATTGCCGCCCACAGACAACACAAAACTTACATTGATTATAAAGCTCCAAACTTTAGGTTGAGAGTAGGAAATTTTAGAACAAGATTGGAGGCTGAAAAAATGCAGCATGAAATCAAGGAAGACTATCCCAATACTTTAATCGTAACGGATTTGATTGATTTTCCGGAATTAGAACAATAATGGAATCAGAAATCAAAAAGAGAAATATCCGAGCTCTTTCCCAAGAAGAGTTAATTACTTTTTTTGAGACCAACGGGGAGAAAAAGTTTAGAGCCAACCAAGTGTTTGACTGGGTGTGGAAGAAATCCTTTACCGACTTTGACTCGATGAGCAATATCTCGAAAGAAACGAGAGAACTTCTCAAGCAGCATTTTTATTTCAATAAATTATCTATTGACACCAAGCAAGTAAGCAAAGACGGCACAATTAAGTGTGGTTTTAAGCTATTTGACGGAAGTATTGTAGAAGGAGTACTCATTCCAACAAAAAAAAGAATGACTGCCTGTATTTCTTCTCAGGTGGGTTGTAGCTTGGCCTGCTCGTTTTGCGCCACCGGTCGACTCAAACGTATGAGAAATCTTACTTATGATGAGATTTATGATCAAGTGGTGGAGATAAATAAATTGGCGAATGACAATTACAACAAAGGTCTTACCAATATCGTGTACATGGGAATGGGAGAGCCGCTCCTAAACTACAAAAACACCTTGGAGTCTATTAAGAAAATTACTTCGGATGAAGGATTGGGAATGGCATCAAGAAGAATTACTGTATCTACAGCAGGAATCGCTAAGATGATTACAAAATTGGGAGATGACCAAGTGAAGTTCAGACTAGCTTTGTCGTTGCACGCAACCAATGATGAGGCAAGGGATAAAATAATGGAAATAAACCAACAAAACTCACTCGATTCGCTTGCCGAGGCTCTCAAGTATTACTATGAAAAAACAGGAAACATGGTGACTTACGAGTATTGCTTGTTTAGTGGTGTCAATGATTCCATGAGAGAAGCTCAGGAGCTTGTCAATTTTTGTAAACACGTTCCGTCCAAAGTAAACTTAATAGAATACAATCCTATTGATGGGGGAGAATTTGAAAAATCTGACCCAAAGTCCACAGAAAGATTCGCCAACTTTTTAGAAAAAAACGGAGTACCTGCTAATGTAAGACGGAGCAGAGGAAAAGACATAGATGCGGCCTGTGGTCAATTGGCCAATAAGAATTAATGGGGTTACTTTAGGTATTTTACATTGCGCGAATACATAATCACAAAAGCAATGGTAAAGAATAAAAAGAATCCATAGGTGATAAATACCGGAAGAGACAAGGTAAAGAGCAACAAAGGAATTTGGCTTATCACTTTGGAACCTAAATAAAGATGAAACCCAATTTTTTTCATTTGGTACATTAAAATTGCACCTAGCAAACTGAGTAGGCTTCCTAGTATATTGATGGTAAGAATGACTGGAGCATTTTCAATGTTTTCGGCATTGAATACTTCCATGGCAGGGATAACCTGGCTCATAGTTCCTGTTTCGTCTTCCGCAGCCAT
>JALRIS010000183.1 GCA_023255335.1 Flavobacteriales bacterium | reverse complement strand
TTTATAAACCAATAGTATAATATCATGACGAAAGCAGAAATCGTTGAACAAATTTCGGATAAGACCGGAATAGAAAAAAACATTGTCTTGAAGACAGTGGAATCATTTATGGACACCGTAAAAGTAAATATGGTGAAAGGAGAAAATGTTTACCTCCGTGGATTTGGTAGCTTTGTAATCAAAAAGAGAGCGAAGAAAACCGGAAGAAACATTTCTAAAAACACTTCAGTAATTATTCCTGCTCACAACATACCTTCATTTAAACCTGCAAAGGATTTTACTGAAGATGTTAAGAAGCACGTAAAGGTTAAGTAATTCCTGTACCTCACTCCAAAATATAATGTATGAGTTCCAATTCTAAAAAAATATCAGCTTTTGTTGTTGGAGCTCTTATTATTTTAATATCTTTGCAATTCTTTCCGAGAACACCGAGTGTGGATGAGGGAGAAGTTTCCGTAAAAAAAGCCTCATTGCTTATTGAGCAGGGTGAAATTATGGAAGGTGTAACCTTGTTGAAATCAGTATTAGAGGAAGACCCGAACAACCTAGATGCAATCTGGGAACTAGGGAAGCTTTCCATGCAATCTCAACAATTTGACAAAGCGGTTGAAAGATTTGAGAAATTTGTGTCAATCACGACTGGTGAGGAAAAAGTAAGTGGATTAATTTCCCTTTCGGATGCCCACTTCTTCAACGAAGACAAAGAAAAAGCTTTGATAAGCTTGACTCAGGCCTCGAAACTGAACACTAACCAAGAGTTAGAAATTGAAATACAAGAAAGAATTAGTATAATTAACCAAAATTAAAAGATATGCCAAGCGGTAAGAAAAAGAAAAGAAGTAAGATGGCGACTCATAAGCGTAAAAAAAGATTGAGAAAAAATCGTCACAAGAAGAAAAAATAAGTTTCTTCAACAACATTGCTATTAACACAAAAAAACAAGATAACTGTATCTTGTTTTTTGTGTTTAATAAAAATTAATAGTAGCGACAAAATAACAAAGTATTTTGCTCCTACGTTCATCCCATATTTACATACTAAGTGAGTTTAGATTTAATCATTTCATCTAAACCGGACGAGGATGTTATTGCCCTTTTAAAAGATAAAAAACTGATTGAGATTCATACCGAATCAAAAGAAGAGGATAAGACATTTGCGGCTGGTGATATTTTTCTAGGAAAAGTTAAAAGGACTAATCCTGGGTTAAATTCTGCATTTGTAAATGTAGGGTACGAAAAAGACGGGTTCTTACATTATTCTGACCTTGGCGCCTCGTACAAATCATTTGAAAAAGCTGCCAAAATCGCTTTGAATGGAAAACCAAATTTTGATTTTCCTATTGAACCAGAAATAGAAAAGCATGGGAAAATCAAAGATTTTATCTCAGCTAATCAAAAACTACTTGTTCAGGTTACCAAAGAACCAATTTCCTCAAAAGGTCCAAAAGTTACCACGGAAATAACCCTTCCAGGAAGATACTTAGTGCTGATTCCTTTCTCTAACAAAATCTCGGTATCACAAAAGATTGAAGACCCGGAAGAAAAGAACAGATTAACAAGGCTTATCGAGAGTATCCGTCCAAAAAACTTTGGGGTGATCATCAGAACTGTGGCTCAAAACAGAAAAGTAGCTGAACTAAACCAAGATCTTCAAGAATTAAATGATAAATGGCTATCCATCTATCAAAGAGTGAAAGATGTAAAACCACCCAAGAAAATTTTGGGAGAATTGAATAGAGCGTCAGCAATTGTTCGAGATCTTTTGAATGAAACCTTTAACAGTATTGTGGTAGATGACGAAATCATGTACCATGATTTAAAAGAATACATCGGAAAAATTGCACCCGATAGGACTAAAATCATTAAGCTTCATAAAGGAAACTCTGATGTGTTTCAGGCCTATGGAATTCACAAACAAATAAAAGCCAGTTTTGGAAGAAAAGTAGACATGCAAGGAGGTGGATATTTGATTATCGACCACGCAGAGGCCATGCATGTTATTGATGTGAACAGCGGAAATCGCAAAGGAAAAGAAAACGATGCTGAAGCAAATGCATTACAAGTAAATATGGCTGCCGCAGAAGAAGTGGCGCGTGTATTACGACTTCGAGATATGGGAGGAATCATTGCTGTTGATTTCATTGATATGTACAACAATGAAAACAACATGAAGCTCTACAAATTCTTGAAAGAGAAAATGAGTACCGACCGTGCAAAACACAACTTAATTCCTCCAAGTAAGTTTGGAGTTGTCGAGATTACCAGACAAAGATTAAGACCCGTTACAGAAATAGAAACAAAAGAAACTTGTCCAACTTGCCACGGAACTGGAGAAGTACAAGCCGCTATCCTCATCACGGACCAAATAAAACACGCCATCAAATCGGCAGATAAATCAAAGGGACTTGTACTCCAAGTACACCCATTTGTTGAAGCTTATTTCAAGAAAGGATTGATTTCTCGTCAAATCAAATGGTTCTTCCAATACAAAACTTGGATAAAAATTGAAGGGAAAACCGCGAAACACCTGTTGTACTTTGATTTGAAAAATAAAAATGGAGAAGAAATATAGTTCTCCCTCACTTTTATTAACATTTTATTTTTTTTAGAATTCATCGCAACTTTTAGTTATTAGCACTCGTATTGTTTATAAATTACAGGGTCTGAATTAAATTTATTTAATTCTTATAAGTACCTTGTATACTTGATAAAGCACTACAAACTAAACTAAAAAAATGAAAAAGCTGTTGATCTGCGCGGCTCTGTTCCTCGCATTTTTTTCTTCCTGTAAGAAAGAATCTAAAATTTCAGACAATACTGCCCCAGATTATTACGGAGTTTCCACTATAAAAGTAAAAAACTATATCAACCGTATATTTATTGACCTTACAGGTCGAGAACCTCTCGATACAGAGATGGACTCCCTAGTTTTAGTATTGGAAGCTAACAATTTAAAATTCTCGACCAGAGAGGCAATCATTTTTAACCTACAAAACGATACCACTACCCAATCGAACGGAGATAATTTCAAAGAATTGTTTTATGCAAACTTGTATGAGCAGCAAAAAGCTAGATTTTTGGAAGGGATACCTGATTTTGAAATTGCTCAACGAATGGGAAACGCCTATACTGCCGCACGCAACGATTCATTGACTGGAAACATGCTGGGCTACTTCTGGAATAAAGAACAAGGTGATATTTATGCTGATGTTCTCACTTCCGACACCGCCTTTCTTAATGGATCTATATCCTTTAATGAAATGTGCCGAAGAATGTGTTATAATGGAATATACGACATCATTAACATGAATTCATTTAATTATGTAAATGCAGTTTTTGATAATCTCTTCTATAGATTTCCTACCACCGATGAGTTTAATGCCAGCTATAACATGGTAGAATTTGACCAAGCAGACTTATTGTTTGGAAAGCCAGGTTCCAACAAATACGACTTTTCGAGGATTGCAGTCAATTCCAAAGAGTTTAATGACGGACTAGTGACTTGGGTATATCGATCTTATTTAAGTCGATTCCCCACAACACAAGAAACATTTATTTACAGTAATCATTATTCTACTAATTCAAATATTTCTTACATTATAAAAGAGGTAATGAAGACGGATGAATACGCAAATTTTTAATCAATTGAAATATGAAAAACGCTTATAAATACCTAGTTTTTCTCTCCATTTGTGCGGTGAGTTACCAGTGTAAAAAAGACAAATTAGAAGACACAATCTTTGAATTAAATGAAGTAAAACTCTATCCCTCTGCTTCGGCTAAACTCAAAGAAAAAACGGAAAGCCAATGGATTGCCGTGGTGTATACAAACTTATTTCAGCAAGCACTCTCTGCCGGAGACATTTACAGAGCTGGGCAGTGTATTACTTCCATAGGAGACAAAGAGCTGGCGAGAGAAGTCATTATCTCTAACTTTATGAATAGCACCTCTCCCCTTCCAGTGATTCCAAGTGATGCAGATATGAGAGGAAACATTGACAAATTTATAAGTGATACGTACGAAAGGTTTCTAATTCGCAGACCTACAGAAGGTGAGAAACAATATTTCAGAAATGAAATCACCAACAATCCTACGCGATCGGCAGAGATTATATATTTCTCATTTGCACTTTCAAACGAATATTTATTTTATTAATCACCTGAGTAGAATCCTTTATTATGAAAAGAAGAGAATTTATAAAAAAAGCAACCCTCACATCTGCCGGAGCAATGATTGCTCCTTATATATTGCCAAGTGGTAGGTTATTTGCACCAACGGGAACTCAAATTGCTCCGCACGTAGTTTTGGTTATGTATGCAGGTGGATTAAGAAATCAAGAAACCGTAGATCAATTATATCTTTCGCAAAGTCAGTATACATGGAACCCAACTCCCAGTTTGAATGTGACAGGAAATATAATGCCCAACATGCTGAGCGGTGCTGCTCCTACCTCAAAAGTTGTGTATGGAGTAGGAACGAGTGGAAACACACCCATTTCTCCAATTTTAAGCACACCTATTCAGTCGCAAGGTGTATTATTTAAGGAAGTGAATGCAATTGCTGCAGGACATTACGGTGGATCCATAGCTCTATTGCAAGGAAATACAAATTTGGCACAACCACTGTTGGAGAGACCCAAAACACCCACAATATTTGAATTTTTGCGAAAGCACGGAGGATACAAAGCCACCGATACTTGGTTTATTGGAAATACTTTGACAAACTCTGTTCCGCTTTACAACCACAGTGGGCATAAAGATTATGGAGCAAAATATGGGGCGAACATGTTTATCCCAGGAGTTACTTTTGGAAATCAGGGCGACCAATTTTTGAAAGATGCTAAAATCTACCATCCACAAAATGAATTATCTCCCATGTACAAGATGAAATATTTCTTGGACAACTCTTATGAAAATTTAACAAGTAACAATGTGTTGGATACTGTTGGAAATACCGAAGCAGAAAAACAACAGATCAAAAACTTTATGAGGACCATGTTTCAAAAGAAACAAGCTGGAACGGTAATACGTCCGCCACAAGGAGGGAATGATGCCAGTACTGTTGGGTACGCGCTTGAGGTGATGAAAGAATTTAAACCAGCGGTAACCGTAATCAAAATTGATGGGCCCGATGTGTGTCACTCCAATTTCACCAGTTACTTAAGAGCAATACATGCAGCGGATCATGCCATTGGATATATGTGGAATTATATCCAAACGCAAATACCTGACATGGCGAACGAAACTATATTTATCGCAACACCAGATTGTGGACGAAACCTCAACCCAAATCCAATACTGGATAGGGAAAACAATTTTAGAGCATTTGATCACTCTGATGCAAACACCCGGAGAGTCTTCACCCTTATGGCTGGTAAATCAATCACCAACGAGCCAGATAAAGCAACTGGACCTTTGAGCTCCACGTCACCGCTTAATACGGATGCTGCTATTACGGTAGGACACATTTTAGGGATAGAGCAAGAAATGTTAAGTTCTGGTTTTCTCCATTCGCAAAGCCAATCACTCATTAGAAAATTATAAGTATGAAATCAGTTTTAAATAAAATGATAGGAGTAGGTATCGTAAGCCTAATGGTTGTGATGACGAATTGTAAAAAAAGCACCATTGAAAACCCTTATGACACCTATACAACTCCCAAATTATACGAAGAGCCTACTTTAGCTAGTCTTCCTTCGTCTAATTTTGGTTATCTCCATGCCACAGTATTCAAACCCACTTGTGCCAACTCTGGATGTCATGATGGGGCGTTTGAGCCAGATTTTAGAACCATCAGTAGCTCATACAATAGTACAGTGTACCAGAATGTGCTGACTAACAATCCAGCGGGCGATTTTACGTACCGTGTAAAACCAGGAGATGCAGCACTTTCTCTCTTACATGAAAGATTACTAAAATCATTACCTAATACTTCTGGAATCATGCCTCCTGTGTACGCTGACGAATGGATTGTAAATAAATCAAAACATATTAAAGCGATTAAAGATTGGATTAATGCAGGAGCAAAAGATATGTACGGAAATGCTCCCGTAATTGGTAATCCAAATCCAGTCGTAACAGGATTCTCGGCATTTCATAATAACTCGACCACCTCTACCTATTCCAGACCAACAGGTGCAGGAATTTTACCCATTCTTATTCCGAGAACAGATGTCGATTTGTGGTTTTCCATTGATGATGACCTCACCAGCCCGACTAGCATGACTGTGAATGAAATAAAAATTGATACTGCCATGTTCGAATTTGATTCTGTAGCGGCTATGCCGATGACTGTTTCAAGTGGATTTATGGCCAATGATTTTTCTGGAAGTATGGCTAACTTTACCCACAAGTATGATTTAGATGCCAGCATATATCCTCCGGGAACTCTACTTTTTGTGCGTGTATATGTCCAGGATGCAAATCACACAGAACCAGCAGAAAATCCTAGCAACGGTAGTTCACGACCCACGATATATTTATTCACCTTATATACCACCTAAATGAACAAATCCATTTTCAAACTTCTTGTAATTGCCCTTTCATTGACAATTGTTGGGTGTAAAAAGGAAGAAAAATACAGTGAAATTCCAGAAATAGAATTTGTCAGTCTAACCCCTTCCTCTACAACAGAATTTTCTCAAAACATTGTACTAAAATTAACCTACAAAGATGGTGATGGTGATATTGGAAATGAAGATCCTGATGTATACTCTTTGTATGTAAAAGATGCTAGATTACCACGTGCGGATGAATACCATATTCAACCACTCACACCGCCTGACCAAGCTCTCCAGATAGAAGGAGAATTAACCGTAAGGTTGTCAGGTATATTTGTTTTAGGAAATGATTCTACAGAGACCACCAAGTTTACCGTCAAATTAAAAGATAGAGCCGGAAACTGGAGTAACGAAGTAGTTACTTCTTCCATAAAGGTGAGTAAATAAAATAATATGTTGAATAAAATTCTGGTAGTGTGTTTATTGTTCTTAATAGGAACCGAAGGTTTGTTGTCACAACAAACCTTTCCTATGAAAGATACAACTGTAGCAGAATGTGACGGTATTCATACCGATTCTGATCTTAAAACCTTTCCCAGCGGGCATTATCTGGCAAACGAAGACTACACTTTCTCCATTTGCCCGGGTACGGGTGCTACTATCTACTATACGTTTACCTCCTTTTTCACTGAATCACTTATTGACACTGTTACGTTTTACAATGGCCCAAATACTTCCTCTCCAAGATTGGGAACCTATTCGGGAAATTTGAATGGTTCACTACCTCCAACAATTGTGGCAAATTCAGGTTGTTTGACAATCACTTTCAAATCTGATGGTGTATTAGAATTTCCCGGATGGACGGCAAACTGGGTATCTACCGCTCCTCCGGTAACAGCCCCTAAAGTAAACATAAGTAATCTTGCACCTCCTACTTGTGATTCTTCCTCCTTTTTAGTAGAATTCGATCAAAATATTCATTGTGACTCAATAGTTTCTGCAGCTGCTAGCATTATTGGGTTTAATGCTCCCAATGTAGTAAACATCTCGAAGGTTGGATGTGTCAATGACAGTTCTAGGTTTGCCCGAATCTGGTTAGATAATCCATTTGTTTATAATTGTGAATACCAGCTGGAAATGGAAATAAACATTCCTGATATTTGCGACAGTGTGTATTCCTTTACTATTTTGGATACTTTTGATTTTACTAATTGTGATTTGTTGGCAACTCTCACTACCACAAATGACTCGCTGTGCTTTGGGGATTGTGCGAATATTGAGGTCATAACTCCTTCTTCTTGCAACACATACAGCTACAGCTGGAACAATGGTCTTCCCCCTTCTGCTGGACCTCATATCGTTTGTCCTTCTGTTACTGCAACTTACACGGTTTTGGTCACTGAAACATCCTCAGGAAAAACATTTATTGATTCTGTTACCCTAAAAGTATTAGACACACTCGAAAAAGATTATCAAATTTCTGTGAATAGCTCAGAACCACCGCAATGTAATGACCGATTTTTCATCGTAAAACTTTCCAATCCATTGAGGTGCGATTTACTTGATTCCGCTGTTTTCACCTTGTCTAGTGTAGCTGGCACTTTTACAGTAACTGATGTATTTCCTTTGTCATGCACCAATAATATGTTGGATTCTGTAAGACTCAGAATCAATCCGAGATTTTCCAGAAATTGTGATTATATACTGAATTTTAATTTAAATTTTGTTGACTCTTGTGAGGGGAAGATATCTATTTTTGCAAGTGATACCTTTCAAATAACAGATTGTCCATTTACGGTAAGAACCGTTTACAACGATACGTTGTGTTTGAATAACTGCACGAATGTACGAGCCATTGCAAGTGGTTGTTCGGGATACACGTATAGCTGGAGTAATGGACTTCCTAATTCTGCCGGACCTTTTTCTATTTGTCCAACAGGAGACACTACTTTTTATGTAACTGTCACTGAACTATCTACTGGTTTAATTCTAACAGACACAATAAGTATTAAAACTATAGACCCTACTATCTTACCTGTGAGCCCAGTATGTGCTTACGACACAGCCTTTAATTTGATAGCGAACACAATGGGAGGAAATTGGAGCGGAATTGGAATCACTGATCCTATTTTAGGAACATTTGATCCCAATTTAGCCGGAGCTGGAACACACCTAATTACGTATCAGCTATCTGCTTGTCAAGATACAATCTCTATTCAAGTTATCGCTCCTGAAGCCGGACCCGACTTAAGTTTATGCGTAAGTGGATTACCCGTAAATTTAACATCTGGAACACCCGCTGGAGGAATCTGGAGTGGGACTCATGTGAATTCAATAACCGGCACATTTACCCCAGTAGTTTATGGAAATTTTACTAGTTACTACACACTCAATGGTTGTATGGATTCACTGAATGTGCTAGTGGACACTCTTTCGTTTGCTTATGATACCGATACACTCTGTAGCAATTCAGCACCCGTGTACATACCTTTTTCTCCAATAGGTGGAACTTGGTCGGGCACAGGGATTATTTCGGCAAGTTCTGGAATATTTTCTCCGCCTGCAGCCAATAACGGAAGCAATCTAGTGTCTTATTTTTACAAAGGGTGCCGAGACACAGTAAATATGGTTATTAATACTGTTTCAGCTGGATTGGATACAAATTCTTGTCCTTCACAACCCGCCTTTAGTTTGACACCCGGAACTCCAGCAACTGGTGTTTGGAGTGGTACAGGAGTATCGAGTACAGGAGTTTTTACCCCTGCTACTCTGACAGGAAATTGGAATACAAACCTTATTTACACCTTTAGAGGATGTACAGACACGATGCAAATGCAAGTAATTCAGACGAATGTAATTCCTGACACGATATTCTTATGCCCTTCTCAAGACTCTATATTGGTGAATTCAATACCTACCCTGTTGACCGAACCAAATTATGGCTCTTGGTCAGGAATTGGAATTCAAACTTACGGTTCCCTTGACTATATTTACCCTCTTAGTCTTGGAAATGGATACCATACAATTTATTATGACAAAAACAGTTGCCAAGATTCGGTGACTGTGGCAATTTACCCCGATACCTTATCGATTACAGACACGACAGTTTGCAGCACACAAGCTGCCTTTATGTTGGATCCAATAAACAACATGCCGGGTATTCAATGGCAAGGAAATGGGATTACCAATGCTCAAACAGGTATGTTTGACCCAAGCATAGCTGGAGTTGGTACTCATACAATCACTTATCGAACACAAGGCAATGTTTGTAACAAAACAATCTCCGTCACGGTCTATCAATTTGTGCCGGCTGCCATTACTTTGCCAGACACTTTTTGTTTCGTTACAAATACTATTACAATACCAGTTGTTCCAGCGGGAGGAACCTGGTCTGGAACAGGTAACTACAATCAAGTATTGGGAACATTCAATCCTGTAGCAGCAGGTCCAGGAATGCACCAAATTATCTACACATTTGGAAGTGGAGTTTGTAGAACAAGTAATGAAAAAAATGTGGTGGTGAGAGATTCCCTGTTAGCCGACCTAAAATCCTCAGCCGATACAATTTGTTTAGGAGGCTCAGTTACCCTTATTGGTTCAGCTATTGGTGGATTTCCTTCACCAAGCTATTCTTATTCTTGGGACCATTCCCCTACCACAACGAATACCTTAACAGAATCACCTACTGTTTCCACCCAATACATTCTTACTGTTAATGACGGTTGTTCCGATCCTCATTCTGACACTGTAAACGTGGCGGTATTATCTATAACCCCTACTCTCATTACGAATCCAACTGGATGTTTTGGCGAGCTAGGATTTGCTACCTATGATCTTTCCCAAAAATCAATTTACACTTTTAACTGGACACAACCTACGTCCTTATCCGACACAATTATTGGAACAGTAAAAGACAGTGTTTTTCTAACCATATCAAATAGTTTTGGATGTAGCATAGATACTTTTATGGTTATGCCTGGTTACGATTTTGTACAAGCCAACTTCACAATGAATCCCGATACTTATCCTAAATGTTTGAGTTCCGAGAACAAAACACTAACAGTGACGGATGGTTCCATTGGCGTGTCACAAGGATTTTGGGATTTTGGAGACGGTTCTACACCACTTCCTTACTCCATTTCTAATTCTTCCGAAACACACACTTACAACGAAGGAGGAACTTTTACAGTGACTTTAGTAGTTAAAAATGCGGGACCCTGTTTTGATACTCTCACTCGGGAGTTGTGTGTATCCGAAATACCATTTTTTATTGCCGATATTTTTTCACCAAACGGTGACGGAGCCAATGACATTTTGTACGTAAGATCCAGTGAAGCTGAGAAAATAGAATTTCTTGTCTTTGATAGATGGGGAAATCTCTTATTTGAATCAGATGACGTAAATATAGGATGGGATGGTACATACAAAGGAAGAAAAGCGGAAGAAGGAGTCTACTTCTATTCTATAAAAATGACATTAAGCTCAGGTGAGGAAGTATTAGAAAAAGGAGACATAACATTGATTCGATAACCAGTGAAAAAATTTTATTACATAGCGCTTAGTATCATAGGTATGAGCAACTTGTCGTTCAGTCAAGGAATCCATTTTTCTCAATGGTACGAGGCTCCTGTGATACTTAACCCAGCCAATGCTGGTTCA
>JALRIS010000083.1 GCA_023255335.1 Flavobacteriales bacterium | reverse complement strand
CGTAAGCTCGCATTCATCAAGCAATCTCTGAAAACTTATCGCTACTTCAATCGGATTTAAATCCTGACGTTGTATGTTTTCAACAATTGCCATTTCCAACATTGCTTGATCATTCGCAATCCGAATGTATGCCGGAACTTGAGTAAGTCCAACAATCTGAGAAGCTCTAAACCTCCTTTCTCCAGAGATCAACTGGTACTTTCCATAGCCAATCTTCCTCACAGTGATTGGTTGAATCAACCCATGTTCCTTGATTGAATTAGAAAGATCTACCAACGCTTCTTTCTCAAATTCTGTTCTTGGCTGAAAAGGATTCGCTTCAATGTCTTTCACCAAAATAGTTGAAATACTCCCCACAGAAGCACTCGTCACTGCCTCTTTGGAGGTAGTGATGTCCGTTTCATTATTCTCTAATAAGGCTCCTAAACCTTTTCCAAGTCCACTTTTTTTCTTTGCCATTAATTTATAATCTTATCTTCTGCTTTAATTTTAGTCAGATCGTTGTTTTGCAACACCTCTTTTGCGAGGTTCAAATAATTGATCGCTCCCTTACTCGAAGCATCCATCATGATAACGGATTCTCCGTAGCTCGGTGCTTCACCCAATTTGGTGTTTCGATGAATGATTGTATCAAAAACCATTTGTTGGAAATGAGTTTTTACTTCGTCTACCACTTGGTTCGACAAATTTAATCGAGTATCGTACATCGTCAATAAAATTCCTTCAATTTCTAACTCTTGATTCAATTTGTTCTGTACAATTTTCACTGTGTTAAGGAGTTTTCCTAATCCTTCTAGAGCAAAATACTCACATTGAACTGGAATAATAACTGAATCGGAGGCAACAAGTGAGTTTATCGTAATCAACCCTAAGGAAGGAGAACAATCAATTACAATAAAATCGTAGGCATCCCTCACTTTATCCAAGTTTGCCTTGAGCATGTATTCTCTATTTGGCAAATTTATCATTTCGATTTCAGCCCCAACCAAATCAATATTTGAGGGCAAAATATCTACAAATGGGGTTTCAGTTGACAAAATAATATCGGCTATTTCCACTTCATTGATAAAGCAATCGTAGATACTTGCTTTCACATTCTTAGGGTCGTGACCCAAACCTGAAGTTGAGTTGGCTTGTGGATCCGAATCCACAATCAGTACTTTTTTCTCCAATACACCCAAACTCGCTGCAAGATTTATTGCAGTGGTAGTCTTTCCTACCCCTCCTTTTTGGTTCGCTATTGCAATTATTTTTGCCATATTTTAAATTAATTCTTTTTCTTCTCCTATGTTAAATACTTCAAATCTAAATTCCTCAAACCCAATTTTCGTCTCTTCCAAATCTACCTCGATGGGTTCGAATGTATTGTAATGCATTGGCACCACTGTGTCTGCATTTACCAAATAGGCCGCTTCTATTGCATCATTTATACCCATTGTAAAAACATCCCCAATAGGCAAAAAAGCAAAATCCACAAACCCAAATTCTTCTTGAATCAGCTCCATTTCTTTGTGAAGACCTGTATCTCCAGCAAAATACACTACTTTCTCTACTTCATCTTCTTCAAACACAAAAACAAAACCAGCTGCCAATCCACCATAACTTCCGTCTGGCATAGAGCTAGAATGCAGAGCACTCACCATTTTAATGGCGCATCCTTCTAATTGAAGCGCTCCTCCAATATTCATCCCTATTCCCTCTTTTACTCCTTTCTTCTCAAACCAATTGGCCACTTCAAAATTTGCAATCAAAGTTGCTTGGGTGTTTGTATAAATTAATTCTGTATCCGCCACATGGTCTTCATGGCCATGTGTAAGTAAAATATAATCTGCCTCTATGCTGGAGACATCGATATTTTTTGCCAATTCATTGGGAGTTATAAAGGGATCGATAAGAAATTTTTTCTTTCCTATTTCAAGCCCAAAACATCCATGACCGTAATATGTTGCTTTCATTTAGATGAGTTTCTTATAAAGATAATGAAATCCTTTTTTTACTCTCAATTGATTTATTAACAATGACCGAGAATCCCTCCAAATTGGGTTAATTTAGTTTTACTAGTTCATAGTCTTTGTACCCCAAAATATAGACGGCTTGATTTTCGAATCCACTGCTTTTGTCGCTTCTTTCTAGCTGATAGCTTGATTGCAAAAGAGGCACTCGAATCTGGCTATAATGAGCTGAATACTCCCTGCCAAAATTAGCTAAACCAACTCCATGAAAAAAAGCAGCATCAAAGCCCATAAACGAGAATGTACTAGGTTCTGCACCATATTTCGCTCTGTATTGCTTTACAAACTCTATCACTTTTGGATCTTTGTAATCAATGTAAGAAGAGGAAGTTACATGCAAGTTGTACTTCATTTTTTGACTCGTTTCTATCTCATCATACTCCAAAAAGTTTTCCAAGGCATAGATTTCTATTTCGTATCCCTTCATACGACTTCGCGTCATGATGATATTCAATTGGGTGAAGAAACTTGACGACATTCCTTTTTCTATCAAAGGCAATACGATTACATTCTTTTTCCCTTTTACCAATTTGGCGTCAAATCCTTTCATTGAGGAATAAGAAGTTAAACTAAATGGACTTGTTTTACTTCTGTAGTTGTTAGATTTTCCAGCGGCAGCTTTTGCAAATTCATCCGAAAACAAAGTTGCCAAATACTTTTCTTTCTTAGATTTTCCTGAGACACAAATCACATTTTCCGTGTTTCTGTTTGCTGCTAAATACTTTGCTAAGTAATTGATTTGAGAAGGAAAAGAAGTCTTTAGTTCCGTTACGTAAGGATTGTTGAATAACAATTGGTTCGACTGACTAACAGGACAAACCGCTTGAATCTGGTTGGATTTACAGAAGCTCGAAACTTGCTTATATGGTTTTTCAAAGAAGGGACCAATTATCAAATCAGATGATTTTACATCGTTGGTTCTCAATTGTTTTCCTACTGTGGTTGTATCATTTCGTGTGTCAAATACCTGCAAGGTATAGGACGTGCCTGAGAGTGATAAAGAATCGAGTGCTAATTGAACTCCTTGGTAAAAATGGGTGCTCATTTCGCTGTATGTATGAATCTTTTTTGGTTTGTTCACTTCCACAGGAATCTGGGCATTCTTATCCAGCATAAAAGGCAAGAACAAAGAAATAGAATAGCTCTCCTTCATGATCATTTCGTTCAGTTTGTCTTTCAGTGGATTAATTTTATTTACCGAATCCAAATTTCCTTTTGGCAAGATGGGATCACTCAAGGATATTTTGATATCTTTCAGGTAATCCTCTGGTAATTCAATAGTCAATTTATCACCTTCCTTCAAACTCTCCACTCCCGGGTTGGATTTTTTGATGGCCTCCACAGTCGTGTTGTATTTTTTGGAAATCCCATAAAAAGTTTCGCCCTTTTCAACCGTGTACTGAATAAGTTTAGTGTCTACTTTCGGTGTTTTGTCTACTTTAGGTTCTGATTTTTCTATTTCTCTTGATCGGTTTGGGACAAGAATTTTATCACCGATAGCAATACTTTCTGTCAAACCTGGATTGAGTTTTCTTAATTGCTCAAGAGTTGTCCCATATTTTTTGGTAATTCCGTACAAAGTTTCACCTTTTGCTACTACATGAACCTTGGAATCCGTAGTGGTAGTTTTTTTGGGTTCCTTGACTGAGGAAGAGGATTGCTTTAATTTCAAGGTAGCTCCTACTTGCAGATCTTTGGCTTTTTCTGGGTTCAAGTTGGTTAATTCCTCTATCGTTAGTCCGTAAATTTTAGAAATCCCATACAACGTTTCGCCCTTCTGAACCACGTGCACAGTTCTTTGTGCTAATGGAACTGGAACATGAAGTACCTGTCCTTCTTTCAAAAAAAGGAGCATACCAGTGTTGGCATCTCTCAATTCTTTTTTTGTTGTGTTGTATTTTTGCGTCAACCCATACAACGTTTCTCCTTGCTTTACGGTGTGGACAATAAATTCCTCTCCGTCAATCATCTTTCTCTTTTCCTGAGAAAAGAATGTCATTGTTAGGCTGACAAAAACAATGGTTATAAAATATTTCATAATAGTTAGATAGTTT
This sequence comes from Flavobacteriales bacterium, assembly GCA_023255335.1. Lineage (GTDB taxonomy): Bacteria > Bacteroidota > Bacteroidia > Flavobacteriales_D > CAJJDF01 > CAJJDF01. Next base: position 6,849 of record JALRIS010000083.1, on the reverse strand, counting down.
ATATGATTATTCCCACTCTATAGTAGCTGGTGGCTTAGAACTTATATCGTAGGTAACTCGGTTTATTCCTTTTACTTTATTTATGATATCGTTGGATACTTTAGCTAGAAAATCATAAGGCAAATGACACCAATCTGCGGTCATTCCATCTGTGGAGCTTACTGCTCTTAATGCCACAGCGTTTTCGTAGGTTCGCTCATCTCCCATAACTCCTACAGACTGAACAGGCAATAATATTACTCCTGCTTGCCACACGTCATCATACAATCCATTGTTTTTTAATCCTTGGATAAAGATGTGGTCTACCTCTTGTAAAATTCTTACTTTCTCGGCAGTAATGTCTCCCAATATTCTTATCGCAAGCCCAGGACCAGGGAAAGGATGACGTCCCAAGAGACTATCATTCAGTCCTAATGATTTCCCTACTCTTCTTACCTCGTCTTTAAACAAGGCTCTAAGTGGCTCTACAACTTTTAGTTTCATATAATCTGGCAATCCACCCACATTGTGGTGAGATTTAATAGTTTGAGAAGGTCCTCCGGTAGAAATAGACTCGATCACATCTGGATAAATTGTTCCTTGAGCCAACCAACTTGCACCCTCCACTTTCTTTGATTCTTCGTCAAATACATCTACAAACACTTTGCCAATTGCTTTTCTTTTCTCTTCAGGATCTGTCAAACCAGCCAAAGCAGAATAAAACAATTCGGAAGCATTCACGCCTTTTACATTTAATCCTAAATGTTCATAGTTTTTTAATACCTCGGTAAACTCATTTTTACGTAAGAGTCCGTTATCCACAAAGATGCAATGCAATCTCTTTCCAATGGCTTTGTGCAAGAGCATGGCTGCAACTGTGGAGTCAACTCCTCCAGACAGCCCAAGTATTACTTTTTCATCACCAATTTTCTGTTGTAGCTCCTCTACTGTTGATTCCACAAAAGCATTTGGCGTCCAGTTTTGTTGAGAACCACAAATTCCCACGACAAAATTCTCCAACAAGAGAGCTCCTTCCGTTGAATGATACACTTCAGGATGAAATTGAATTCCGTATGTTTTTTCGTTTGCCACTTTGTATCCTGCAACGGCAACATCTCCCGTACTCGTAATGATTTCGAAATTATCCGGAAGTTCTTTAATCGTGTCACCATGAGACATCCATACTTGAGAACCCGTTGTCATTCCCTTCACCAATTCATTTTCTTGGTTAATAAAATTCAAATTAGCTCTTCCGTATTCTCTAGTTTCTGAAGGAGTGACAAGCCCCCCATTACTATGCGCCAAAAATTGAGCTCCATAACAAACGCCCAACAAGGGAAGTTTTCCTTTAATTTGCGATAAGTCTGGATTTGGGGCTTCTTCACTTCTTACCGAATAGGGACTTCCCGAAAGAATTACACCTATCACATTTTCCTCAATTTTAGGAATATTTGTGTAGGGGTGAATTTCGCAATAAACGTTTAATTCTCTTAATCTTCTTGCAATCAACTGCGTGTATTGCGAGCCAAAATCTAGTATCAGTATCATTTCTTCCATTCTACAAAGATAAGTCTTGTCCTGAAATCTAGAATTTTCACAAACGAGAGTTGTTAACTATTTAGTGGGGATAAAGTAGAACTTTTTCACATTTTCTACTTTTTTTCTATCGAAGCATTTTTTGATATTTCTGAATATTGCTAGGATCTAGTCTTCGTACAATATTAAAAGCCGTTTGTTTATTAAGATTAGATGCTTCTGAATAGACATTTAACAGCTCATTTACCTTGGCTACAAAAAACAACCTCATATTAACAGAACCTGGCTTGTTTACATGAACTTGCTCCAGATAGGAAAGTGCCTGAGTCATGTTGTCCACTCCCTTCTTAGCATCATCATGAGCCAAATCAAGGCCTAATCGATGATACTCATAAGAGCACTTCCTCATTCCTTTGAATTGGGCATTTAGGATATTTTCAATTATCCAATACCTATTGTTCACACTTTCACTCGAAGACCAACCTAATTGACCTGAAGATTGAGCCAAGTTTGCAATCTCTTGAGCTTTGAGCAAGTATTTTGTTCCTCCTTCGAGGGCATAAGTGTCGTAATCCATTCCTATTACATAATAGGCATAAAAAGCCAACACAGAAGAAAGATTATTGGTATAAACACCTTGCGTAAATAGGATAGGCGCGTTCAACTGAAAGTTGAAATTAAATGCTCCATCCAAGGTGTTTATTACGGTGGAAGTATAATTCGTATTAAACACAGGCCTTCTTGAAGTAACCTGAATTTTAGCTGTAAATGCGTCTCCGCTCCTTTCGCTGATTGTAATCAGTAAACTCGTTTCTATTTTTTCATGTTCTTTGAATACTTCGCTGGTCCATTTTGTATTGTTCATGAAATTCATCACCGTTTTCTTGAGCTGCTCAAGCACTTGCGTGTTTTCTGGATCCTTTTTTAACTGCGGAGCCAATATCTCTACCTCACATCTTAACTCTTGAGAATTTCCCACAACACCCAACAACAAAAATAAGCTAGCAATTAATATCTTTTTCATAAATGGTTTAGTAATGTTGAATTAGGTAGTTCAGAATATCTACTGAAACATCTTCTTTCGATTTCAACTCAAAATCAATTGATTTATTGTTCTTTGACAAAATACTTACCTTATTGCTTTCACCTGCAAAACCAGCCCCTTCGTCATTCAAGCTATTTAATACAATAAAATCAAGATTTTTTCTTTCCAATTTTCCCTGGGCGTTTTCTCTCTCGTTGTTTGTTTCTAGGGCAAAACCAACTAAAATTTGATTCTTTTTGTGTTGTCCGAGATGAGCCAAAATATCTTGAGTTCTCTTGAGCTCAATGGATAACTCACCGTCCTTCTTTTTCATTTTGCTTTGCGAAAAGCTCGCAGGTGTGTAATCTGCCACAGCAGCAGCCATTATCACAATATGTTGATGTTCATATTGAGCTGTTACGGCCTCAAACATTTCATGAGCAGAAATTACATTAATTCTTTCGATAGAAGGATTGGGCGTAGCAAGTGATACAGGACCCGAAATCAAGGTCACCTCTGCTCCTAACTCACTCGCTTTTTTGGCTAAAGAAAACCCCATTTTCCCTGTGGATCCATTTCCCAGATATCGAACAGGGTCCAGCGCCTCGTGGGTAGGCCCAGCAGTTACCAGAATTTTTTTTCCAAACAAGGGCTGCTTGGCTCTTAAATCTTGGGTAATAAATTCAATGATTTCCTCCGGTTCGGCTAATCTTCCCTCGCCCTCAAGACCCGAAGCTAGTTCACCACTTCCTGGATAGATAATGATGTTTCCAAAGCTTACCAGTTTTTCGATATTCTCTTTCGTGGAAGGATGTTTGTACATATCCAAATCCATTGCTGGGGCGATGTACACAGGGCATTTTGCCGACAGATAGACAGCCATCAAAAAGTTGTCGGATTCGCCACTTGCCATTTTGGAAAGTGAGTTGGCCGTGGCAGGAGCTACCAGAACGAGATCAGCCCAAAGTCCTAGCTCCACGTGGTTGTTCCATGTGCCTGATTCTTTGCTGGAGGTAAACTCCGAGTATACAGGATTTTTTGATAAAGTAGAAAGTGTTAGGGGGGTAATAAAATCGTGTGAAGAAGCTGTCATCACCACTTTCACTTCTGCTCCAGATTTGATTAATTGACGAACGATAAGCGCAGATTTATATGCGGCAATACTTCCCGTAACTGCCACTACTACTTTCTTACCTTTCAACATGGTTTGGATGGAATTTCTTAGGCTTCTTCCTCTTTCTTTTCTATTTTTTGAACTTTTTCATTCAAAAACTCTTCAAGAGCAATAGCCACTGGCTTCGGCAATTTCTCATAAAACTTAGAGATTTCTATTTGCTCTCTGTTTTCAAAAATTTCCTCAAGGTTATCACTTGGCAAAGCAAAAGCTTCTAATTTTTGAGACAATTCGTCTTTCAATTCAACAGTAATCTGGTCTGCTCTTTTGCTAATAATATTTAGCGCCTCATAGATATTACCAGAAATTGCCTCCATAGACGAGGTGTTTCTTGTAACTGTATCTTTCTCTGCTGTTGTTTGTTTGTAGTTCATGTGTGTTCCTTTTGACTATTTTTTTATTTCTTCTAGCGCTCTTGTGTAGAACCCTTCTAGCTCTTTCAACTTCTTGCTCTTTGGGAAATTATCTACAAATTTAGTATAAGATTTTATAGTTTCCTCAAATCTCTCCACTTTTTTTTCCTTCACGCTATTTGCAGCCAACTTGTAATTTGATTTTACGATTAGGTACAAAACCTCTTCTCTTAGCTCCGTATCAGGATAATCCGAAAGCATATTTGTAAAAGAAACTGCGGCCGCCTCGTAGTCTTCCATGTGGTAATACAATTTGGAGCTTTCAAATGCTTTTACTTCCAATTTACCTCTCAGGTTATCAATAATATGGTTACAAGTATCTTTTAATTCTGTTTTGGGATATCGATTCATGAAACTTTGTAGTTCATTAATCGCTGTGAGAGTATTGGATTGATCCAGTGAGGCTTTGGGTGAAGCTGCTACCTTACACATTGCCCCCATAAAAGCTGCTTCTTCGGCATGTTCACTTTGGGGATAAGTGGATTGGAAATTTCTAAAATAATATCCCGCCAAGGCATATTCTTGCAAATTATAATGACTGTAACATAAGTAATAATAAGCTTTTTCTCCTTTTTCGCTCAGCTTCGAATAAATCGAAATTACTTCCTCAAACAACGGAATAGCTTTTAAAAACTTTTCCTTCAAGTATAACTTCTCAGCCATTTCATATTTTTTATCATAATCATCTCCCTTGAGTACTTTCTCGTATTGAGAACAAGAAAAAAGAATAAGAAACGTAAAAAAATAAAAGAATACTTGTCGTGTGAATTTCATAAAATCATGGAGTTATCCGTGTGAATGCAAATATAGCATCTATTTGGGTTTTACGAATTGGTTTTAACTTTTTTTAACCTCGTAGATCAACCCTGCCAAAAGTTGAAATGGAGTTTTATTTCTCTTTTAAACTTCTGTTGTAAAAATACCTCACCACGAAACCATCAATCAATCCGAGTAAGATCCAGAGAGGAATTTGAAACGGAAGTTTCTCAAAGGTAATCTCAGTTTTTGATAATAACGGATCACCTATCACTTGAAAAAACAACATGAATATTCCGAAAAACAACCCTTGAAATAGGGCGGCTTTCTTTGTCAATTTCTTTTTTTCACTCATTTGTTCGTTTCAATTTCTTTCAGGATATACCATTATTTGTTTCACTAATATAGTATTTTTGATTTTAATTCAAATTATGGCGCTGATACTGAACATTGAGACTGCAACAAAGGTTTGCTCTATCGCCTTGGGGAAAGATGGAAAAACATTAGATTTTATTGATATCTTGGAAGATGACTATTCCCATTCCGAAAAGCTAAACTTATCTATTATCGAACTTTTGGCTACAAACAACCTCACTTTCGATAACCTAGACGCGGTAGCTGTAAGTTCGGGACCTGGTTCTTACACCGGGCTAAGAATTGGTTCTTCCTCGGCAAAGGGATTTTGTTACGGAAAAAACGTTCCGCTCATTGGAGTAAACACCTTGGAATCAATGTGCCATCTTACTTCTTGTGAACCTGGATTAAAAATCCCCGTGATAGACGCACGAAGAATGGAAGTATTTGTAGCTATTTTTTCGATTACGAACCAAAGAATAAAAGATGATTTTAACGAAGTAGTGACAGAAAATTCTTTTTCTGATATCGAAGGAGAAAAATATCTTTTTGGCAATGGCGCAGCCAAACTGAAAGAAGTGTTTGCGCACAATTCCACTATTCATTTTATAGACGATATTTATTGTTCTGCCAGAGGAATGGTAAAAATTGCCGAAGAAAAATACAACCTCAAAGAGTTTGAAGACGTGGCTTACTTTGAACCAAATTACGGAAAGGAGTTTTACACCGTTCCGTCTAAAAAAACAACAAAGTAAAACGTCCATTTCCTTTTAAATACAAGAAAACACAATGATTAATTTTGTAAAACACACTCTCCCGAATGGACTTCGTGTCCTTATTCATCCAGATAATTCTACTCCTATTGTCACCATTAATACCGTGTACGATGTGGGCGCAAAAGATGAAGACGAACACCGAACTGGGTTTGCCCATTTGTTCGAACACCTTATGTTTGGTGGTTCTGTAAACATCCCAGAATTTGATGGACCGTTACAAAATGTAGGCGGACAAAACAATGCATTTACGAGCAACGACATTACGAATTACTACATTACACTTCCCAAACAAAATATTGAAACGGGACTCTGGTTAGAATCGGACAGAATGTTGAGTTTAGCCTTCACACCCGAAAGTTTGGAGGTACAAAGAAGTGTGGTTATTGAAGAATTTAAACAGCGGTATTTGAATCAACCTTACGGTGATGTGTGGTTATTGTTAAGACCTCTTGCCTACACCACCCACCCCTACAAATGGGCAACTATTGGAAAAGAACTGAGCCACATTGAAAAGGCAACCATGGAAGAAGTAAAAACCTTTTTCTATAAACACTACACACCGCAAAATGCCATTCTCTCAATTGCGGGAGATTTAATTCCTACCGAAGTAATTGAACTGGTGGAAAAATGGTATGGTTCCATACCGGGTGGAGAAAAATACGAACGAAATTTGCCGAAAGAACCTAAACAAACCGAGGCGAGATTTCTGGAAGTAACAAGAAATGTTCCGCAAAATGCCCTGTACAAAGCTTGGCATATTTGCGATAGACTTCATCCAGATTATTATGCATTCGACCTACTTTCTGACATTTTGAGCAGAGGGAATTCCTCGAGACT